>NZ_JBGUBC010000071.1:0-610 GCF_041821145.1 Halopenitus sp. H-Gu1 | reverse complement strand
GACGGCCTCGCTGAGGACGGGGCTTCCTGTTTCCACGACGCGCTTTGCAGGAACCGAATCGGTTCCCGTAGGGAGCGCAGTCTCCGCAGGCATTGAATCGGGGTGAACCACCCCTACCTGATCGAGTCCGCGTGAAAGGATGTTGTACGCCGCGTTGAGGTCGCGGTCCGCCTCGAATCCGCACGACGGACACGAGTGCTCGCGGACCCACAGCGGTTTGTCGGTCGAAACGCTGCAGTTGGAACACTCTTTCGTCGTTCCGCGTGGATTCACGGCGACAAAGTGGGTTCCTTCGCGTTCGCACTTGTACTCCAACATCCGCAGGAACGTCCCCCACGTCGCTCCGGCGCGGTTCCGACTGTTGGACGGGAGTTCCATCAGACTCTTCGCGTCGAGGTCTTCGACCGCTACGAGGTCGTATTCCCGAGCGTAGTAGTTCGAAAGTTTGTGCAGGAAGTCCCGACGCTTTCGCTTCAGATCGGCATGGCGACGGGCTACTACGCGCTGTTGCGTGCGGTAGTTCGCCGAGCCGTGTTCCTTCCGCGAGAGATCGCGTTGTGCACGTTCCAACCGCTCGCGTTCCTCGGAGAGGTCGGGCCCTTCGACGGCG
>NZ_JBGUBC010000070.1:0-646 GCF_041821145.1 Halopenitus sp. H-Gu1 | reverse complement strand
GAAAGAGTCGCAGATTTATTCGCTTCACCATGGAGCAGAAGTCCATCGTAGAACTCCTTATTAGAGAAGTTCGCGATAGATCTGTGCATTCGGTACTGCCGTCTAAGTGTGGTTTTTGCATCGTCTCCAAACCGGTCCAAGAGGTGCTCAAACAGCGACGGATAGAACGCTTCATCTGAAGCATTTTCTCCAGAGTGGTACGGCGGTAGTTGTTTGTGGTCCCCTGCCAACACGAGTTTCGAGCCGAATTTAAATGGGACTGCAGCCGCTGGGATACTCGCCTGCGTTGCTTCGTCGACCACAATCAAGCTAAATCGCGCGAGATCGAGTCGGTCTGCGCTATTCGTCGTCGTTGCCACAATTTGAGCCCGGTCTGTCTCTTCATCTGCATAGTGAGTGGAAACGACTCGAGATGTAATTTGATCTCGTCGCCCAATTCGAGATAGTCGGTATCCTTCTGTTTGGATTATTCCGTGGAGGGAGTCCTCGTCAGGGTCATTTGCACTGCTCTCTCCTGCGATTAAATTATCTACTGCTTGATTTGAGTGGGCGCAGACCAAGACACGTTGTCCCGACTCGACTGCAGATTGAATGACAGCTGTTAGTGTTCGGGTTTTTCCTGTTCCTGGTGGCCCATGGATACAGT
>NZ_JBGUBC010000069.1:0-690 GCF_041821145.1 Halopenitus sp. H-Gu1 | reverse complement strand
GGTCGTGTTAACTTAAGCATGATTCCACCAGACGGCGTGGGCTTGCAACCACGTTTCCGCGGTCGGCGGATCGACGTGACTGAAACAGTTTGAAAACGAAGATGTTCTTCGTTCTACCTCACGAAAGATACGTTCGACGGAATTTCTGAAGCCGTGTTGTTGGACGCGGTAGCTGAGGTTTTCTCGTCGAAGGCCACCGATAAGATCGTCTGCGTTGTCGATGAGAAACACGGCGTCTTTGACGTCGTGTTTCTCGATCAACTCGGATAGAAACTCCCGTGCGATCGCAGCCGTATACGTCGGAAACAGCCGTGTGTGCAGAATTCTGTTCGTTTCAGGATCGACAGCCGCATACAGCCAGTACCAGTTATTATTGACCCGGATCGCTTTTTGATCGACCGCGACACGATCCGGGCTTTCACCGCCAGCCGGCTGTAGTTCAGCCTTCTGTATCCAGTTGTGAACTGCCGTTCGACTCCGTTTGACACCCAACTCCTCAAGAAGCACGACTGTATTCGAAAGTGATAATCCAGCAAGATGGTAGCGAATACCCTTTTCAATGATCTCGCGGGGTGTCCGCTCTCGCTCCACAAACCCCAAGTCGATCCACTCAGTAGACTCGGTGAGGCGGTTGGATTCGGACATAGACACTCGAATCACCGACCGCCTCGTCCTTAACTTAACACCGCC
>NZ_JBGUBC010000068.1:0-691 GCF_041821145.1 Halopenitus sp. H-Gu1 | reverse complement strand
GGTCGCGTTAAGTTAGAGGATGAGGCGGACGAGTTCTGAGTGTCTATGACAGAATTCGACCGCCTCAACGATGGTATCGCGTGGATTGACTTGTCGTTTGTGGAGCGAGATCGAACGCCGCTCTGGGCGATTGAAGTAGGGATACGCTGTCATTTGGCCGGTATGTCTCTACGCGAGGTAAGTAAATTTCTCGAAGAATACGGGATCGATCGGAGTCATGTCGCTATTCACAACTGGGTTCACAAGGCCGATCTACAGCCGATCTCGACCGTCTCCGAGGATCAACTCGCGGTTGATGAAAAGATGATCCGCCTCCATGGTCAGCAATTCTGGCTGTACGGCGCGGTTGATCCGTATACGAACGATATCCTCCACGTAAGCCTCTATCCGACCGCAAATAAACAAACGACGCGATGGTTTCTGACCGAGTTACACCGACGCTACCAGCTTAATGACGTGGAATTTCTCGTCGATGACGCAGACTATCTCGGACCAGTGCTTGCTGAGGACGGCTATCGATTTCGAGTGATTCGCCATGGAAATCGGAATGCTATCGAACGTGTCTTTTGGGAAATAGAACGTCGAACCTCCTCATTCGCAAATAGTTTCAGCAATGTCGCGTTAGAGACAGCTCAAAACTGGCTCGAAGCCGTCGCCGTCTACCACAACTCACGCCAAACTTAACGCGACC
>NZ_JBGUBC010000067.1:0-697 GCF_041821145.1 Halopenitus sp. H-Gu1 | reverse complement strand
GGCGGTGTTCAGATAAGGATGAAGAGTGAGGCGGTTCGTTTTCTGAGTAGTCTATGCCCGAAAACGACCGCCTCAACGGTTGTTTAGAGGAGATCAACTTAGAGTTTGTTGAACGAGAAGCGACACCGCGATTCCTGATGAAGCTCAGTATTCAGCTCCATCTTGCTGGACTCTCGCTTTCGAATACTGTTTCGATTCTTGAGATATTCGGTGTCGAACGTGCTCGATCAACCGTCCATAATTGGGTTCACAAGGCCGATCTACAGCCCGACGCTGGTCGGTGTCCGGATCACGTTGCGGTTGACGAAACCGTGATCCGGCTCAACGATGAGCAATATTGGCTGTATGCCGCTGTCGATCCCGAGACAAACGAATTGCTCCATACAAAGCTTGAACCGACGACAACAAAGGTTATCGCTCATTCGTTTCTTACGGAACTCTCCGAGAAACACGACGTCTCCGACGCCGTGTTTCTCGTCGATGGATCGCACTCGTTACAAGATGCGTGTCAGCGCCACGGCTTCGATTTTAGATACGAAAAACATGGAAATCGGAATGCTGTTGAACGTGTCTTTAGAGAGATAAAACGCAGAACTATCTGTTTTTCAAACTGTTTCAGCAACGCCGAAGCAGAAACCGCCGACGACTGGATCAGATCGTTCAGCTTCGCATGGAATCAGCTTATCTGAACACTACG
>NZ_JBGUBC010000066.1:0-699 GCF_041821145.1 Halopenitus sp. H-Gu1 | reverse complement strand
GGTCGCTCAACTCGTCGTAGTACAGTTCCAACCGACCTTGGTCGCCCGACCACTTCGGTTTCCCACGAACGTCGAGCGTGAGTCGTTCGCGGTAGCCCATGTCGTACTCGTCTTTGAGGTCGCTGCCGACCGTGATTTCGATGGTCGAACGGTCGCCCCAGCGGAGCGTGTACTGGTCGTTGCGGATGTAGGTCCGCAACTCCCGGCCCTCTTCCTCGTTGCCCCAGTAGCCCGGCAGGCCGTTGGCTTCGCCTTTCTCTTTCAGGGCGAAGAACGACCGCCACGCTTCGGTGTTCTTCCGAATCACCTGTTGGGCGGTGGCACTCCCGAGGACACCGACGTACTGCTTGCGGTAGTCCTCGGTCTCCCAGACGGACTTGTCGATGTCGGGGTCGGTGAAGTTTTGTCGGCGCTCGTAGGTGAGTTGGTTCCACAGGGAAGCAGAAGCGTCCAACAGCCGTCGAAGCAGTTCCTCGTCGGCATCTGAGCGCGGGACCACAGTGAACGAGTTGACGCGCCTCATGCGGTCCACTCCCCGTCCTGTTTGTCCTTCTGCTCGCGGATGTACTGCTCGACGGCATTTTTCGAGACGCTGCCGGCAGTCCCAATGTAGTACGAGCGCGTCCACTTGATGCGGTCGTTGGACCGCTCATTGTACCACCGGGCGGAAATGCCCTTCACCCAGTTGACGATGAGCGA
>NZ_JBGUBC010000065.1:0-851 GCF_041821145.1 Halopenitus sp. H-Gu1 | reverse complement strand
ATAGTGTTTAGTTCGAATCTTTGCCGGTGAGATACGGCCAGATGTTCGGTTCGGTGATCGCGCTCAATCCTCGTGGGATGTAGTCTTTCAGCGTCGAGAGATCTGGCATAAGGCGGTACTTGAACCACTCTTGTAATTGGTCCCAGCACCCTTCGACAGCGTTCAATTCGGGAAGTTTCGACGGGAAGTACCACACTTCGAGATCATCCCCGCGCACGCACGAGACCGAACTGTCTCCGACAGTTTCGGTCTCGCGCTCACCACTCACGTGCTCCCAAAGATCCCTCGCGTAGAAGTAGCCCGCTCGATCCAGAAACACCACTAACTCCTCACCGAACCTCTCTTTCAACGCCTCTAACAGCCGAATCCCGTGGTTCCGTGTGAGGTTCTCTTCTGTCCAGCAGAAGAAGCTGTCACCGTCGTCGGTGACAGCGCCCAACACCGTCACTGAATCCCACGACGTTGCCACCTCTATTGTCGGGTTTGAGCCAATTGGGTAGAAGCCACGTCGCTGAACAGTTCCGACGTGCTTGGTGAACTGATCGACAACAACGACAGTTTTCTCGGTTAGTTCGGGCCGTTTTTTTCGACTGTTTCCTGAAACTCGGCTTTCTCTTCAGGGTCGGCTTCATGATGTTGAGGCCGTGCTGTCCGCAAGGACAGCCCGGCCTCCTTCAACAAGTCATACGCGTAGGTTTCGTGGTATTCGACGCCGTATTCCTCTTTGGCGTGATGAAGCAAAAGTTTCGCTGACCAAGCTTGCTGGTCGTATCCGAGTTCGGTCGGCGGCTGTTGCAACTGCTCGAATAGTCGCTCACGATCTTCGCCCTCGATTTTTGCTGGACCTCCTG
>NZ_JBGUBC010000064.1:0-937 GCF_041821145.1 Halopenitus sp. H-Gu1 | reverse complement strand
GGCTCTGGTGAATCGCCAGACGGTGTTTGATTTCATTGTTTTACAGCTCGCTTGATGTTGTAGACCGCACACATCAGCACGATCTCACGAAATTCGCGGTACCACGCTCGGGCACGCACCGCGTGGCCGAGCGTACGCTTGATCGTCGAGAAGACGGTCTCAGAGAGTGCTCGTTGACCGTACAGAGACCCATCGATGCGCGCGTTATGCGCGCAGTCGATGGGTCGGAACTCGCGGTGCTTGATCAGCGGTCTCACACCCTCTTCGCGCAATTTCTCGCGTAATCGCTGCCAATCGTAGCCTTTGTCGGCGGCGAGGCTGGCAATCTCGCCCGCGTTGCGGCGGGCGAGTTGCCAGCCGACCTGCGTGTCGTGACGTTTCTCGGTCGTACAGTGAACGTCGAGGACAGCTTGTGTTTTCGTATCGACGAGCGCGGTCGTTTTCAGCGTTTGAACGCGGTAGTTCGTCCGGCGGCAGTAGTGCTTGCTGGCGGTTTCACGGTCGAAAAACGTCGCGTCCATCGCGGCGTGATCGGCGGTGTCGTGCAGCTGCGCCGACAGCCGCAGCAGCACTCGCCAGATCTTCATCTCGAACCTATCAAACGCCTTCACAAGCGTGGAGTGATGCGGGAGATCGCCCTCTTCGAGGCCGATCTCGGCCAAAATACGCGGCATCTCGCTCAGCAGATCGAGGGCGTTGCGGTACGACTCATCGAGGTAAATCCGTAGACAGTGTAGCGATACAAGAGCGTAATCGGCGAAGCCGCCACCCCCTTCGGGGGCGGCGACTTTGCCTCGGCCACCAACAACATTTTTAGCTAATGTAACCGCTTTCCTGGTGAAGCGGGAGATCTTCGACATAACCACCGCGGGTTTCCCGCTTCACTTCCTTTGATTTGACGACCTATCCTGCCGCAGTACAGCGATTCACCAGAGCC
>NZ_JBGUBC010000063.1:0-958 GCF_041821145.1 Halopenitus sp. H-Gu1 | reverse complement strand
ATTCGATCCTAAGACGTTGCCAACAGCCAATCCCGGTAGTTCCCTCCGAACAGCCATGACACTGACGGTGATTTCGGGAAGCGACGTTCCCACTGCCACCGCGGTAATCGCCACGATCTCGGTTCCGATCTGAAGAGTCGTCGAGATGACAATGATCGAGTTGACGAGAATGTACGCCGCGCCGAAGACTATCCCTATGCTTACAATCAGTTGAACGTACGTCTTCACGCCTGCCTGTGGCTCGGGCTCGTCTGCAACCTCCTCGTCACTTTCCATGACGATTTCGTCGACCAACATTCCGACGTATCGATCCTTCTCTTTGATCGTAAACTGAATATACACCGCCAGCGCCGCCAACGCGAGAAGCCCTTCGTACCACGAAAACGGCGACTTCCACGTTGCCAAGATGAGGAATACAGCCGATGCGACAAGCAATGGTAGATCGACCTCAACGAGTTCACGAAGTACACGAATATCGCCCCCGACGACAGCAGCAACTCCCAGGACTAAAAGCATGTTCGAGATGTTCGATCCGACGACGCTTCCCATAACGATCGCAGGAGCTCCTTGAAACATTGCCAGAAGCGACGACGTCAGTTCCGGAAGCGATGTCCCACCGGCCACGATCGTGACCCCGATTATGAACGGTGAAATACCAAACGAGAGGCCGATTCGTTCGGCAGCAGATGTCAATGCATCCGAGGCAACCAACAACAGTCCGAGACTCCCGATAAACAATATAACGGGAATGAGAAGCCCAACCATCCGTTCTTCAACTATAGTGACACGCCTGAGAACTACCCCGACCGACCGCGCTCGGGCCTACTCGGCCCTCGCTTGTTGAGGTCGGGACTTCCTGTTTCTGCGTCGGAGCTTGTACCCGACGTGGGCACAGTGGTTCCAGACTCCGCAGGCGATTCCCCTGTACAGGCGGTTCGGAGTGTCCCACTCCTACCGA
>NZ_JBGUBC010000062.1:0-1059 GCF_041821145.1 Halopenitus sp. H-Gu1 | reverse complement strand
TATAGTAACCGTTAGAATTTCCTGCTCAGAGATTGTTGCTGTAATCAATGGATCATCTCGACGAAATCTCCGTCGAAGAACTCCAAGATACCCTCGACAAGGTTGAGGGAAACAAGCCGACGCAACGGTTGTTAGCGGCGATCGCGTACAAGAACGGCGTGACGCAAACCGAACTTGCCGACTGGCACGACACCGGACGAAGAACGATCTACAGCTGGCTGATGCGACTCGATACGGACGAGCCGCTTGAGCAAGCTGTGACTGATGCTCATCGATCTGGGAGGAAACGAAAGCTCTCGAAATCTCAGCAAGAAGAATTCGAACAAACCGTTCACGAACCGCCCGAGGAAGTCGGGATCGACGCGCCGGCGTGGACGCCGGCGCTCGTCCAGGAATTTCTCGAAGAAACCTATGGCGTCGAATACTCCTACCCGAGTTGTCGGCGGTTGCTCAAAGAAGCTGGATTGAGTTACCAAAAACCGCGCCGCACAGCCGCCGAAGCCGAGGAATCCGACCAAGATGAGTTCCACGATGAACTCAAAAAAAGCGACGGGAGATGGACGCCACCGTAGTCTGTATCGATCAGACGAAGAAATCCGTTCAAGTCGAGCCGCGTGTCGCGTGGTTTCCGCGCGGCACGCGGCCCTCCGTCGAACTTTCTGGTCAACGCGACTGGACGTGTCTGCTCGGCGCGGTCACCGAAGACGGCGAGTGCTTCTTCTCACGATTCACCGAATACGTTACCGCCGAACACGCGAAACATTTCATTCTCGCATTATGCAAAGAATTCAAAGACGATCTCATCGTCGTGCTCGATGGAGCGCCGTATTTCCAGGCATCGGCCGTCACGGACCTGGCGGCCCGTGACGACCTCGCCTTCGTCACGTTACCAGCTTATTCACCGGAACTCAATCCAGTCGAGGAATGCTGGAGACAACTGCAATCAGCACTTAGCAACCGATTCTTCGACTCGCTTTCTGAGCTGACAACAGCGATCGATACCGCTCTTGATCAACTTTCAATTCCCAAAGTGAGTAATTATTTCTAACGTCTACTATA
>NZ_JBGUBC010000061.1:0-1069 GCF_041821145.1 Halopenitus sp. H-Gu1 | reverse complement strand
GAGGGTGTCATAGAACTCTTGTCACACCGTGATCACGGTACTTCCTGGATTGTCTCCACGTTCGTAGTTGGTGATTGCAACGACGAGACGAAGGCACAGCGCGAGGAATACTTGTACTCGTGCATGAACGCGGCCTCGGGCGAACGCACGCCCGAGGCCGCAGTCCTTGACTGATTCGTTGGTTCGTTCGACGCCACTCCGCCGATTGTACGTCTCGTCTAGCGTCGATTGCTTCAGCTGTACGTCCTCGCTGTGTTTTTCGATTCGATCTTCGACCCTGTAATCGATGTCTTTCGGGTCATCGGCGTTTCGTGCGTTGTACGGAGCGACTGGCACGACCCCTGCGGCCAGCAGGTGGTCGTGCCAGTCGAGCGTGTCGTAGGCGCTGTCTCCAACCATCCAGATCGGTTGCTCGACGGCGAGCGCGTCACGCGTGACGCGCATCGCCGTCTCTTCTGGTGCTTGTTTGCTCTCTGTGAACTCCGCTGCGATTGGTATCTTTTGCCCGGTCGAGACGATCGTACAGCCGTAGCCGTAGTAGTACACGTCTTCGGTTGGATCGTAGCACTTTGACGCGTCTGGGTCGGCTGGCATCGCCCTCACGTCGGTCGAATCGATACAGTAGGTCAAGTCGAGCAGGCCGCGGCGGGCGGCCTGCTCGACGAGGTGGGTGAAGACGTTGTCAACAACGTATTCAAGATCGGTGAGGAAGCGATCGACCGCGTCTCTCGACGGCGGTCGATCGAAGCCACAGCTCAACCAGACAACCGCGTTCCGAAGCTCTCGTTCAACGGGACGGATGCCGTAGATGTCCTTGTAGTAGCAGTGGAGAAAGCCACGCATCAGCTCTGGTGGTTCGTGGTCTCGTGTTCGCCCCGTCTTGGCCGGGGCGAACACGTCAAGCTCTTCGAGAAACTCGAAGGAGAGGTGCTCGAACAGCGCTAGCGTCTCTGTCTCGACATCATTGAAGAACGACTCTACCAAAGGATCATCTTGCAGGGTCGCTGAACTCATCCACCTCAGCGTTCACCCTGCTTGTTGGTGTGCCAATCGTTCTATGACACCCTCT
>NZ_JBGUBC010000060.1:0-1222 GCF_041821145.1 Halopenitus sp. H-Gu1 | reverse complement strand
GCCAATCGTAGAGCGAAAAACGACACCCCGGGAGTCACTCGGAGATTCCCGGTCTTCCCACATGGTGTACGGCGGTTCGACTCCGCCGGTGGGACTCCCCGTAAGGGGGAGAGCAACCATGAGTAACCAAGACAAAATCGGGCTGTCACGCCGACGCGTACTCGCGAGTATGGGGGCCATCGGCGTCGCCTCCGCGGGTGCCGGACTCGGCACGACCGCCTACTTCAGCGACGAGGAATCGTTCACCGGAAATACGCTTACCGCAGGCGAACTCGACCTCAAAGTCGATTGGCAGCAGACCTACAACGGACCGATGCCGAACGGTGACGGCGTCGGCGAACACCCCGTGAACGCCTACCCCGACACGGCGGTCGACGGCGAAAGCTACGGCGACGGCCTCCAAGATCTGGACGGGGTCCACTACTCCGGCGCCGGCGAGACGGAGCCAGTGTTCGACGCCGCCGAAATCCCCGCCTGTTGTGACTGTGAGGACGACGAATATTACGTCACCTACGGCGGCGAGTCCTACTGCATCGTGCCACTGAGTGGAGAGGAAAGCGTAGAGGAATTCTACGACTACAGCAACTTCGCCGCTCAAAACGCCGATATTACGAGGGCGGATACGAGCGTAATCTTCCTCTACGAGAATACGACGGACGGCGAACTGAGCCTCGTCGTCGTCAACGACGATACGGAGGCGAACGGCGGCGGAGTAGCCTCCTACACTCTCGAGGGTGCGCCGAACGGATCCGGTTTCACGGGGACTGGAGATTGGCAGGAACAGGACGACGGGCCAGACCCTTACTCCGAGTGGACAGCCGACTGGGCGTGGCAGGAGGGGTACACCGACGGTGGTGCGCTCGGCCCGCTCAACGACGAGTTCGCCATTCGACTTTCAGCGGCATTCAACGGTGCTGCAGCCGAGCAAGGTCGGAGAGAAGACGACGGTATCGTAGAGGAAGTCATGATCCTCAGCGGAGGAAGCGGTCAGGACTCCGACGAGATCATTCTCGAAAGCGGCCTCGACGAGGACCAGAACAATGAGGTCGGCCCCGTCACCATCCACAGCGCCTGTGGGATCGACAGCGGCGCCGAGCTGGACGTGCCGGCTGTCTTCCAAAGCGAGAACTACCCCGGCCAGGAGCACCTCGTCGAACTCGACGACGTGAAACCGGGTGACGAGGGCGAGATTACCTTCTCGCTGCATCTCTGTGACAATCCG
>NZ_JBGUBC010000059.1:0-1324 GCF_041821145.1 Halopenitus sp. H-Gu1 | reverse complement strand
GGGCCGAGCAGGGCGGGGTAGTTCACTGAGGATGAGACGCGACTGCTGTCGGATATCGAGCGACTACTTGACCGGCTTGTTCCGCGCGGCGAGAAATACGACCACGACGAAATCGACGACAACGCAGATGCACATTTGCGCGCCACCCTTCTCGGCGAAAGCGTATCGGTTCCGATCGTAGACAACGACCTCGCGTTAGGAACGTGGCAATCGATTCTGTTCATCGAGTGCGATGGGTCGCGAACGCGCCGCCTCCAGGTCACGACCATACCGAGTCGCTACCCAGACGAGCCCAAACAAGCCGATTCATCGTGATGAATTCGCGTTCTGTATTCAACACTCACATCTTGACGGAAATATGGTAGAACAGCACTAGCGACAATACCTCGCTCCTCGGCTTGTAGCGAATTCAGTCGTGAAACGTACGGTTTCTTGGGACACTCAGTTTGAAGTGTTACTGAAAATAATGATGGACTAACACATGCAGTTGCACGACCTCATCGACAGAAGCTGGAACAGCTACGAACGAAAACGGTTCATCAAAGACGACACGAAAGCAGAAACTGACAACTTCGACCCTGAAGCATTCAAACACGATGGTTTCAGCGATCGGCAGACATACCTCGAAACGTACGTCCCCGCACTTGCTGATGAAACACGAGTTACTAAAGAACTCAATGACTTCACGCCCCCACGTATCACAGCGATCAACGACTCGCCCTATCAGGCGCTTGTTATCCGATACGGGATTCTCCGCCAACTCATCCAGCAGCCGGACTACAGTATGGAAAAAGAACAGCTACTGGATGCTGTTCAGGACTGGCAGCGCGTCCTCCTCGAAGACTACGATACCGATGCGTTTCCTGAGACGGACGAACTGCTACATCTCGCGCAAGCAGCCGTCGACTACAAAAACCAAGTCGACGACTCGGAACTCCATATGGTGTATAGCTATTTTGAGCTCCACAATCGAGCCACCGACAGCAGACACGAATACTATACCTGGCTTGACTTTTTCGAACGTCTCTCTGCGATCGGACGGTTCCCGAAAGTGTCGCGATCCGACAGTCCAGAACACGCACTCGACACCATCGAGAAGGGACTGTGGTCACTCCAAGAGCAAGCGCTCATATACGAGGTTAATGATCCGGACTACGATGAGCTCGTTGGCATCCCTGAGGACTACATTGATGTCGTCCGGGACTGGCTGTACTACGAGATGTCCGACGAGAACTTCCGCCGGATGCTCGAAACACTCGACCCATTCGACCGCCAATCCGTGTTGATCGAAGCGCGCGAGGCGTTCGGCGTCGAAGGGAAAAAC
>NZ_JBGUBC010000058.1:0-1467 GCF_041821145.1 Halopenitus sp. H-Gu1 | reverse complement strand
GTATAGGTCCATCAGCACCTCCTGTGCGGCGAGCAGGAAGGCACCACTTCCTACGGCGGGATCGAGAATATGCGCTTCCTTCAGAATGTCGTGGTAGAGAGTCTCCACATGGCTGGTCTGGACGTTTTCCGTTGGAACTTGCTGAGTTATGGTTCCGCCATCGGCAACAGCTTCTGCGCTACTATCTGCCTCGAGCACGGGGAATCCGAACACATTGTCAATCTCGTCGTAGTCTGCGTCCACAGCCTCGTTGAGTTGATCGAGCAGATACGGATGGATCGTTCGGCGGGCCATGAACCCCGTGATCTCTTCCGGTGTGTAGTACGCCCCCATCTCCTTCTGATTGACCGTTTGTTCGAAGATGTGGCCCAAGATCGCCGGGGAGAGGTTCTTTGGATCAACGATGTCAAGTCGTTCGTCGACGTTCCAATTCCAGTCGGAGAGGAAGTCGAGGATATCATCGAAGAGCCCGTTCGTTTCCTCGGCAGAGCCACCTAATTTCGCGTCCTCAAACTCCTCTTCGACAGGATTCCTTGCGAACAAGCCACCGTTCAGGTACGGAAGACTACCGAAGTTAGGGTTCTGTTTGTCTTCTGCGAGGTATTCGAAGAAGAGCGGTTCGTAGAACTCTTCGTAGTGGTCACCACCCTCGTCAACGACTTCATTCGGCTGTTCGTGAAGGTAATTCGGGTTCCGATCAAGGAGGCGCTTTTCTTGGATGAAGTATAGGAAGATCATCCGGTCAAGAATGACTTGCACATATCGCTGCTTCGCATCACCACGATCATCAGGGATACCTGTGACCTCTTGAATGAGATCTGTCCGGAGGTCCTCGAACTGTTCATAGAACTCCTTGACGACCTGCTGCGTGTCGTAGAGCGTATCATAAATCGCAGCAGAGGAACCGTACTCAATCGAGTTCAGTTTCTGGAGAATAGTGTTCTTCTCCCCACTGTCCCGCGTGAACTGCTCTTTTGAGAACGAAATCTTCTGATGCTTAATTCGACCGTGTTGCTGGCCTTCCCAGCTCCGGACTCGCGTGATGAAGGTGAAGATCTCGAAATCGTTGGTGGCAACGAGGTTGGTGTGTCGTGAGCGATTTTCCGGTTTGAAATCCGTGGCAGTCTCACCGGGGCCAGCATTGACAATGACGATGAATTCGTCATCATCAAGCTGGACTACGAGTTCGTTATCACCCCCAAGTTTCGGGCGTGGTTTGAGCCCGCGTTTTTCAAAGGAGTTCGCTATATCCTGTAAAGAGTCCCAGCCCGCGATATCGGATGCGGTGATCTGCTGGAGAGTCATACCACCTGAAAGTTGCTTTACTCATATGAAAATGATGGATATGAGGGTGGCTTTCGACTGCACTGGTCAATACACTTGTTGAATAGAGTGTAAGAAGCAGCTTGTATTTCACCGGCAATCGTAGATAAAGTCGAAAACAGCCAATAGCGAGACGATCAGTTG
>NZ_JBGUBC010000057.1:0-1493 GCF_041821145.1 Halopenitus sp. H-Gu1 | reverse complement strand
TCCTACTTGCCACGTTCTTTGTCAGTAGACCTCCGTGGAGTGGCTCGCCGCTGTAGCCAAGATCGAGACCATCAGGAGTTGTTCATCCCAAGCGGCGACGTCGACGCCGACCTCGACAGGCCGCTTCCCGCATCACGACCGTCGCATACGACGAGGCCTCGTTCGTGAGCCGAAGTTGAGTGAGATGGGGAAACGACGGGTCACGTCCCACACGATTCTGTTGAAGTTGCAGAAGGCGGAGTGTTCCGAGTTATACAGAGTTCTTGGCTGGGAGCCTTGTTGACAGTCCCTGTCTCGAGAGAGGGTTCCGGGCTGCTTCTTTATGTTCGATTGGCCACTATGCCGCGTATGGGCCGCGATGCATCCGTTCCAGGCGAACGGAACCTTCGTGAGTTAGTTCAATTCTACCTCTTGGATCACCGGACAATACCAGGGAAGATAATCGACATCGCCTTGCTGGGACTAAATCTGGTGTTCGTTGCCATTTTCATCGTCGAAACGTATCCGATCGCTGCCGATTTGCGATCCCTCATTTGGGGCCTCGAAGTCGGCCTCGCTCTCATTTTCGCTGTGGAATATATATTACGTTTGTACGGAGCTCCCAATCGGGTGGCGGAATTTTTTAAGGGATACACCATGGTAGATTTGATTGCAATTTTACCGACGCTCTTAGTATTCGTGTTTCCGGTACCCATTAGTGCGTTGCAGATCGGGTTTTTACGTGCGATTCGGGTCGTCCGTGTGCTCCGGTTCTACCGATTCACCGAGGATGCGGAGTTTTTCTTTGGAACGGTTGCGGACAACACCCTGCGCGCCGTGAAGCTATTGTTGACGATTTTGGTTCTCCTGTTCATCTCAGCCGGGTTATTCTACAGTGTAGAACACGCGACGAATCCCGACGTTATGACGTTCGGTGACGCGTTCTATTACGCCGTAATATCACTATCGACGACGGGATTTGGCGATATCATCCCAGCCACGACCGCAGGTAGGTGGGTGACCGTGGGATCGATCCTGGCCGCCATCATTGTCATCCCACGACAGGCAAGTAAGTTTGTCCGGGAGTGGACGTCCAAGGAAAAAATCAACGTCACATGTCCCCACTGTGGTCTGGCATATCATGATCCGGATGCGTCACATTGTAAGGCCTGCGGGCACGTCATTTATCAAGAAATCGACTCCAGAGAGTGAACCGTCTTCCCAGATTTGAACGGAACGGCGATAACTGGTACTGGCTGTATGCGGCTGTCGATCCTGAAACGAACAGAATTCTGCACACACGGCTGTTTCCGACGTATACGACTGCGATCGCACGGGAGTTTCTATCCGAGTTGATCGAGAAACACGACGTCAAAGACGCCGTGTTTCTCATCGACAACGCAGACGATCGTATCGGTGGCCTTCGACGAGAAAACCTCAGCTACCGCGTCCAACAACACGGCTTCAGAAATTCCGTCGAACGTATCTTTCGTGAGGTAGAACGAAGAACATCT
>NZ_JBGUBC010000056.1:0-2013 GCF_041821145.1 Halopenitus sp. H-Gu1 | reverse complement strand
TATCGGGCCTTTTTGCTACACATCGCATACCCAGTGTAGGGCACTCGATAGTCGGCAGTTTCCTTTTTAAAATGCGTATTCGACACATATATGGGATTTTGGGGAGAAACAAAATCAAATGAATTTACTAAGGAAAGCTATCAAGATTTTTTGTCGAGAGGGAGCTATTTCCCTGCTTCGTCGCACCTACTACTTCGTTTGGAAACTTCCCGTAGTGGATGATCTATGTTTCCATGTTTCCCTGATCAGATTAGAGAGGAGAATGAAGTCCGAGTCAGAGATTACTGATTTTTTTGACACGACAGGATATATATCTCCACGCCGGAAAACGACTCATAACATACTTCCACCGCTGGGTTTTGAACGTAAGTCTCCCTACAAGCCGGCACACCCAGGAAAATTTGGCGGACTCGGTGCCTATCGTCATATCCGGCTTGAGCAGTCAAAAGAAGTGTTCTCAAGCCTCCTCGAGATAATTGCCGACAAAGGTCCCGAAACGGTGGTAGAGATTGGGACGTTCCGTGGCGGTTCGTTATACATGTGGTCCCGAGCTCTAAAAGCCCCCAAAAAAATAATCAGCGTCGACATTGCGTACAACAAGATGGATCGACTTTTTAAGAATTTCTCAGATGAAAAGACGCTACACTTGGTAGAGGGGGACTCTCAAAACCAATCCACAGAGCAGCGAATCAGCGATATGCTCGGCGATGATCAAATCGACTTTCTTTTTCTTGATGGAGATCATTCATACGAGGGAATTAAGAATGATTTCGAGATCTACGAACCATACGTTTCTGACACAGGTCTCATCGCGATTGATGATATCGCGAATGAGAACTGTGGTGTCCCCAAGTTCTGGCGGGAAATCAGCAGCCGATATGATACCAAGGTGATCGAGGACGGATCATCGTCGATCGGTGTTGTGTACGCAGCCAATAATAGTTGATCCGTCATTTATACAGATCAATAATCGACAGTAAGGAATTCGACGAGCAGAACTTGGTCACCCACACCGCTGAACATCGAGACGGAGACTTGGAATACCACACAGAGACAGAAGAGCTTATATCAAAGACGTTGAATCCGTGACGAACCGAATCCGCTCTCCTAGCGTGTCGATATTTATTGGATATACTGATCAATCGCCATCATAATACGAGAGATATCAACTTATAGAGTGTTGGGAACATGGTAGACCACATTCATTACGACTTATTCAATCTTCAAATATAGTTACTTTAAAATAATATATGCTCATGTTGAATCGATAATGAACTAATACAATTATAACTGATCAATCTCGGTGGATTTTCACATACATTGGGTGTTCATCGACTTCCCCAAGCCGTCCAGAAAGGGACAGAGTTGGACCGTACCCAGATCTGGCGAGAGCAGACAGCACTTTACTTGCTGATGTACGCTCAACTGATTCAACAAATTGCTCTCCGGTCAATTTCGAGACGGCGGTTAGAAATTGCTCTCGTACGTACCAACGTTGGTGATTCTCTGTCAGCGGCCCGCACTCAACAGACCGAACATCAACAGAAAACAAATCCGATAGGTTGTGAATGACCTCGGGATTCCAGCGCGTTTGATGATGTGGTGGCATATTTAGA
This sequence comes from Halopenitus sp. H-Gu1, assembly GCF_041821145.1. Classification (NCBI taxonomy): domain Archaea; kingdom Methanobacteriati; phylum Methanobacteriota; class Halobacteria; order Halobacteriales; family Haloferacaceae; genus Halopenitus; species Halopenitus sp. H-Gu1. Next base: position 397 of record NZ_JBGUBC010000056.1, on the reverse strand, counting down.
ACAGGAAACCGGATGGAGGTCAGAAACCCACTCGAATTGGGAACTGCGAAGATTAGCGTTCCCCCGGATTTCAGGAGTGAAAGCGATGATTCTAGGAAGGTGTACGGATCCGCAACGTGCTCTAACACTGAAATGAACAGACGACATCAAACTTTTCATCAGATTCGAATGACTCCACATCTGACTGGTACACCTCGTGCCCATCGTCTGAGGCACGATCAAGTGCTGAAGAATCAATATCAATCCCGATGGCGTCGGTAAACCCGCTATTCTTTAGACGTTGAAGGAAATGTCCTTCACCACAGCCAACTTCAAGCACTCTGTTGTGGGGGTCGATATCTGATAATGCACACTCAAACTCCCATTTGTCCTGTTGAAGATACCAGTCGAACTTACC
>NZ_JBGUBC010000055.1:0-2025 GCF_041821145.1 Halopenitus sp. H-Gu1 | reverse complement strand
TGATGGCGAGATCTGGTCGAGTGAGGTCCTCAACGAGAACCGATCCGGCGAGCTGTACTACGCCGAACAAACCGTCGCCCCGATAAAAACCGATTCGGGCGACATCGAGGGATTCGTCGCCATCCAGCGAGATGTCACCGAGCGCAAGGAACGTGAACGTGAGCAGCAAGAGGCACAACGACGCCTGTCACTGGCGATTGACACTGCCGATGCGGGTGTCTGGGAGTGGGACATACAGGCCGAGAACATGATCTGGGAAGAGTCCATGGAGACGCTGGTGGGACTCGACCCCGGAACGTTCGGAGGCTCCCACGAGGATTTCATCGAGCGAGTTCATCCCGAGGATCGTGAGACAGTCGAACAGGCCAACACGCGTGCGAGAGAACAGGAAGGCGACTTCGAGCAGGAGTTCCGCATCCGACACGAATCAGGTAATTATATCTGGCTTCTCTGCCGAGCGCGGCTGTTTACGAAGTCGGAGGACAGCTCCAAGCGAATGATCGGAGTGGCGATCGACATCTCCGATCGGGTCGACCGGGCCCGGCAGTTACGCGTCCTGGATCGTGTGTTGAGGCATAACCTACGGAACGACATGACGGCCATCAAGGGATACGCGGAGACGATCAGGACCGAAGTTGAAGGCGTAGACGAAGAAATTGAGACGATCCTCGAGAAGAGCGGAGAGCTTCTGCAAACGGCCGACAAGGAGCGGGAGATCGTTGAAACGATCACCGACCCTCCTGATCAGAAGGGAACCGACGTCGTCAGCGTCTGTCAGCGCGTCGTCGCTGCCATGCGTAAGCGTTATTCTGAGTCGAACATCGAACTCAACCACCCCGAAGAGGCGTCCGCACTCGCGACGGGAAAGCTCGGACGGGGAATCGAGGAACTAATTGAGAACGCGATCATTCACAACGATCGAGAGACGCCCGACGTGTCACTCACTGTCGAGACGAGTGAGGAAACGGTTCAAGTCGAGATAGCCGACAACGGGCCAGGAATTCCCGAAGAGGAAGTTAACGTCTTGACTCGAGAGTACGACGTCGAGCCGCTTTATCATGGTAGCGGGCTCGGACTGTGGCTCGTCAACTGGATCGTCAGACAGGCCGATGGAACACTCACCTTCAAGGAGAATGACCCACGTGGAAGTATCGTGATGATCGAACTTCAACGGTCGATATAATGCGAATACCCGACAGTCTGTCTGCAACCGGAACGCGTGTCCCCCAGTTTTCCCGACCGATCGGGAAAGGCAGGGTAGACGAGGTACCTCTAGAGGCTCTGTCGCTAGCCGAGAATCGATCTCGAATCTTAACAGGATATACTAAAAAAGGAGTCATCTCAGATGAGTGATCGAACCGGGGAAGACGTCGACCCAGAAGATGCGATTGCTCTGGCAGAGGACTATCTCGAAAGCCATCGGCAGGAACTGAGTGCCGACCGCGAGCGGGCTCTCAAGGACAAAATCGAGAAATGGGAAGGTCGGAAAGACGAACTCGAGGAAAGCGACCCACTATACCAGGTCGCTAACGAACGAATCGAAGAACACGAGGCAAAACTCGAACAACACCAGGCGGGCACCGAGGAACTCAAACGCGATCTGCTGAAGATGGTCAGCAACGGATTCTTTGCGACTGGCGACTGGATGGACGTACGGCTCTTTCGGGCGCTAAATTTAATGCTTTTTGACAAGTACAGCGACACGCTTGTCGTTCAGCGACACGTTCTCAACGAGAATGCCGAATTCGAAAATGACGACCTATATAAAATTTCCCGGGCAGTTCGCGAGTTGGCCAGCGACAAACTGACGGAATTATGATTTATGAGTGGATCTGAACGAGAGAACAAGCAATCGGACGCCGAGACGAGTGACGACCCCCGACAGCGACTTCTCGATGATATCAAGAGTTACTTTCTATCAGAGAAGCGGGACTGGGAAACCATCGACCCACCCACCGAGTCGTTCCTCGACTCGCAGTTTTTCGATTTTGACTATCTCGAACGTGGACGGGAGGTGGAGGGATA
>NZ_JBGUBC010000054.1:0-2043 GCF_041821145.1 Halopenitus sp. H-Gu1 | reverse complement strand
CTTCGTTTTCAAACTGTTTCAGTCACGTCGATCCGCCGACCGCGGAAACGTGGTTGCAAGCCCACGCCGTCTGGTGGAATCATGCTTAAGTTAACACGACCGCTGTATCCCCACCCTACTCGCTTGTGCTTCCGACACCCGTCGGAAGCCCGGCGCTCGTTGAGGGTGGGGGGCTTAGCGCCTGCATACAGCTAATTTTTTTATAGACTCCCGTAATCAGCTATGTATCGTGCACCCATTATTAGGGATGTTCCTCAAATCGGTGATCTGATATGTGGCGTCCACATTCAAATTTGTCGTTTAGCGATGACGACCGGGGAGTAGCCCCGCTAATTGGATTTATTATGTTATTTGGGTTTTTCGTCATTGCACTTGCCGGATATCAAGCGACCATTGTTCCACAGCAGAATGCGGAAGTAGAATTCAATCACTATCAGGTTGCTCAAGATGATATGACGGAGATTCGAACTGCAATCATCGATGCACGAACAACTGGTGAGCCTCGATCAACGACGTTCAAGCTTGGAGTTGAGTATCCGAGTCGAATTATCACCCTGAATCCGCCACCTGCGACAGGTAGATTGGCGACTGGGGAACAGCGGGATCTCACGATCGAAGACCAAGATGGGGGTGAACGGAGTTTCACTACCTTCGCCGGCGTAACTGATGAGGATGAAGTCTACACGCAACTGTTGACCTACACTCCCTTTTATAATGAGTTCAGGGGAGGAGCTCCGATCCGGCTTGAATACAGTACTATATATAAAAACTTCAATGAAACCGAAGCTGGAGGTGGTATCGTGGTACAAAACGATAACCAGCTGTTAGTAGATGCAAAAGAGAACGGGACAAATGAAGCGACAATAGCTCCCCTCCAAGGGAACTACTCAGAAACAGGTATCCAGCGTGTTTCACTCGAAGTGGAACCCGGAATTCAGCAATCAAAAGAATTTGAGGACATCAATGTCACCGTTCCCACCAAGCTTGATCAGTCAACATGGGAAGAAATTCTCGCTCCAGATCTTCCCCCAGAGAAGGTAGATGTTGACGAAGAGGCAGAGGAACTGACGATCGTGCTTGACGGTGTGTGGGTTATCAACTACGCACCCGTTGGGGTAGACGGCACCCCACCATCTGGCGAACGTGGGAGTGGTGGTGGTGATGGGGATGGTGATGACGAAGCTACGGAAATCAATCCAGCATCACCAAACGACATACGATTGGTTGCTTCCGAAAGGGTTCACTCCCAAAATGAGTGGACAGCGACGTTTAATAATACAGCAAATACAACGAATTTCACCGAAGCTCGTGTGAGCTTTTATTCTGGCGAGGCATCTGAGGTAGAAGATATATATCAGACTGATGCCGGTGTGAGAGATAGCTTCCCGTGGGATATTGGGGATGACTTCGAATCTCTCGATCCCGCTATTAAGATCGAAGGGAACGGGACAGAAACCAAACTCACGATAGAGTTTGATGAGGTGAAAAATACTGATGAGTTCTTTGTTATTACCTTCATCTTAGAAACGGATGAACAGGCAACGTATTTCATTGGAGATGATCCAGAGGACAGTCCGGGCAACGGTCAGGGCGGCGGTCCAGAATAATCTCGGTACTTCCCAATCGGCTTCTCCGGCCGTCGACGAATCAGTGAACTGACGCAGTGAGTGTGGCCACGGGTCGTTTTGGTTCCATTCAAACGGGATTGACAACTTGTTCTCCCTCGATCCCCACTAACCGAATTTTCCGGGGGTCGATGGCGTTCTATTTGTTATCTCCTCGGACTCCTGTTCCGACTTCTCGATCGACAGCCAGCACATAGCGAATCACCCCACGTTATCCGTCCCGTACGCCGATAGAGAACGCCCCTCGACGTACGAGAACGTGATAATCACCATCGACGACCGGATTCCAGATGTCCGAGTGCAAGGGAACGAGTTGCTCAAGTCAGTGTTCCGGAACCTCATTCAAAACGCGATCATTCACACCGACAAAGAAGCTTCGGAGGTACACGTCTCGACTACTATAGACGAAGAGACGGCC
>NZ_JBGUBC010000053.1:0-2312 GCF_041821145.1 Halopenitus sp. H-Gu1 | reverse complement strand
CTAGGATGGCTATCGAATAACACCTGGTAGTTCAAAGGCCCCCGCTCAGAATAGAAGACATGCGACCCAGCACTATTCACTCCAAGTAGCCGAGATTCTTGAGTTGTTTTAGCTGGTTTGCGCCCAGCTCATCCTGTTGCGCCGCCCTGTCGCCTCGCTTTTTGAGATCGTCGATGAGACGACGCGCCTCGTCCTGATCGAAGTCTGGTTTGCCGAACTGCTTTCGCGCCCGGAAAATCTGGCGGAGCAGGGAAAGTAGCCCGCGTGGATTCTGTTTGAGAACGTTCCGTGCGCGTGGGGTCGTCGGGATCACGTGCTTGACCGCCCCGTGAAGCCGACTCCGTCGTGGGGAGTCGTCGAACACCCATCCGCCGTCGGCGTCCCAGAGACTGTGGACGCTGTGTTCGTGCCGGTTGAGGCGTGACTCGCTCCGCCCGAAGGCACTGTACCCGGGTGGGAACTCGAAGCCAGCGTATGCGTGCTCGCGCTCTCCAGCTTCGAATGCGCTCTTCCCCGGCGTCTCGTACGGCGGATCGATATTGAGTACGTCTGCAATGGTAGCTGGGATATCGACATGGGAAAAGAGACTTTCACGAACGTCTTGGCCCCTCGGGTCGATAACCACAGTCGGGACGTAAACCAACTCGGGAACGACCGGGTAAACGTGACTTAGCGAGCCGTACTCTCCAAGAAGTTCGCCGTGATCCGAGGTGAAAATAACGAGCGTTTCGTCGAGTAGTCCACATTCTTCAAGCGAATCGAGACGTTTCGTGAATATTTCTGTGGCCCTTTTCGCCCCTTCGAAATATCCTGCGCGTAGTTCGTCGAGTGAGTCGGTGTAGTCATTAAGAAATTCGACGGCGCTATAATCGCCCTGTTCGTCGCCTGTGAGCCCGTATGGGGAGTGAGTGACAAGTTCGCGTTCGATATTGATGAATGGGGTATCCATTTCATCGACACGTTGGCTTGTTATTGGATCCTGTCCGAGTACCTCGTAGATTGGATCTTCGTCGATGGATTGCCAGAAAGATACATCAACTGCTTCTGTCTCCAGAAGCCAGTTCTGACCTTCTTTGACACGGTGGCCAAAGGTATAGACACCGTGTTCGGGTGGATAGAGCCCGGATGTGAGTGAAGCAAACGAAGTTGGAGAGAGCGTCGATGCGGCAACAGTCTTCCGCACAGCCCCCTGTGAGCGGATGGAGTCGGGTAGGTAGTCCCACCGGAGGGCATCAGCGACAAAGACGTAACAATTGCGTATTTTCCGGCTCATATGATATCGGCTAATCTACTCGGCCATAGAGTTTTATCTTCGGCGACACTGGTAGCGTTCTGATAAGGAGTGAGGCGGTCAAAGGGTTAAGTGGTCTATGCTCTCGTTTGACCGCCTTAGCGCCGATGACGGTTGTATCGAGTTAGAACTTCTGGAGCGAGAGGCAACACCCGAGCCGACGATGAAGATCAGTATCCGACTTCATTTGGCTGGATTATCATTCCCGGATATCGTCTCGATGTTTAAAAGGTTGGGTGTCGATCGTCATCGAACCATCGTTCATCGGTGGGTACAGAACGTTGATCTACAGCCGACAGATGGTGCTGATTCGAATCACGCTGTGGTCAAAGAAAATGTAATTCTGCTCAATACTGAGCGAAATTGGCTGTACGCTGCTGTCGATTGCGACATTAATCGCCTGCTCCATATTCGGCTCTATCCGACAAGAACAACGCGATTACCTCGATGTGTCTCTCAGAATCACGTGAGAAACATCAGGTCGACGATGCAGTCTTTCTCGTCGACGGAGCACCGTGATTACAGGCGGCTTGTCATCATCACGGCTCTGATTCCAACACGTCCCACATGGGAATCGGAATGCCGTTGAACGTATTTTTGTGAAGTAAAACAGATGAATCAACCAGTTCTCAAACACGATTGATCATGTTGACACGAGTACCGCTGAACATTGGTCGTAGGCGTTTTCTTTCGCATGAAATTAAATTATCTAAACACTACTCGCCGAAATCCATATAAAATGCTGATAGAACTCTTTAAGAAAGTGCCACCAAAAAAAAGGGAATTGAACCAAACTCTATGACTGTCTCGTGTCCGCTCTGTGATTCTGCGGTCGAAATTGAACAGAACACAATACACTTCGATCGTATCGAAACTGAGTACCGCCGCCGATTCGATATTACCATCCGTGACAAACTCACCGATCAACCACCAGAATTGATCAGTCGATACCGTTGTGCTGACTGTGGGCTCCGGTTCTTTCAGCCAACTGTCCTCGGCTCTGAGGATCTTTACGCTGCAC
>NZ_JBGUBC010000052.1:0-3414 GCF_041821145.1 Halopenitus sp. H-Gu1 | reverse complement strand
TTTCGAACGGATCACATTCGCAAGACGGCGGTACATTGGTTATAAATGAACCGTCGTGCGCGCGCTTGCCCAACTCCTGCTGGGTTTCACTTGATGCAAGAACGTGAAATTCCAAGTGAGCATCGGCAATCTTCCGCAAACGACCGCGCTGAGTCCTTAGTCAACGGGGGTTGGTCGCTCAACGATGTGAGTGATTTCCGATTACTCACCAAAGATTTCGCGATATCTCTCGAAAGCATCGACGATCGCCGGTTGCTGCTTCAGGAACGCGATCGTGAGTGTTTGAATGCTGGAACCACATCTTTGCCAATTATTTATAAAAACCAATGAATATAATAGTTCTCCACGACAACATCAGATTAGTAATGGCCGTCATCCTGTCGTCGTATGTTGCGATCGCGCTCGGCGTTCTCCTACTTGTAGGGGGCTACATTTCTCACAGACGGGACAGTGAGTATAGCCAATATCTGCTCGCCGCCGGTGGAATCCTCGTTGCGATAGGTATTCTGGGTCTTCTCTGGTTCATGATGGCATTCAGCTGATGATCAGGGTTCTACCGTTCCACCGATACAGGCGAACGTCGCTCCTCGGAATGATGTAATAGTATGAATATGACCCGTTCTCGACGTGAATTCTTGGGACGAGTGTCCATTACAGCGGCTGCTGCCAGCGGGATATCCGTCGCCGGATGTCTCGGAATCATCGGCAGTGATCACGCGCGATACTTCAGCGTCTCGGCGATATCGGTGGACCACTTCGACTACGATGCGACGAAGACTGCCGCCGAGACTGCCGGATATACGATTGATGGACCGTACTACGGCACCCTGAAGGAGACATCAGTCGGATTCCATCCCGACGGAATCGACGACCTCGATGAACGGTTTGGACCCGATTACCGAGTTGACCACGTTGTGTTCCACTACTCGCTGACCACACGTGTCTCTGCGGGCTTTCGCGAAGACTCGGACACCGAACTCTACCTCCGGGATGAGCGCGCCTGGGCAAGCCCGGATCCATTTCTTCCGGAGTACCTCCCCGAAGAGGATTGGCTAATCGAGCGGCTGACGCTCCTCTTTGACATGGGTTCTGAACGTGCACGGGAGTATATCGCCCAACTCATGGACGCTATCACTGCCGAACAAACGGACCTCCCGAGCATCGATATCTCTGAGCCAGTGACCTTCGCCGCTGTCTACCAGTACGTCGTTCAGGAAAGTACCGCAGTCAAAAGAACGCACTCGCACGGAGAAGGATGGCACATCGTTACCTACGCCCGTGACGGGACTCCATTCGCTGAGATCGGATATCGACTCCAGAGCACGAAGGTGACACACAAATCCGGGACCGGAACCTATATCGTCCAGTTTGACCCGCTCGGTGCTATTGGCCTCGAAATCACGCTTCCGGCTGGCGAGTCAATTCCGGAGGACGAGCGACGGTCAGTGTTTCGTGAGATGTTCAGTTCACTCGGACTTCCGCCAGAACTCGTTGACGATGTCGAGTTCGACTACGTGGGGAGTATGTGGTAGCCAATAGCCGGATCGGTTGTTGCCGTCAGTCTCGGGGGATTCACGGAGGCCGACTCGGCCTTCGAGAATCGGCCTACCGAGATCGAGAGCGACGGAGAGAGCCTTGACACGGACCTGATCGACGAGTGAGCATGGCGAGCGCCCGTCTACACACTCGGACCGGATTACTCGTCGCTCGTCTGAGGAAGGCGACTACTGGAAACTGAATGGTGCCGGGTGAGAGACCCGAACCAAACCCTGGGAATGGGGCGTACGCTTTTGTCAAGTGACGTGAAAAGACAGGCATGCCCGAAGCATGGATCGACATACGGTGTCCCGAGTGCGAGGAACACTGGGAGGCGGATCCGGTCACCCTCCCCGCTCCCGACGAGGAGTTTCAATGTCCACAGTGCGATGCTCGACGTTCGGTTTCGGAGTTCATGCGAGCAAAACGCGATCTCGAGGTTCTCAAGGAGTTCCACTCCGAGTGACGCCGGCGTCTCTCTCCGGTGATTTCGTTCCGGCCCGCGTTCGGTGGGCGAGAGGCCGACACGATGGCACCCGTTCGTCCCGGCTGACTCGAGGAGCATCGCCCCGGACCGCTATCTCGCTGGGGTCCAAAAGCCCGCGACGAGAGATGGATAACTCCCCGCCGTAGTCGGACCCATGACACGTAACGTCGAAGAGCGCCGTATTCCGCCCGGAGATGATGCCCATCTGGCGCAGGCCTGGGAGCTCAAAGAGCGGATTCGTCGTTCGGACGGGGTGCTCAAGCAGGCTCGCGCCTACTTCGGGACGGAGTACCGCCAACGGACCGTCTACCTACTCCTGTTCCCAAACGATCAGGAGGAGGTGGTCGCGTTCGCCGTGATACACGAGGACGGGTACCTCTCTTTGTTCGGAGTCGCTCCCGAACACCGACGTCAGGGACTGGGAACCCGACTCATCGAAGCGCTCGTCGACGACTACGACACAATTACCCTTCACACGCGGGCGAGCAACCGGGGCGCCATCGAGTTCTACAAGCACGCCGGGTTCACCGTCCAACGGCGCATCCAAAACTACTATCCGGACGGAACCGACGCGCTCTTGTTTCGGTTGGAACGCGCCACGCCGAACTGACCGGTCTCCCTCGAACGGCGCTCCACTGACGGTCTCCGTCGGGAGTATCGAATCTCCTGTTGTCGTGGATTCCGTCAGCGACCACTCCTGAGCGTCTGGTCGGAAGACGTCAATTCACGACCGCCAGGCGGTAGCAGCTGCGTCGATCACCTCTAATGCGTCCTGACTTCCATCCGCGTTCCCTTTCTCAAAATCCTCCTCAGTCCGTCCCATCTGGTTAGTTACATGTGCGAAACAAACGACTGGCTGCTCTCGAACGTCCGCGAACGTATACAGCGCAGCGGCCTCCATTTCGACGGCGAGGATGTCGTCCGAGCGAGCGTGTTCAATCGCAGTCTCCGTTTCCCGAAATGGCGCATCCGTCGTCCACGTTGTCCCCGTGTAAACAGGTCGAGACACGGTTTTACACGCCTCTTCGACCGAAGCGCCGAGATCGGCGTCGAGAGTCGCGTATCGGCTTGTCGAACGGTAGTGATGACTCGTCCCTTCATCACGGAGAGCACGGTCAACGAGAACGAAATAGGGTGGATCGTCCTTCTGGACGATCTGTCCCGAGGAAGTGACACTGATGAGGAAGTGACAGCCGGCGGCAAACAGTTGCTCTGCAAGGAGAACCGCGAACGATGCTCCAACCGCACAGCCCACGATACCGAACTCCTCGCCATCCCGCTCGAACCGATAGAGGTCGGTGTGATATCCGGGCCAAGTTGCATCTTTACGCGCAGCTCCAGTGGCAGTCAGCTGACGAACGATGTCTCCATCAGGGTCGAGAATACAAATA
>NZ_JBGUBC010000051.1:0-4288 GCF_041821145.1 Halopenitus sp. H-Gu1 | reverse complement strand
TTGGAGAGTCGTAGCCGTGAAGAATTGGAGAGAATAGAAGAGGGACATGGAGGGGTCTCACTTTTCGCAAAGCGTTCTATCATCCTTCACAATCTCTATGGAGTCGATATCGAGGACGGGGCAGTCGAAATCTGTAAACTACGCCTGTGGCTGTCGATGGTCGCTGATATCGAGGACGAACCGAACGAGGTCGAACCCCTTCCAAATATTGATTTTAACATCCGTCAGGGTAACTCGCTGATCGGGTTCACTGAGCTCCAAGAAGTCGCACGGGAAGATGCGGGCGACGCGTCACTCTCGAATTGGGGTGTCGGAACTGCAGTCAAAGATCTCTATGAGGATGTCATCCGGGAACAGGACCGCCATCGAGCTGCGGATTCTGCCCGTGAAGCGCAGAATGCTCGTAAAATGGCTGAACGAAAAATCGACACCCACAGCGAGGAGCTTAATGAGAAGATCCGCGATCAGTTCAACGAACTTGTCGACGAGGATATTTCTCTTGAGGAATTAGAGGAGTTCTCACCGTTTCATTGGGTGCTCGAGTTCGCGACAGTCTATCGGGAAGGCGGCTTTGATGTCATCATAGGGAACCCACCGTGGGATGAGCTGAAGCCATACCGGACGGACTTCTTCCCAAAGTACGATACTGAGTTTCGTAGCCGCCCACCAGGTGAAAAGGACAAGAAGGTAGAGGAACTCTTAGAGAACCCTGAAATCGCTGCCGAATGGGAGAAGTTCCAGCGTGACAAGGAACGGCAAGCGACCTATATCAACCAGAGTGGAGAATACGAGTACCAGACGCCAAGCGTAGAAGGGCAACAGGTTGCACGAACGAACGACCTGTCCCTACTGTTCTTCGAGCGAGTCTATGATATTGTCAGAGACAGTGGTTATGTTTCACAGCTGCTTCCTGGTCCGTTCTTCAATGCCGCCGCTGGGAAGGATTTGCGAGTACATGCCTTGGAAGAGTCTGAGATTCAGAGTATCATCGGATTTGAAAACCGAGGCATCTTCTCCGATATAGACACTAGGTATAATTTCGGTATCGTTACGCTCCGAACAGAGGGAAGTACTGATACTGTCCACGGAATCTTTCATCAGACTTCCGTTGACGCTCTTCGGTCGATTGACGATGTAGCTCTAGAAATTCCAGCGCGCATCCTCAAAGAGTATTCTCCCGGAGCTCGAATTTTCCCCAACATCGAGGACCAGCAGGAGGTCTCAGTGCTGGATAAAATTCTCCAGACACCACCATTGGCGACTGAAATTGAAGGCGCTTGGCGAACGGTCTTGTACAAGGAACTGGATCGGGGACGAGATCGAGATAGATTCATCGAAAACGAATCCAAAGGGGATTATCCGGTCTATCAGGGAAAGAACATCCACCAATTCTGCTATGAGTCGACCTACGTCGACGATCTTGAATCAATCTCTTTGTGGAGTGTCGATGAGGATAACGAGGAACTGAGTGCGAAGCGTCGCATTCGAGAGAAGAACTTCCGTGCCCGGGACGATGCGATCAGCCTCAAGAAGGCAATCTACAACAAGTTCGCTGATGACCCTGAGTTCCGCCATCTCCCGACAAGTTCCCAGAAGCGGTTCGTCAATCAGTTGCTAACAGAGGAATTCGACCGCCCCGAACTTTCTTTGGAGGACATCCGTCTCCATAGTTCTGAGTACCGGCTTGTGCTCCGTGAGGTCGCTCGTGCAACCGACGAACGGACGCTCATTGCGGCTGTAATCCCACCGGGTGGAGTCGTCGTCCATACCCTGTACACGGTTCGGCCATTCGAGGTAAACCCTAACAAGGACGATCTTTCGGAGTTCCCGATGCATAGCGCTTACGACCGTGTTTTCACTGATAAGGAGCTTTTTGTCGCGCTTGGGCTGATCAACAGTATCCCCTTCGATTTCTTGATGCGAACAAAGGTTGATTCCCACGCCTCGAAGTACAAGTTTGAGGAGTCACAGGCTCCCCGACTCACTGATGGCGACGACTGGTTCCACTACATCGCTGATCGAGCGGCGAAGCTCAACTGCTACGGTGAGGAGTTTGCTGAGATGCGTGAACGACTCGGTGGGATTGTGCCGGCGACGGATATGGAGACTCGGCGTGAACTGCAAGCCGAAGTCGACGCGGCCGTGTTCCACGCATATGGGCTGGATGAGGAGGAAATGCAGTTCATTCTTGATGACTTCCATCGGGTGTCTAGCCCTCGAATTATGACGGAAGCGTACTTCGAGAAGGTTGCTGAGAAATACACCCATCTTGGAGACGTAGAGCCGATGGAGTAACTACTGAAACAGCGCTACGCTTGACTCCTGAACATCAGTGGGTTCTGCTTTACTGATGAATACTGTCCAGCGCCCGACGGGTCATTGCTCCATCGACATTCAGATATTGACGTGCAGTCGTGATGTCCTCCCAACCGAACATTGCCCGGAGTGCAGGAAGGTCTAAACCCCTTCCCGCATGGTACGACGCTGCTGTGGCACGTAGTCCGTGTAATGAGGTTGCGTCATTGGACAGTTCTGGAGACAGTTCAAGGGCAGTTTCCAGACGTCGCTGTAAGGTCGAAAACGAATATGGCCAACCGCCATGTTCGTCAAGTAGTAATTCGATCGCGATTCGGACTCGATACGAAAAATGGTACGGCACTGTTCGAGACGCGGCTTCTGTTTTCGGGAGCCAATAGCGATCCGCAAAACTTTGGAAGTCCTTCTTGGGATTGTGGTCCATTCGTTGTTTCACCGCTTGCCGACAGTAGCCGCAGATACTGCCGTCACGTCCCTTTGTACAATCTTCTTGTTTGGGAATTTGAATCATCTGACGCTCTAGGTCAATCCACGACGTAGACAGGTGCGTCGTTTCTCCTGGCCGAAGTCCCAGACGTCCCCCAAGGAGGATAGCCGCTCGTGTTTCAAGACGCTGTTGCGTATCTGTTATTCGCCCGGCTCCTTCCAACAACAGTTCAAACTCGCGCTCACTAAGAGCCCTCTCTCGTGTTGCTACCATATCTATTGTTGTCTAATAATACAAAGATAATCTGCATTTACTTCGAGTTATAGTGGAATATCATCAGAACATAATTCTCAACCCATAAGGCACGGCACAGCAAGATCTGAATAGACCTGTCTTCCATTCAGACTCGTACGCTAATTGCTTCTCACATATAATAGAAATATTGTGGTCGAACCTCTGAAATGGACTCAGTATCTACTTCAGAGAGGATTGTACCCACACGCTTTGCAACACTCACGGTTGCTGGCATCCGAATTGCGTAGTCCGATGTATTCCAGTCGAGTTTCGTGAAAAAGAGGATCTCCTTACAGATCTCTAATGAGGGCGTCTCACAGATTTCGTCAGGCCGAATCTCGATCGGAGATGGTACCCCACTCCCCTGATAGGTCGTTTCTTCCGGGACATATCCGGATGTGTAGAGATAGTGGACGTCGTCATCAGGAACGCTCAGGAGGGTTCCTCGCATAGTGGGATAATCTGTAGGTGGGAATAACCTGACCTTTGGCCGCCTACGAACCCATACAAGGTCTAAATCGCGAACACCGTTTGTGGCATCAAGCACCCCTTCACGTTCTTCTTCCCAGAAGACCGATGGCTTATGTAGGACGAACCGGCTGGGCCGTGTCCCTTTCTGCGCTTCGTAGTATTCCAGAATCTGCTCACCTACCTGTCTAGCCGCCTCATATGAGAGGTGGGGAGACCCATTCTCGTCCTCGGTGATATCCGGGAGTGGATCGCTCTGAAGGATAATATGATCCCTTCCGTGAAAGACGTGAGCAAGAGCCGCTCGAATTACCTCATCTCCTTCGTCTCGCTCCCTGTAGAACGAAAGCCCTGCGTAGCAGTGCCCATCTTCGATCTGTCGAGTTTTCCAGGGGTGCCCTCGTTGAGACTTGTATAGAAGTCCAACAGTGAGATTCCAGGCTCGGGATGCTCGCTGTCGGTCAGTACGGATCGAAAGTGTGGATGGCTTAATCAGCTGTGTGGGGATTCGGGCCTCCATCCCAATCAGCTTGATTCGATTTCGCAGGTCAGAACCTTCCGACTGAATTCGCGCATGGTCCTGGTTCTCTGGAGTACACGCGTCCATCACTTCTTGTGGAATACAGACGATGATCGCATTCGGCTGAACCGAATCCCGCTCGATTATCTCGATGTCTTTCCGCACTAGCTTCAAGAAGCGCTCCATCCGATCTCTGGGGGTCGATTTACCCGTAACAGATTGGATGTCTCGTCGACGAATTTGGCGTCTCCAGCCCTTTTTTG
>NZ_JBGUBC010000050.1:0-5444 GCF_041821145.1 Halopenitus sp. H-Gu1 | reverse complement strand
ACACACTCACGTGTGTTCGCGCCTTCTGTCGGTGGTCCCGATCTCCCGATCGGTCAACCGTCTATACGTGCGATCCAGCTTCCGCCTGAACTCAGTCTGTGAGGTGGACCATATGACTGTGGCTCGGTCCATTAGTGCTCGTGGGCTTAACACCTCGTTGCCTTGGTGCGCACACCCCGAGTCTATCTACCTCCTCTTCTAGGAGAGACCTCAAGTGGTACCTCGTTTCCATGTGGGTTTCGAGCTTAGATGCTTTCAGCTCTTACCCCGTGTCGCGTGGCTACCCGGCATCTGCCCTCTCGGACAACCGGTACACCAGTGGCGACCAATCGTAGTTCCTCTCGTACTATACGACCGTTCACGTCAGGTACCGTTAACACCCCCAATAGATAGCAGCCGACCTGTCTCACGACGGTCTAAACCCAGCTCACGACCTCCTTTAATAGGCGAACAACCTCACCCTTGCCCGCTTCTGCACGGGCAGGATGGAGGGAACCGACATCGAGGTAGCAAGCCACCCGGTCGATATGTGCTCTTGCGGGTGACGACTCTGTTATCCCTAAGGTAGCTTTTCTGTCATCTACGGGCCCCATTCCGGAGCCTCGTAGGTTCGCTAGACCACGCTTTCGCGTCAGCGTCACTCGTTAGGAATGACACTGTCAGACTTCCGTGTGCTCTTGCGCTCTTCCTCGGGTTTCCGACCCGAGTGAGGAAATCTTTGGGCGCGCTCGATATCTTTTCGAGCGCGTACCGCCCCAGTCAAACTGCCCGGCTACCGGTGTCCTCCGCCAGGAGTGAGAGTCGCAGTCACTACCGGGTAGTATTTCAATGATGCCTCGGTGGCCCGCTAGCGCGGGTACCTGTGTAACGGCTCCTACCTATGCTGCACAGTAGCGACCACGTCTCAGCGACAGCCTGCAGTAAAGCTCTATAGGGTCTTCGCTTCCCCTTGGGGGTCTCCAGACTCCGCACTGGAACGTACAGTTCACCGGGTCCAACGTTGGGACAGTGGCGCTCTCGTTTATCCATTCATGCAAGCCGCTACTGAAGCGGCAAGGTACTACGCTACCTTAAGAGGGTCATAGTTACCCCCGCCGTTGACGGGTCCTTCGTCCTCTTGTACGAGGTGTTCAGATACCCGCACTGGGCAGGATTCAGTGACCGTACGAGTCCTTGCGGATTTGCGGTCACCTGTGTTGTTACTAGACAGTCGGAGCGCCCGAGTCACTGCGACCTGCTTTCTCCAAAGCAGGCATCCCTTCTTCCGAAGGTACGGGACTAACTTGCCGAATTCCCTAACGTCGGTTCTCCCGACAGACCTTCCCTTTCGCTGGGAGAGCACCTGTGTCGGATCTTGGTACGGACATCACGCTCGTCTTTTCACGGACCCCAGATACCACCGAGTTTCCCTATCTCGGGCTTCGTTCGCTTCGTGCCGTGACGGCATCCACGAACTTCCCCGATTCGACCGGGCGAAGGCCCGGCTCGGTGTTCTCTGCGGTGTCGACTTTTAACGCGTGATGGCACTGGAATATTAACCAGTTTCCCATTTGTCCCCGTCGACTTACGGGGGGACTTAGGACCGGCTAACCCTCGGCTGATTGACAGTGCCGAGGAACCCTTGCTCATCAGGCCGTCGAGGTTCTCACCCGACTATCGCTGCTACTGTGACCAGGATTGTCGTTACCGTTCGGTCCACGCGAGTTCTCACCCGAGCTTCCATCCGAACGCTACGCCGACCTACGCGGTTGCCCTGTAACGGGCACGGCAGGGTCTCGGTGGTAGACTTGAGCCCCGATCATTTTAGGCGCCTCAAACCTCGGCCGGTAAGCTGTTACGCTTTTCTTAGAGGGTAGCTGCTTCTAAGCTCACCTCCCGGCTGTTTAGGGCTTGAGACAACCTTCCAATCGCACTTAGTCTACACTTTGGGACCTTAACCTTGCTCTGGGTTGTTCCCCTCACGGTGCACAGGCTTACCCCGCACACCGGACTCCCCGGGTTGACAGCGTATGCAGGTTCGGAGTTCGACAGGATGGCCGACTCCTCTCGGAGGCGGGTCATCCAATCGGTCGCTCTACCCCGCATACTACCTCGCCGGAGGTCATGCTTCGACATGTTTCGGTCGGAACCAGCTGTTGCCAGGCTCGATGGGCCTTTCACCCCTATACATGAATCACGGGAGGGTATTGTAGGACACCATCCCTAACGGGCCTCCACGTGGCTTTCGCCACGCTTCACCCTGCTCATGCATAGATCGCCTGGTTTCGGGTCGTACCCCGATGGCTCCCCGCGCTTGCACACGGTGGCCCTCGCAATGCTGCGGCCATATCGGTTTCCCTATGCCTCCCCCGATTCTCGGGTTAGACTCGCCATCTGAGGTACACTCCCTGGGTCGTTTTTCAAAACGCACGACACGACGTCGGCTCCCTGTGATTCCTACTGGACGCTCGCGCGTCGCTCGTTACTCACAGAGCCTTGTACGCCCTGTCGTTCTATCGCCAACTGATTTCAGGCCCTATTGCACCGCCCTTCTCGGGGTGCTTTTCAGCGTTCGCTCACGCTACTTGTTCGCTATCGGTCTCGAGGAGTGTTTAGTCTTCCCAGGGGATGCCTGGGGTATTCACAGAGGATATCCGACCCCTGCTACTCTGGAGCTGACGCACGCCATACTTGTGATTCATACGGGGTTGTCACCCTGTCTCACGCTCCATTCCAGGAGACTTCTCAATCACGTTCCGGCGCTGCAAGTCAGTCCGAACACCACATTGCCCGCAAGGGCTTCGGTTTGGACTGTGTCGCGGTCACTCGCGGTTACTAACGACATCGCTATTGCGTTCTCTTCCTCCCCCTACTGAGATGTTTCAATTCGGGGGGTTCCCTATTGCGCAAGGCAATTGTAAAGGGATTCCTATTTGGAAATCCTGAGTTCTTCGCCTCCATGCGGCTCCCTCAGGCTTTTCGCAGCTTGGCACGTCCGTCGTCGGCTCTCGAGCCGAGCCATTCACCAGCTGGCACAGTAGCCAGTATAATATACGTCCACGAACTCACAAACTGAGTTCAGTGGGCGTCTGGATCGCACGTATACACGGTCGTCATCGAAACACCCCGTGGACTTCACGGGGCTGTTCGTCGGACCCTTCCTACTCGCGGTCTCCCGGAGTAGTGCATCGGTCGTCGCGCTTCACTTCCCGTTTCGGAGTGCCCCACTTAAGGGGCTCGTTCTCCGAATGAGAATGAAGCTGACATGGACCCGCTGGGATTCGAACCCAGGGCATCCTCCTTGCAAAGGAGGCACTCTCCCACTGAGCTACGGGCCCACCCGCCTGACGGCGGGTCGGTCTGTGTGTGTCGCGGTGTGTGAACTCGATGGTCCGTTAGTGTCCGGGCTGGCAGCGGTGGACGCGGACGTGACGATCGCGAATCGCTCACGATACGATGTATAAAGATGAGCTCGCCCGAAGGCGAGTCTCGGTCTGTAGGAGGTGATCCAGCCGCAGATTCCCCTACGGCTACCTTGTTACGACTTAAGCCCCCTTGCGAAGCCCAGATTCGATTCCCTCTCAGGAGCCTCATCCGGACCTCACTCGGGTGCTTTGACGGGCGGTGTGTGCAAGGAGCAGGGACGTATTCACCGCGCGCTGCTGACACGCGATTACTACCGAATCCAGCTTCATGTGGGCGAGTTGCAGCCCACAATCCGAACTACGATCAGGTTTGTGAGATTACCGTCTCCTTTCGGAGTAGGAACCCATTGTCCTGACCATTGTAGCCCGCGTGTTGCCCAGCACATTCGGGGCATACTGACCTACCGTTGCCCGTTCCTTCCTCCGTGTTGGCCACGGCGGTCTCCGTACTGTCCCCAGCCACAGTGAGTGCTGCTGGCAAGTACGGATGCGGGTCTCGCTCGTTGCCTGACTTAACAGGACGCCTCACGGTACGAGCTGACGGCGGCCATGCACCTCCTCTCTGTGGCTCGTGGCGAGGTCATCAACCTGACCGTCATTACCACAGTCGATGCTGGTGAGATGTCCGGCGTTGAGTCCAATTAAACCGCAGGCTCCTCCGGTTGTAGTGCTCCCCCGCCAATTCCTTTAAGTTTCATCCTTGCGGACGTACTTCCCAGGCGGCCTGTTTAGCGGCTTCCCTACGGCACAGCACCCGCTCGTAGCGGGGGCCACACCTAACAGGCATCGTTTACGGCTAGGACTACCCGGGTATCTAATCCGGTTCGAGACCCTAGCTTTCGTTCCTCACCGTCGGATCCGTTCTCGCGACGTGCTTTCGCCATCGGCGGTCCGTTCAGGATTACAGGATTTCACTCCTACCCTGGACGTACCCGTCGCGCCTTCCGGTCCCAAGCCTATCAGGTTCCGCCGGACGCCCACGCGTTGAGCACGTGGATTTCCCGACGGACTTGACAGGCCGGCTACGAACGCTTTAGGCCCAATAAGATCGGCCATCACTCGAGCTGCCGGTATTACCGCGGCGGCTGGCACCGGTCTTGCCCAGCTCTTATTCGTTGACCTCCCTACGGTCAACAAAAGCACAGGCACTATGCCTGTGCACTCGGGGTCCCCTTATCGCACTGGCGTGCAGTGTAAAGGTTTCGCGCCTGCTGCGCCCCGTAGGGCCCGGAATCTTGTCTCAGATTCCGTCTCCGGGTTCTTGCTCTCACAACCCGTACCGATTATCGGCACGGTGGGCCGTTACCCCACCGTCTACCTAATCGGCCGCAGCCGCATCCTTCGGCGCCGGAGCGTTTATGACTCTCCCCATTCCAGGATGAAAGTCGTATGACGTATTAGCCTCAGTTTCCCGAGGTTATGCGTCTCCGAAGGGTAGCTTGGCCACGTGTTACGGAGCTATATGCCACGAGTCCGAACTCGTGCGACTAGCATGGCTAAATCGGACCCCGATAGCAATGGCCTCCGGCAGGATCAACCGGAGTGGGATTCCTCGTGTGTGATTCCCCACACGAGGAGGGTGGCGGGATGTCTGACAGTTGAAAACTGTCGTCGATCACCGTCGTATCGTATGATACGATCGTCTATATTGCATGGTCCGAGTCCGGTGTCGCCGGCAGCGCCGGATGACACCGGACCATCGAGCTCACATCAGACGTCAGCTTACGGCGGACCGCAGGGATGACGTCCTCATTGGGGTGGACTTGGTAGTTAGGACTGACAGGCTAAAAGCCCGTCGGCCCAATGCAAGTCCGGGCGAAACCGCCCTGAATTGAACAGGGCGAGTTCGCGTGTGTCGCATTACGTTCCGAGTGGACGCCCGTTGATAAGGGCGTCGGAACGTTCGTCCGACCTGACGGCCGGTGGGTCGCTCCCGGTGAGGGAGCGCCCGTCGCATTTCATTCGAGGAGTGGTGAGTACTTAACCCCGTCGTTCGATCGACGCCACGTCAGGCGTTTTCATGGGAACGCACTCACACGG
>NZ_JBGUBC010000049.1:0-5482 GCF_041821145.1 Halopenitus sp. H-Gu1 | reverse complement strand
TACTACCTACGGTGAAACAGCCGGGAAGTAGGAACCCCTACTGAGCAGCTGTTTCACTCACAAAACCAGAGAAGAGAAAGATGCGTATCAAATCTATCCCCAGAAATACTGAGTAGTTGTGACGGTGCAATCAGCTACCCTGCTATTTTGATTTAGCACCAAAAATACCAATAGTGGCCAGCGTATTTGTAGGGATACCACTGATGGAGCGAGATGATTTCGACGAGACGGCCCCTGGTGAAATCGTTCCCACGACGACACCAAAGGGGACGTATTCGGCGTTCCGGCCGGACCCGCTTTCCCCCTCAATCAGTACTGAGCAACTCATTACACCGCTGGCGGAGGCGACACAGGCACTTGGTCGACTCCACGGCATCGGCCCACGTGTCGGCTCAAGAGAGATCCTAATCGAACCGTTCATTCGAAAAGAAGCGCTGGAATCCTCGCAAATCGAAGGGACACATGCCACCCTCTCGGATATCTACGCCTATGAGGCCGGACAAGAAGCTCTCATTGATGAAGACAGGCGGCAAGGCACCCAGGAAGTCGTGAACTATCTACACGCACTGACGCACGGATTGGATGCGATCACAGCTGGCGATCCAATCACCACCGAGTTGCTGTGTGAAATGCACGACCGATTGCTTTCAGGTGTCCGTGGAGACGAAGCCAATCCAGGAGAACTCCGCACGACCCAGAACTTCATCGGCAGTACGCCCTACATCCAAGACGCCAGGTACGTTCCGCCACCACCGAACGAGATTCCCGATCTTCTTGAAGATCTTCTTGAGTACGCGAACCGAGATACTGATCTCCATCCGCTTCTCCGGATCGGGCTGATTCACTATCAGTTCGAGACGATTCACCCGTTTCTCGATGGAAATGGACGGCTCGGACGGTTGTTGATCAGTCTCCTCCTGCAACGTGACGGTCTCTTGCCCGAGCCGTATCTCTACCTGAGTTCGTATTTCAACGCACAACGTTCAGAGTACGTCGATCATCTCTTGGCAGTCAGTCAGCGCGGCGAATGGGAAGAGTGGCTACTGTTCTTCTTACGTGGCGTACAGTCGCAGGCAGATGAGGCCCACCGGCGTGCAAACTTGCTGGTTGACCTCCGTGAGGACTATCAACAGCGCTACCAGAGCGAACGGTCTGAGAACATTCTAGAACTGGTCATGCGGCTCTTCGAAGATCCGTACCTTGACGTGAATACCGCGTCCGAGTGGCTGGATGTCGAGTATAGTACAGCCAACCGACTGATCGGACAGCTTGAAGATGACGGGATACTCGAAGAACTCACCGGGAAAGAGCGAAATCGGTTCTACCGGGCAAGCGAAGTCTTCAAGATAATCAACAAGCCGATCGACCAACTCTGAAGTACTGAGCAGACGGGGCTTGAGTCGTATGCATTGAGAGCGCCGGTCTCAACTTCTGGGAGATACAGTTTACTATCGCAATATGTGGTTTATACAACCGGTCACTCCTCCACTATCACGACGACAATCGACCGAGAATTCCCCGGACGGACGAGGATCTCCCCACATCGTGTTCACGAGTATGTCTCGGAGCAAACGGACCCGGTGCAGACGATTGGCGCTTGAACTTGAGAACGAATCCCACCGTGTGACCGAGAACATCGGGCGATAATCACCTGTACGACGACTACTTCTGGGATAGCCTCCCGGTCGGGCGTTGAAAGCCGGAGTAGTCCGGCGGGAACACGATCCGTCCTCGACGTCGTACACCGACCCCTTCCATGCACGTGTGCGGGCGGAAAGCGCAGTCCCCTGCTGAAACCACCACGCGGAGCCGCCAAGCACCTGCCTGAGAACGAGGGAGGTGGAGTCTTCACTCGTCGCTTCAGTATGGCGGTGTAGATCCGGGTGGTCGGGTTCTACTTCGAGAATCTTCGACGACACCCTCGTTCGCGTGCGGTTCGTTTTCGCGATTGACGAGCGTGAAATGGCGATCGGATCGAGCACGCCATGACTCAGATCCTGTGGTTGGACCGATCCGATCGATTCGCCGACGCAGTTGACCGCACTCGTGGCCGACGTCAGGCCGGAAGCGTGTCGATTCCGTTTACTTCGATGAATCCGAAGGAGCACTCCGGACACCGCCACTTCTGCTTCTCGCCGAGATGGAGCGTCATCGCTGCCGTTCGGTAGAACGTTTGCGACTCCTCACACCGCGGACAGTCGATCGATTTCTCCAGGGCCATACGTCCCGGTTCGATGGCGTTCCTGTTGAAGATGTTGTTTCCCGCGGAATCCGGCCGGTCGTCGGCGATCGCTCTCGCCTGTGATCCTCGTGTTGATCGGGGCTGATCGCTCGCTATCCGCCGCGGACGGGGTTCCGATCACGTGTGTCGCGACGGGGGGTGTATACGGTGTCCCGACACTTATATATCGTATGTCGCGATACGAAATGTGCCCTCATCGTTTCCGCTTCGTGGTATGATAGTGTTTATCTTCCTCGCGTCGATCGACTTTCCATGGAGTATACAACTCTCGGAGAGACCGGCATGGAGGTCAGCCGGATCTGTCTCGGATGTATGAGCTTCGGATCGAGCGACTGGCGACCGTGGGTGCTCGATCCCGAGGAGAGCGAGGAGCTGATCGATCGCGCCATCGAGTTGGGGATCAACTTCTTCGATACGGCCAACATGTACTCGAACGGCGAGAGCGAGCGCGTGCTCGGGAACGCACTCGAGGGACGCCGTGAACAGCAAGTGGTCGCGACGAAGTGTTACTTCCAGATGCAGGAGGACGACCCCAACTCCGGCGGGCTCTCACGAAAGGCGATCGAGCAGGAACTCGACGCCTCGCTGGACCGGCTCGGGATGGATACGGTCGATCTGCTGCAGATCCACCGGTGGGATGACGAGACGCCGATCGAGGTGACGCTCCGCGCGCTCGATGACGCGGTTCGACGTGGGAAGACCAGATACATCGGCGGCTCCTCGATGTGGACTCGCCAGTTCGCGGAGGCGCTTCACACGAGCGACCGTCTCGGGCTCGAACGGTTCCTCACGATGCAGAATCACTACAACCTCGTCTATCGCGAGGAGGAACGCGAGATGCTTCCGTTCTGTGATCAAAACGGGATCGGCGTCATTCCCTGGAGTCCGCTCGCGCGCGGATATCTCACTCGCCCCCACGAGGAGGTCGAGTCGACGACCCGCGGCGAGAACGAACAACGGTTGTATGAACACCCGTATCGAGAGGGCGGCGGTCCCGAGATCAACGAGCGTGTCCAAGAGCTGGCGGCCGAAAAAGGCGTCACGATGGCCCAGATCGGGCTGGCGTGGCTCTTCTCGAAGGACCACGTCGACGCGCCGATCGTCGGCACCACGAGCGTCGAGCATCTCGAGCAGGCCGTCGAGGCGCTTGACATCTCCCTCTCGGGAAGCGACGTCGCGTATCTCGAGGAACCCTACGAGCCGGTTCGGGTGTCGGGTCACGACTGATCGCGGGCCGAGCACCTGGCTCCCGTCCGATGACTACATGGTTCCAGTTGATCTCGATCCGACATGAACGCGTTCACCACGACCGTCGACGTTCGCTTTCGGGACATCGACGCGATGGGTCACGTCAACAACGCCGTCTACGCGACCTACCTCGAGCAGGCACGGACTGCGTACTTCCGTCAGGTGCTTGAGAAGGATCTCGCCGAGACCTCGACGGTGATCGCCACCCTCACCATTGACTATCACGATCCGGTCTACCGCGAGGACGAGTCGGTGACGATCGAGGTCGTCGCCTCCGAGGTGGGGACCTCAAGCATTCGGATGGAGTACACCGTCGCCACGGATCGGGGCGTAGCCGTGGAGGCTGAATCGGTGCAGGTGCTGTACGACGTCAAGACCGAGACACCGCGGCCGATTCCGGATCCCTGGCGCGCGACGATCCGCGAGTACCACGACGAGTAGACGGTTCGAGACGTCCCCGGCTCGGCCGTCGCGGCCGCCAACCTTGATACGCTCGCGGACCAACCCCCGCTATGGCAATTACCCTATACGCGCTTGAGGGCTGTCCGTGGTGTGACGCAGTTCAAGAGGCGCTTGAGGCGGTCGACGTGGAGTACGCGATCGAGTGGGTCGACCCGCTGCACTCGGATCGCGACGCGGTCAAACGCGTCAGCGGCCAGCGCGCCGTTCCCGTGCTCGTCGACGACGAACGCGGCGTCACCATGGCCGAGAGCGCGAACATCGAGACCTACGTGGAACGGACGCTCTCATGACTATCTACACGGGTCGCGGTGACGCCGGCCGGACCGACCTGCGAACGATGGAGCGGGTCTCGAAGACTGACCCCCGGATCGAGGCCTACGGTACCGTCGACGAGGCGAACGCGCTGATCGGGACCGTCCGGCCGACCGGATACACGGACGTCGACGAACTGCTTGCTGACATCCAGAACCAACTTCACGTCGTTCAAGCCGATCTCGCGAATCCGGATCCCGATCCGGACGATCCACGGGTCGATGACGACCACGTCGATGCACTGGAGACGGCGATCGACGACTTCGACGAGGAACTGGAGCCGCTCCAGTCGTTCGTCCTCCCCGGCGGTGGTGACTCGGGTGCGGCGTTACATCACGCGCGGGCGGTCGTCCGCCGGGCCGAGCGTCGAGCCGTCGAACTGGCCCGGACGGAGTCGATCAACGAGGCCGTCGTGGCATATCTCAATCGGCTGTCGGATGCGCTTTTTACCCTCGCTCGCGTCGCCAACGCCCGTGACGGCGAACGCGAAGACTCACCGACGTACTGATCGAGAGTGCTGGTGTGGGGTCCGGTACTCATTCTGTCGTCGCCACAAGGACTATATCCGTCGACGACTAATCAGTAGATATGAGTAAACACTTCGAAGACGCTCGGTACTACCTGGGTCGTGCGGCCGAACACGCCACCGCGGGCATCAAGGAGGAACTGGAGCCGATCGAGTCGCGGGTTCGAAAGCTCGTCGGCGAGGAGGAAGAGCCGGAGCCCTCGCGGGTCGACTCCATCAAGGAGGACTTAAGCGAGTTGGAAGAACGGGCCGAAGGCGAGGCACGCGAGGCCGTAGTTACTGCTCGCGAGAAGCTGGCGGCGTACCGTGGTTCGGAGACGGAAACGGAACCTGAGACGACCGAGGAGTAACTGCGTCGCCCGTCGCTTGCGGGTGACACGGTAATCCGTAAGTCGGAACGTCAGGTAGCGATGAGTAACGGATTGGTGATCTAGCCCGGTTATGACGGCTCCTTCACACGGAGCAGGCCGTCTTCCACTCGGTTTGAATCACCCTTTTTGGCCACTGACCTTTCACGACATTGAACTAGCACGGACACCCGCATTGATGGGGAATGGGTTCCGTTCTCTTGTTTTCAAAGAGACGCGCGTGTTTGTATTCGTACGGTGGTCCAACGTACGGTTTCGGGTCCCAAGCACGTCGTGCGAATCGTTTGACGGGCGCGATGAAATAATCGACCGATCGATCGACTC
>NZ_JBGUBC010000048.1:0-6530 GCF_041821145.1 Halopenitus sp. H-Gu1 | reverse complement strand
TCCTCTATCTGGACGTAATCAGCAATTTCACCGGATCCATGGTCATAGAAGATTATCTGTCCGTCTTCCCCATTTGTTGTGATGAACTCTTCAGTCCACTGGTGGATGTCGATTAGTCCTGTGGCATCATCGTCATCTTTCTCCTCAATACCGTACTCTATCCACGTTGCACAGTCTGTCCAGTCAATACGGCTATCCTCAATGAAGCTGGATTCAGGTAGCTCTTCGAGATTGTCTTTAACTGCATGACTTCTTCCGCTGTAGATCAGCTCACCGTCACCGGTGTAGAAGTATGGAGGATACCGTTCAAAGAACTGTTCCGCAGGGATTTCTGCGAATTCATCGCCATCATCCACGATGAAAGTGCAGTTCTCTATTTCTCCATCCCAGCTGTTTGATGCGACATTATACGTTCCCTCAATTGGAGAGACGTCATTCTGGGGAAGGAACTCAAAATCAACTACACTTGGATTGTCGTCTCTAAGAGAGAATTCCCCGAATGAAGCATTTGAAATCTCTATTTGCCGTCCATTCCGGACATGTACCTCGAACCGATGAGTGGCAGGATTGAGTATCCCGAAGAAGGGTTCTTGAGGAAATTCAGTAATTCGCTGGATTTCACCTAATCCAAGACTTGGTGCGGATGTGGCCTGCTGATACTGAGTCAGTTTCGATGCTATGGTATCACACCAAGCCTTGAACTCACCGAGTTTCTCCCGTCCAGTCGACCAGACTGTCCCCTGTCCTTCACTCATTCCGATCGTTTCTCCATCAACCTCAGCAACTGCATGGCCTTGTGTGAAAGCCTTCGGATCACTAGGCTTGATAGCGCCTTCTACGCGTTCGCCCAAGAGCATCTTATAAGAGGGAAGGCTCTTAGAGGGACCGAGAGCGTTAGCGAGTCCGGCCACTTGGTACTCTACCGGGCCATCGCTTTGGAGTACACGAACAAGTGATTCGCCACCGCGAATATCTGGGTCATCCTGTGTTATCTCTGATCGAATTTCTTTCGCGAGCTTGTCTGATGTCGACGACTCAAAAAGGGTCTGAGAGTCCGCTTCATGATAATAGAGATGAAGGTCATATTCCACAGACGAGAGCGGGGTCCGTGTACCCCACGCGGGCTTCTGACGTCGGCGAGTAATTAGGCCCAAGAAGTCACCCGCCTGGGAAGAAGGTAATCTGTAGATTATCACCTCACTCCCAATATCGACCTGGGTTGTGAAATCTAGATTTTCTTCTGGAATATCGTATAGACGAGTGCTAAGATACGGCTCAAGATCACTCTCGTTTACACCACGGAATTGGCCATCTGCGCCCTGTTGTCCCCCCGGAACCAAAGTATCCACGTACTCTTCAACGAGGTCAGGTATCAAGTCTCCCCATCCACGGTCTTCATGATAGAGCCGTTTAACGGTCTCACCAATACCTTCCCGCCGTAATTCATCGGGATCAGCAATTATGGCTGCGGGAGTATTCTCGGTATTGACTGGACGAGTAACACGCCCAATCAATTGCAGAGTAAACGGAAATGATTTCGGCGGCTCATGTAGGACTGCGGCTTTCAAGTCAGGATTATCAACCCCTTCACCGAGCATCCCGACAGCAATTACCCCATCCAGTTCATCTTCCTGGAGGCTTTCCAGTGTTTCTTGATTTTGCTTTGAAGTCCGCTTCGAATGAACAGAATCGACATCAAGACCGATGTCGCTGTACTCTCCAATCAATTCATCAGCTGCACCAATCGACCCAGATCGAATAAGGAGTTTACCGTCCTGATACTCTTCTCTGATCTCTTCAAGCACTCGCTTAGCTTCTCTTGCCAGTTGTTGATCCGAATTCGCAGATTCGGTTGTTTGTACTGGCCTGAATTCTATGGGATGATACAACCCTTGCTCAATCGCCCTATCGAGTGAATAGTGATAGACCAGCTTGCCGGGTAGAGTTTCTCGGTCGCGACGGAATGGGGTAGCGGTGAGTAACACGCGGTTCGCGTCATTAAACGTCTCAAGTAATTCCATCCAGCTGGGGGCCCGAACATGGTGGGCCTCATCAAATAATACGAGGTCGAACTTGTCATTTGGAGGATGGACTATCTCCTCGTCCCGCCCCTCAGAATCGTAGACCTTGCTAATATTGTGAGGTAGCGCGACGACTACATCAGAGTCGACCCCCTCCCATTGGTCGATGTCTGTCATTCTCGTAGTGATTTTCTCAACGGTGGGAGTCTGCATCTCATCAGGTACGATTCCCGCATCGCTCAGTCCGTCCAACTCATCGAATTTTTCCTCAGTTTGGGTCCGAAGCACCTCAGATGCGGTTACGACAAGTACCCGGTCGGCCTCAAAACCGAAGGACAGTAGCATCATCAGTGCGGTCTTTCCCGCGCCTGTCGGCAGAGAGACAAGGGCAGGATCCTCGGGATCTGAGGAAAAGTGACTGTTGACCGCCCAGAAGGCTCCCATTTGGCACTCACGAAGACCGCTTTCAGAAATGTCCGAGATGGAGCTAAAATCGATAACGTCAGAATGTCTCGAAAAGTACCCCATATCTGCAAATGTCATAGTCATGTGGGATAATGACTTTGGTGTGCCTGAGGTATTGGAGAATAACGACAGAGCAAGCATCCATGCGCTAACCGTTCTTTCTAGCAGTAATCCGGGCCACCCTCTGTACAAAGATAGCCCCTAGAGTCGAAATCCTATGAATACGATAGCCAAGCTAATTGTCAACTGCATCAGTTTAGTCGGGGGTGCTAGAGTGTGCACACTGTGTTCTTCACCCCTCTTGCTCTATCTAAACGGCCTTTTCTCAGCTAACTCGAACAAGTGAACCGTATCTTCCTGACCATAGTGTTCCAAAAGATTGCGCAGCGACCGGAACGTCAGCGTCTCGGTTGCACCCACATCGGCGAGTTCGAGATACCGCTCGCCGAAGACGGTGATGTCCTTGTTAATCACTTTCTCGAATCCTTGGAACTTCGACGGGCGGATGTCATCGAGGTTCACGCCGTGTTCGAATTCAGCCCAGTGCGTCTCTTCTGGTTCGATGTTGACGTTCGTGCAGGCCTCTTCGAATCGGGTGTAATCCCCGAACGCGTTCCATGCCGGCTGCTGAAGATCATCATGCTGCAATTCGCTCGTGAGCAAACGCCGAAGACGGTCGACAATCTGTTGCTCATCAGGGCTTTCCGATGCTGCCGTTTCAGCGCGCCCGATCAGTTGTGGAACATCGAAGAATTCGCCACCATATGTTAGATAGGTATCCCCATCTCGTTCCCCCAGCCAATCAAGGGTACGAGCGATAAGGTCTAACTCGGCTTCAGGAGTTCTGGACGTTCGGAAGAGCATCTCTGTCTCCCGTTTACCATCCGGTGATTCGTACCCGAGGACGACCGCGAGGAGTTCAAAGTATTGCGGGTCTTGGAAGTCGGGCGGTTTCTCGTAGTGATCGAGTGTTGGACTTACTGTTTCAATATCGATCGCGAATCTGCCAGGCATCTATCGATAACGAGTAGCGATGAAATACGTAAAGGTATGGCACGTGAGTTTCCGGACTCCCTGTCTGGATCTGAGCAGAGATTCCAGCCCCCGGCACCCAATCGGTGCTCATTGCCAGCGAGTGATCACAGCTCGGGTGACAATCGGCGGTTGGATCACGCCCGTGAGGTACGAGGGCTCGGCTTGCCCGACGTCCGATGGAGGATAGAATGCGCGTTCGGAGCACTGTCCTTCGGGTGGTTGTCGAAGCGTAAATCAACGCAGCTAGGTTCTGTATAGTGGTAGCAATACGCGCCTCGTTTCCCCACGTGATTTCCATGTGACTCGGAGATTCAATCCCGCTGAAAGGTACACTATTGTACTCTGGCGACGATCTAGGACTATGGGTGACGACGCATCTGGCGTCGAAACATGGACGGATCAAGTAAGCGCATTTGACAGAGTGCGATCGGTGACGGAAACACTGTCTCAACCTCGACCAGTATCGTATATCGCGGACGAAGCACACGTCGCGGAAACCACCGCCCGAACTCACCTTGACCGTCTCGTAGACATGGGTATTCTCTCAGGAAGTAGCCACAGTGGGAGAACCATGTACTCTCCAGACCCGCTCTATACACGGATGCAGACAGTCCGAGACCTTCTGGATGAACACGACCGAGATGATCTCATCCGTCGGAAGTCCCAGTTGCAAGACCAAATTGAGACATGGCGCGATGAGTTCGGGGTGGAGTCGCTTGACGCACTACGCGAGCTGGCCGCCATGGCTGACGATGCTGCTGAAACGCGTGAGATTTTGCAGACAGTAAATGACTGGGAGCTCGTGGCCTACCGAATCAGTATAGTAGAAGAGGCCATCGAGAACTACCCGAAGTATAGTCGCGATTAATGATCGTCTGGCTAGCGAATACCTTGTACCACTCATTCGGTCCAACTGAGAAGCCCAATAGATTGACGCGTTGAAACCGTCAGTAATTGATAAAATGTCGTGCTGACTATAGAGGGTGTATGCAGCAGCTTACGGTGAGCTAACCGTCCGTATTTCCGCTGAAGTCCCGCCGGACATCGATTGTGCGGTTTCTCTCATATCGATGTATCGAAAGTCGTCGGTGGCCGAGCGACGATACCAGTGAACGGTGGGAGCCGCCACCGTCGGTCAGTGATGACTTCCAGATTCGACTGTCTGGCCACTGCCGCCGGATCGTCGTACAGTCGGCAGCCGACTCGTTCGTACTCCCCCTCGTTCATTCGTTCCGTGATTGTGCCAAACACCGGCGCTTTCCATTTATGATGCTCCAGAAGCCGGATTTGCCCGTTAGGTTTGCAAACCCGCCCCATCTCGTTCAGCGCCTCGATAGGGTCTGGAAAGGTGCAAGTCGAGAGGGACGAGACGACGTGGTCGAACGAATCGTCGGCAAACGAAAGGCGTTGAGCATCCATCTGCTCCAGTTCGACCTGCCGACCGAGGTCGTCCGCTCTCTTGCGAGCGCGACCAAGCATGGGTTTACTGACGTCGATACCGACCAAGTCGGCGGATTTGGGGAGATAGGGGAAGTTTTCCCCCGTTCCACAGGCAACTTCGAGGACGCGTCCACTGACGTCCCCGAACTGGTGACGGCGAGTGCGCTGTTCTATAACCTGCTTCAGCCAGTGTGTGTCGGCATAGTCCGTGGCTTCTTCCTCGTCGTAGGCAGCTTTGATCTCACCGGTTGATTTACTCGATTGAAATGAGAATTCCTCCGATGACTCCGCCATGCTATGTCTGGGTGTGAGACATTTGAACAGTAAAACAATTGGTGAGGCAAGATGTGCGCTATCTATTCAGCACCTTCTCAACAAACTATCACTGACTGAGGTTTTCAAAAGAGCGAAAAATGGATGACGGAGACGGCAGGACTACAAGTCGTCGAGGTAGTCTCTCCGCTGTTCCATCCGCTCGCGTTCTGTTCGCCGGTCGTAGTGAGTATCGATCACTTCCTGACTGACGTTGGCCCTGTCACTGACAACCTTGTCGGGCATATCGTTGTTCAGACTGTGCGTGATACTTCCGCGACGAATCGCATGAGGGCTGACTGACGACGGGCACTTCGAGAGATGGTCGCGGTCAGTCGCCTGGCATTCGTCCGGATCACGGTTATGGGGACATTCTGCACCGTATCGACAGGCTTGAGTCCACTGGTAGACGTAGACTCGGAGGGTCGACTTGCAGGGCCGACCCTGAGCAGTCGTCAGTAGCGCTTCACGGCCATATTCGTCCGTAACGTCGCGACGCTGAGTTTCGATCCAGTCGTCGAGGAGTTCACAGATGTCGTCCGAGAGAGCGACCAGCCGTTCGCCGTCCCCTTGGTTCTTGATCGGCGTTCCTGTCTCGGGCCGATGCCGTACTTCGACGTACTGCTCGTCCGGGTGATAATCGACGAGGTCGAGCGCGTGAACGCCACCGATACGCATCATCGTGTGCCACATAAGCGCGATCGTGACGTGCTCGATTGACGCGTAGTGGTACTTCTCGAGTTGGGCGAGAACGTCGGTGGCACGGTCATCGTCCAGCATCACGTCGCGAGAATTTTGCTCGGGCGTGATGTTCGGTGAGAGGACTTTCTCACTGAGGTCTTGCTCGACACCGTCGACGGTTTCGAGCCAGCGGATGAACACGCGAAGGGTGTCCATCTGGGTTTTCTCTGAGACCGGCGAGAGATCACCCTCGTCGCGTCTCCAGACGCGGTAGCGCTGGAGTTGCCGCCCGCTGAGGTTGTTGAGGTTCTCGATGTCCTGCTGGTCGCACCAGCGGATGAAGTGGCCGAGCCGGTACTTGTGGGCTTTGAGCGATGCGTCGGCGAGTTCGTTGTCCTTGTCCGCGAGGTAGAGTTCCAACGCGGTGTCGGGTTCGATTGGTTCCAGACTCATGGTTCGAGGTGGCGAACCCGAACCTAACAGGAACCTTACACAGGCTGCGTCTCACGCGGTGGAAACCGCGAGAGGACGGACCTTTCGATGGTCGATAGGAAGCCTGCAGCGCCCATCCGATTT
>NZ_JBGUBC010000047.1:0-7098 GCF_041821145.1 Halopenitus sp. H-Gu1 | reverse complement strand
GATAGCCATCCTAGTTCAAAGTTATCTTAGACCGGAGAATGAATGAATTGGATAGGTGAATTTATCTTCCGTTATCTATGTGAGTTGATTGTTGACGTCGGGATGCGCAACTCCTGTTGCTCCCCGATCCGTTCGGCCAGTTTCCGTTCCAGATACTGTCTCGCTGTCGACTGGGTGAAGACACCTTTGTCGACTATCTCGCCGCCGACCGTCTTCTGTGATCGTGTGTACCGCATTCCCGAGATGCCGAATTATTGCCAGCAGAAGCGCTGTTCCGTAAGTTCTCCTCCCTCAATGCGTCGATAGGCTTCGGTCGATCAGGGACTGGGGTGCATGCGAGGCTTGTCTCCTTCTCACGGCAGGGCGGAGTTCCCGATGGCGCTCTACCGTCCGGTAAGTGGGTCAACAGGTATTTGGAGGAGGCGGCAAATGGTCGGGCAGAGGCCGATTACGACGGGCACCGGCAACGGAGTACCGGCCGACACCGACGATCACTGATGGAACCAAATCTGACAGTCGTTACGACTGCCGTCGTGCTTCCCTTCGTCGCCGCGGTTCTCTCACCGCTTCTTTATCGCGTCCTGGGCGAACGGACTGGCTACGCGGGGGCCTTCATCGCGGCGGCGAGTTTCGGACTGCTGGCGACGCAGATCAACAGTCACGGTACCGTCAGGGCGTCGTGGGTCCCCGCTCTCGACGTGGGGCTCCAGTTCACCATCGATGGGTGGGGGCTCCTCTTCGCGCTCCTCGCCAGCGGCATCGGCGTCCTTGTGTTCATATACTCGGCACGGTACATGCACGGCGAGGGCGGCCTCGCGCGCTACTACGCAGCGCTGCTGGCGTTCATGGGCTCGATACTCGGCGTCGCGCTCGCCTCCGACCTCGTGTTCGTCTTCCTGTTCTGGGAACTGACCAGCCTCTGTTCGTTCGTGCTCATCGGCCATCATACCGACGACGACGAGTCGCGCTACTCGGCACGGATGGCCATGGTCGTGACCGTCGGCGGTGGGCTGTGCCTGCTCGCCGGCCTGCTCGTGCTCGCGGTGGCAGCTCGGGGTGCCCTCGGCGGCGTGACCTTCGACCTGACGGCGATGATCGCGAACGACGAGGCAATGCGCGCCTCCCTCCGCGAGTCGGGGCTGTTCGTGCCGGCGCTCGTCCTAGTCGTTGCTGCTGCAGCCGCCAAGTCCGCGCAGGTGCCGCTGCATTTCTGGCTGCCGAACGCCATGGTCGCTCCGACGCCCGTCTCCGCGTTCCTCCACTCCGCCACGATGGTCAAGGTAGGCGTCTACTTCGTCGGCCGTGTGCGCCCTCTGCTGATGAGTCCGGAGTGGGTGTTGCTTGTCGCGACGCTAGGACTCCTGACGATGACTGTCGGGGCGCTGCTGGCGGTGGCTTCGACCGACACCAAGGAGTTGCTCGCCTACTCGACGGCGAGCCACCTCGGGCTGATGGTCGCGGGCTTCGGCTTTGGCGTCGTCTACGGCGGCGAGGCTGGCACGTTCCACCTGCTCAACCACGCACTGTTCAAGGCGCCGCTGTTCCTCGTCGCGGGGATCGTCGCCCACGAGGCCGGCACCCGCAATCTCGACAACCTCGGGGGACTCTGGCGGGAGCTCCCGATAACGGCCGCCATCACTGGGGTCGCCGCGTTGAGCATGGCCGGAATCCCGCCATTCAATGGCTTCTACTCGAAGGAACTGCTGTTCGAGGCGACCTACGAGGTTGCCCACGAGGCCGGCGGATTCGCCTGGCTGTACCCCACCGTGGCGACGGTCGCGAGCGTGTTTACTGTCGTCTACTCGGTGAAGTTCCTCGCAATGTTCTTCGGCGAGCGGCGAGCGCCAATCGCGGACATCCACCGACCACCGGTTGCGCTGGTCGGACCCCCTGCCGTGCTGGCCGCCGCGGCGGCCATCGTCAGCGTCGCGCCGCAACTGGCGGTCGGCGCCATCGTCCAGGAGGCCGTCGAAGCCACCGCGATCGGCGAGGCTCACCTCGAGGTTGGACTGCCGACTCACTTCTCACCCCCGGTCGCCATGTCCGCCGTTGCTATCCTGGGCGGGCTCGCCGCATACCCGTTCACGGGGCGTCTCGCGGCGGTTATCGGACACGGCATCGATGCTCCGATCCCCGTACGGCCCCGTGGGTGGTACGACTGGGTCATCTCGACGGCGGAGGTGACAAGCGCCCGGTTCGGCCCGTACGTCCACAACGGCCTCCTTCGGACGTACGTGATGTGGGTGGCGGCGGCTGGGAGCCTGCTTGCGCTCGCCGGCTTCGCCGCAACCGGGAGGAATCTCGGGGTCGATGGGCTCGGCGTGCCACTGGCGGTTGCCGTCGTGCTGGTGATCGCTGTCCTCGCCGGTGTGGCGGTGGCGACTGCTTCGTCACACGTTGTCGGCGTCCTCATGCTGTCGATTCTCGGGTTCATGATCGCTATCTTCTTCATCCTCGCGAGTGCACCGGACCTGGCGCTCACGCAACTGGTCGTCGAGACGCTCGTACTCCTCCTGTTCCTGCTCGTCCTCCAGCGGTTGCCTTCTTTTTACTCGGATGTCGGACCGCTCGTGCTCGCCCGTGACGCGGGCGTGTCGGTTCTGGTGGGCACGATGGCGTTCGTGTCCGTCCTCCTGACGGTACCCAGGCCCGACGCCGACCCGACGAGCATCGCCGCGTACTACACGGAGCAGGCGGTCCCGGGTGGTGGCGGCACGAACGTCGTCAACGTTATCCTCGTGGATTTCCGGGCGTTCGACACGCTGGGCGAGTTGCTGGTCGTCACGGTCGCCGCAATCGCCATCCTCGTGCTTGTAACGATGCGGACTCGTGGTGAAGAGACCGTGACCGAGGGTGAAGAGGAACCGATTCCCGATGGGGGTGACTCGCCGTGACGACGACGATCATGCGGACGACGGTCCGGGTGACCGTTCCCATCGTGCTCGTCGTCTCGATTTCGCTGTTCCTTCAGGGCCACAACCTGCCCGGCGGCGGGTTCATCGGCGGCGTCCTCACCACGGCGGCGTTCGTGCTCATCTACGTCGCCTACAACCTCGACTACTTGGAATCGGGGGTGCTCGGCCGGGAGGTCGAGTCCGGCACCAGCATTTTCGAGCACCGCACGGTCATCGCCTACCGCCGCACGTTGCTCCTGGGCCTAGTGGTCGTCCTCGGCAGCGGCGTCGCCGGGATCCTCGTTGGCGACCCGTTCTTGACCCAGACGTACGTCCACGTCGATGGTGTCCCGATCTACCACGAGGTCGAACTCGCGAGCGCGCTCGTATTCGATCTGGGTGTATTCCTTATCGTCGTCGGCAGCCTCCTGACGATCATCTCGGTGGTGAGTGCCGAATGACCCGGGGCACAGAGACGCCATCTGTCCGACATGGAGATGGTGACCGATGAGCGTCGCCCTGGCAGTTGCGGTCGGCGGGTTGTTCGCCATCGGAACCTTTCTGCTGTTGCGGCGGGATCTGGTGCGGGTCGTCTTGGGGCTCGCTGTTGTCTCTCAGGCCACGTTCGTCTACCTGATCGCGATGGGTGGCGTCGATGAGGGGGCCCAGGACCTCGTTCCCGTCCTCGAGATCCACGGTGGCGGGGTCCCGGAGGTCGCCGACCCGGTGGTGCAGGCGCTCGTCCTGACCGCGATCGTCATCAGTTTCGGGACGACCGCGCTGGCGCTCGTCCTATCGTATCGCGCCTACGAGGAGAATGAGACCATGGATGTCACGGAGTGGGTAGGATGAGTTGGCTCGTCATCGCGCCGCTGCTCGTCGTGCTCGGTACCGCCGTGCTCACGCTCGCCCTCGGCCGGCGGCCACGGATTCAGCGCGCGACGAGCGTGGCCGGCGCCGTCGGCTACGTCGTGGCTGTTTCCGTTGCCGTCTGGACGTTCGTCCTCGCGCCGGCGGCGCCCGGCGCGGCGGCCTACCAGATGGGCGACTGGCCTGCCCCCTTCGGGATCACGCTCGTCCTCGACGGGCTGTCAGCGTTCATGCTGACTATCGCCGCGGGCGTCGGTCTCGCATCGATGCTGTTCTCGGTCCAGTACGTCACCCCCGAGAACCAACGCGTCTACTACCACCCGCTATTCCATATGCTCCTGGTGGGCGTGACCGGCGCGTTCCTCACCGGCGACCTGTTCAACCTGTTCGTCTGGTTCGAAGTGCTGCTGATCGTCAGTTACGTGTTCGTCGCCTTCTACGGTACCGATTACGCCACCGCGGCGTCGTTCCGGTATCTGGTGATGAACGTTTTCGGGAGCGCACTCATGCTCGTGGCCATCGGCGGCCTGTACGCCACGACGGGCACGCTCAACATGGCCGACATGGCCCAGCGGTTGGCCACCCCCGCCGCATACGGCGTCGACCCCGCTCCCGCCGTCGGCCTGTCGGCTCTGTTGCTTGCGGTGTTCGCGCTGAAGGCCGGACTCGTCCCCTTCCAGTTCTGGGTGCCCGCCGCCTACACCGCCGCCCCGCCGCCCATCACTGCGATGTTCGCCGGCGTCACCAAGAAGGTCGGCATGTACGCGGTCGTCCGCCTCTACTTCACGGTCTTCGCCGACGCGCCCGTCTCCGTCGGCTTGGCCGGTATCGACGGCGTGTCGCCGCTCGCCTTCCTCGCGCCGGTGCTGGCAGCGATGGGGATGGCGAGCATCGTTGTCGGCGGGTTCGGCGCCGTCGGCCAGGACCGACTTGAGGGCGTGTTCGCGTACTCGAGCGTCGGCCAGGTCGGCTTCATCGCCATCCCCATCGCCATCGCCGCGGCGGCTGGCCCCACGGGGACACTCCGCGGGGTCGCCATCGCGGCTGCACTCGTGTTTGCGCTCCACCATGCACTCGCGAAGGGACTCCTTTTCCTCTCGGCTGCCGCCGTCGAGGATGCGACCGGGACGGACGGCCTGCGAGATCTCGGCGGCGTCGCCGGCCACTCGCCGGTGCTCTCGGGGGCCGTCTTCGTCGGCCTCCTCTCGCTGATCGGCCTCCCGCCGCTGACTGGATTCTTCGGGAAGTTCCTCGCTTTCGAGACAGCAGTTCGGGGACTTACGTCCGATCTCGGTGTGCTGTCGGCACTCGCGCTGGTCGCGTTGCTTCTCGGCGCTGTGCTCACGATTCTGTACGCGACGCGGGTGTGGGTCGGCGGCTTCTGGGGGCCCGAGACGTCGGCGGTTGCGGTCGCGACCGTCGAATCAGGGCAGGTCGCGATCCTCGTCGCGCTCGCGGCGGCCGTCGTTCTCATCGGCGTGGGGTTCGACCCGGTTTACCGGTTCGCCGAGACGGCCGCGAGCGCCGCCATCGACAGCGAGGCCTACATCGACGTCGTGGGAGTGGACGGGGGTGGTGGCACGTGACCCGCAGCTGGCCGGTCGCCGGCGTCCTGTTCGGCGTCCTCTGGGTGTTCGTCCACGGGCCACCGCTCACACTCCAATCCCTCGTTGGGTCGCTGCTGGTCGGCCTCGCGGTCGGATTCCCCATGGCCTACCTCTTCCGACGCCTGTACGGGGACACTGTTGATCTCCGCCGGTCGATTCGTGGGGTCCCGTACACGATACTGTACCTGCTGACGTTCATCCGAGAGGCGGTCGTCGCCAGTCTCGACGTCACGTACCGCGTACTCGCGCCCTCCGGACCGGTTGAACCCGAGGTGATTCTTATCCCACTGCGGGTACAGACGGACCTCGGAGTGACCACTATCGCCAACAGCATCACGATGACGCCCGGGTCGCTCACGCTTGATTACGATCCCGATGAGAATGCACTCTACGTCCACGTCATTGACGGAAGCGATCCCAAAGACATCGTCGACCCAATCCGCGCCTGGGAGAACTACGCGCTCGTCATCTTTGACGAGGAACTATCACCAGACGACCCCGCGCCGGATTTCGCCGTCTACCCGCCCGACCGGACTCATCCTGCCCTCGAACGGGCCGCTCCTGGAATCGAGAACGAGGCGGAGACGGAGGCTGAACCGCCGACCGAGGAGGCCACAGGAGGTGACCACGATGGCCGCTGAGGGGACGATGGTGCTGGTCGTAGACGCTGCGATCGTCCTCGTGGCGTTTCTGAATCTGCTGTGTGGCTACCGCGCGGTCCGGGGACCAACGGTTCCCGACCGCGTAGTCGCGCTCGACGCCATTGCGACGAACGTCGTCGCCATCGCCGTCCTGTTTGCCATTAAGACCGGCCGGGGCCTCTTCGTGATCGTCAGTCTCGTCCTCGCGATTATTGCGTTCCTTTCGACGGTCGCGGTTGCCAAGTTCGTCACTGAAGGTGACATCATCGTTACACAGGAGTGACTACGACATGTATCACGAACACCGAACGCGACAGGGCGTTCCGACGAGTCATCAGGATGCCGGAGGTGACTGTTAATGGTCGAATTGGAAGCGATCCGGATCTGGATCGTCATTGGCCTCGTTGTCGTTGGGTCATTTTTCCTCACGGTCGGGACGATCGGCTTGCTGAGACTGCCAAACGTATACAACCGGATGCACGCGACAAGCAAGCCGGCGACTCTTGGCACGGTCTCGGTCTTTCTCGCCGGATTCGCGTACTTCGGTCCCGGGGGCGCCGGGCTCTCGTCGCTCATCGGTATCGTCTTCCTGTTCCTGACGGTGCCGACCGGCGCGCACATGATCTCGCGAGCAGCAGAACGAACCGGCGTCCCGTTCCTGGGCTCCGTGACGTGGCCGGGCAAGTCCGACGACGAGTAGGGGAACTTCCGAGTGTTTCCGACTCGCTACGCCCGCAATCGGGCATATCCAAGAGAAAGTCCCGGAGTCACTCGCGCCCGTACTCGTCGTCTAGGGCGTAGTCGTATCGGGGGTCAGGACTGGCGTGTCGTCCTTCTCGGAACTAAAGACGGACTTCGCTGTATGCAGGCGCTAAGCCCCCACCTCAACGAGCGCCGGGCTTCCGACGGGTGTCGGAAGCACAAGCGAGTAGGGTGGGGATACAGCGCCGTCAGCGTTTATTTTCGTGTGAATCGGTGTCCTTACTACCCCGGCGGTTGAATGCGGTAGTACGATGCTCGCCACGCCTTCGGCGTTGTTCAACCGCGACAAGAAGCGTGCAACGTCGGTTGTGGTCGAGTGTCCAA
>NZ_JBGUBC010000046.1:0-7232 GCF_041821145.1 Halopenitus sp. H-Gu1 | reverse complement strand
ACACACCATCCACTGGAACAACGAAACGGGATCGGCCGGGTACCAAACGAACGGGCCCGCACACCATCCGTCGGCGACTGGAATCGTGCTCGTGATTCTTTATAACACCGGCGTTTATAAGGGGGGAGCCCGCATATAAAAGCGAACGATGACGAACCCCGCAGAATCGATCGAGATTCAGAACGTGGTGGCATCGACGGGGATCGGGCAGGAGCTCGATCTCGAAGCGCTGGCGGAGGACCTTCCGGGTGCGGATTTCAACCCGGATAACTTCCCGGGGCTCGTATACCGCACCCAAGAGCCGAAGGCGGCCGCACTCATCTTCCGATCGGGGAAGATCGTCTGTACGGGCGCAAAGAGCATCGACGACGTCCACGAGGCGCTCGGGATCATCTTCCAAAAGCTTCGCGATCTGAGCATTCCGGTCGAGGAAGACCCGGAGATAACGGTCCAAAACATCGTCTCGAGCGCCGACCTCGGTCACAACCTGAACCTGAACGCGCTCGCGATCGGGCTGGGGCTGGAGGACGTCGAGTACGAACCCGAACAGTTCCCGGGGCTCGTCTATCGGATGGACGACCCGGACGTCGTCATTCTCCTCTTCGGAAGCGGAAAGATCGTTATCACGGGCGGAAAGCACACCGACGACGCCGAGGGCGCGGTGGCGGAGATCGTCGAACGCATTGAAGGACTCGGGCTGCTCGGGTAGGCGGGAAACGCCGACGAGCGGCACAATACATTTGTGAGTAGACCGCAAACGGGAACGTAGTGGCAACCCGACGATACGGATCGGGAGCCGGCAAGGCTTCCGATGTCGGCTCACGGGGATCCGCAACCGCGGTGCGGGATACCTCCCCGGCATCGACTCACCCATCAAACGCGAATCGCGCACGCGCACGGGATGGTTCCTCGACTGGGTATCCGAACTCACGCCCTTCGTCGTCGAGACGGTCGATCGCTGATCCGCCGATCCGCGATCCGGAGTCGTACGCGCTCACGGACCACGTTCTCGAACGGATCGGACAGCCGGGACGGTATATCACCTTCGAGGCCGTCCACGAGGCGATCGAGAGCGGACAACTGCGGTGGAACACGAGCGACGGATGGCGATTCGCGGTCGTCGAGGACGGAATTCGGTACGTGATCGTCGTCGGCGACACGGAGACGCCATCACCCGTCGTGGTCACGGGATGGACCGAGATCGCCGACCGGGAGATCGCGAGTCGAACACCGGAGTTCGACGGAACGGACATCGAGACGATCCGGCTTCGAACCGATCTGAGCGACGCCGGGAACGAGCAGATCCCCGATCGAATTCGACCGCGGGACGTTCCCCGACCGTTTACGATCGGAAACCACCACGTACAGACGTCTCCCGGGGAACGCTCCGTCGTCTGTGAGGACTGTGGCGGGCGGTTCCGATCCAAATCGGCACTGACGAACCGACGGTGTCGAAGACGGTAAGGACGCCCCACGACGCTTACGGCGTCAAACGACGGATCGCCCACCGGCGGGCCCCCGAGTCGGCACACATTTCCCCACGGATCCCTTGGTACCGTCGATGGATACGGGAGACCCCGAGGGCAGCGATCGGACACGGACGGAATCCGACGATGTCCCGGACGTCACGACCGAGGAGTTCTACGAGGCGCTGCTGGCGGCCGAACGTCCCGTCCTCGCCGCTCGACAGGTCGCCCGAGAGACCGGTCTGACCCAGGCGGCCGCCAAGGAGGCGCTCGATCGACGCGTCGAGGAGGGAGCGCTCGCGCGGACGAACGTCGAGGCCGATCCGGCGGTATTCTACCCCGCGGAGTGGAGCGACCCGGCCGCACGAGAGCGCGTGGTCGTCTTCGCGAATCGACGAGAGATCGTGGTCGATAGACCGACGCAGTACACCCGGGCTCGACTCTCGCAGTTCGCCCACCTCGTCGACACTTCGGCGGGCGAGCCGGACACACGCGGATACCTCTACCGAATTCGGCGAGAAGACGTGTGGGCCGCGCCCTTCGAGAGCCTCGAAGAACTCCGTTCGAGTCTTCGTTCCGTCTGTTCGGGTCGACACGACGCCCTCGAGGAGTGGATAACCGATCAGTGGAAACGCGCCCATCGCTTTCGGCTGTCCACCCACGAGGACGGCTACGTCGTCCTGGAGGCGGCCACCGAGAGTC
This sequence comes from Halopenitus sp. H-Gu1, assembly GCF_041821145.1. Taxonomy (NCBI): domain Archaea; kingdom Methanobacteriati; phylum Methanobacteriota; class Halobacteria; order Halobacteriales; family Haloferacaceae; genus Halopenitus; species Halopenitus sp. H-Gu1. The sequence goes on along the minus strand of NZ_JBGUBC010000046.1, from coordinate 5,064 downwards.
TGATGGGGACGGTAGTGGAGGACCACCTCGACGAGGATCACCTCCGGGCACCGATCTCGGAGACGGAGGCGTGGGTGAACGAAACCGCGATCGCCGCCATCAAGCGATCACTATACGAGGCCGGGTACCCGGTCGAGGACGATCGAGATCTGGATGGTGGCGAGCCGATCGACGTCGAAATGGAAACGGAGCTTCGGGACTACCAGCGCGAGTGGGTCGAGACGTTCCTCGAGAACCGATCGGGCGTGTTCGTCGGACCGCCGGGATCGGGCAAGACCGTGGCGGCACTCGGAACGATCGCGGCCGTCGGCGGGGAGACGCTGATCCTCGTCCCCTCTCGCGAGTTGGCCGAGCAGTGGCGAGACGAATTGGAGACACACACTGATCTGGACCCGGCAGTGATCGGCCAGTATCACGGTGGGGAAAAGGCGATCCGACCGGTGACGATCGCGACCTATCAGACGGCCGGAATGGACAGACATCGCCACCTGTTCGACTCACGGGAGTGGGGACTCATCGTCTACGACGAGGCCCACCACATCCCCAGCCCGGTCTTTTCGCGATCGGCGGACCTTCAGGCAAAACATCGGCTCGGCCTCTCGGCGACGCCGGTTCGCGAGACCGGCAGCGAGGAGGAGATCTACACGCTGATCGGTCCCCCGATCGGTGCCGACTGGGACACGCTGTTCGAGGCGGGGTTCGTCCAGCAACCCGAAGTGGAGATCCGATACGTTCCCTGGCGCGATGACACTGCCCACAACGCATACGCGAGCGCGAGCGGGCGAGACAGATACCGACTGGCTGCGGAAAATCCCGCGAAGATCGACGACATCCGGTCGCTGTTGTCGCGGTATTCCGACCGAAAGGCACTCGTCTTCGTCGAGTACCTCGATCAGGGAGAGGCGATCGCGGAGGCGATCGACACGCGGTTCGTGAGTGGCGAGACGCCACATCACGAACGACAACGACTCTTCGAGGCGTTCCGGGAGGGAGACCGACGAACACTCGTCGTCTCGCGGGTCGGCGACGAGGGGATCGATCTTCCGAACGCGGGGCTTTCGATCGTCGCCTCCGGCCTCGGCGGATCGCGACGCCAGGGCACACAGCGTGCCGGGAGAACAATGCGGCCGGCCGGCTCGGCGCTCGTCTACGTGCTTGCGACGCGTGGCTCCAAGGAGGAGGAGTTCGCCCAGCGCCGGATGCATCATCTCGGCCGAAAGGGAATTCGGGTCCGCGAGACGAACGCGGACGAGTGAGGCGAACACGGCGATCCGAAACTGAATCGATCTGAGACCGGCTCATCGAGGGACGGGAACGCGAAAAAGAGAACCCTTAAGTTCCGGTCGTCTCCTAATTATGGTTGTACCGGACTTAGCTCAGCCTGGTAGAGCAGCCGACTGTAGATCGGCATGTCCCCCGTTCAATTCGGGGAGTCCGGATCGCGTTTTCCGCCGATTCGTCCGCGAAGCTGCCGCTATGGTGTCGTGTAGCCGTGAAGTGACGTCGACGTCAAGCGCTCCTCGACGACGCCACTATCGACCGGATCGAGGCCAGCACTCGCTCCGGACGTATCCGGAGATCGGAGTACACACGAGCGGCGGTCAAAGATACGCATGGCGTGAGGATCGAACACGGCAAAGTGCCACACGGGGGCCGTGAAACGGAACTGTTTTAATTCGGTCCGCCATACCGACGAGTGCGTTCGAAACGAACGTGCTACACGCTCCGATGGTGTAGTCCGGCCAATCATATTGCCCTCTCGAGGCAATGACCAGGGTTCGAATCCCTGTCGGAGCATCCACGGCTGATCTTTTCGCGGTTTCGATGTCGATTCCTGCCGGATCGCATTGCGGAGAACGGCAATAACGGGATCCAACTCTTCGACCAGTCACGCACTACGTTGCTCGTCCCGGGGACGACATCGGTTCCCGGCGATGGCTGGCGTTCAACGGTTGCTTCAAAACGACCGCTGGAGTTCGATCGTGACGATACTGCCACGTGGATCGCGTTCCTCGAATTCGAGTCTTCCCCCGGACTGTTTGACGATCCAGTTGACGAGCCATAGTCCGAGCCCGCTGCCGTGATAGAGGGGCTCGACGTCGTATTGTCGGGTCAGTACGTTGACTTCCTCCTCCGGAATTCCCGGCCCGTTATCAACTATCTCGATTCGAACCGTTTCATCGCGCGATTCGACGGTGAGTGAAACCTCGGGCGTCTCCCGTTCGTTGTGAACGATCGCGTTTTCGAGCAGTTCCCTAATACCCCGCCCGAGCTTTTCGGTTGCGAGTGCGGATGCCTCCTCGGGATGATCGAGGTCGATGGCGGCCTCCGGATGATTCTCGTGTGCGGTAGCCACAACGTGTTGACAGACGTCGACAACGTCTATATCCGTCCGCTCGGGGCGTTCGGCGATGACGTCCACGATCTCCCGTTCTTTATCGACGGTTCGCATGAGTTGACGGCTCGTGTCGATGATCTTCTCCGCCTTTTCATCCACGCTGTCGACTTCAGTCCGGATCGCCTCTGCGTTCCCTTGAATGGTCGTCATATCGTTACGCAGGTTGTGGCGCAACACCCGATCCATCACGCGCAATTGTTGTGTTCGTTCGATTCGATCCGAGATGTCCCTGACGGCTGCGATTGCTGCCGGTCGCCCCTCATAATCGAACGTCCCGACGCTTAATTCGACGGGGAGCAGATCGCCGTCATGTTGACGGAGGTCGATTTTGTAGGTTTCCGTCGGCGTCTCCCCCCCTTCGAGTCGAGTCCGATAGCGGTCCAAGACCGTTTGTCGGTAGTCCTCCCCGATGAGATCGGTTATTGATCCACCGATTATGTCACTGAGAGAATAGCCAGTCAGTTCGGACATGCGTGCGTTCGCAAACTGGATGACCTCGTCTTGGACGATCACGAGACCATCGTGGACGTTCTCGATAACGGCCTCGTACTGTTCGGTTCGATCTTCGAGTTCTTGCTCCCTCTGTTTCCGTTCCGTGATGTCCTGAACGATCCCGATCGCGCTCACAGGCGATCCAGACTCGTCGAAAGTGAGTTCTGCTTTTTCTCGCATCCATTTCACCACACCATCAGGAGTGATGATTCGATGTTCGATGTCGTAGGGGCCACCCTCCTTGGCAACGTCCCACTGTTCGTCGACGGCGTCTCTATCCTCGGGGTGAATGATCGACAGAAACGTGTCGTGATCGATCAGACCAACGTCACCGTCGACACCCCACATATCGTAGATCTGCTCGGACCAATAGATCTGGTCTGATGGGATGTTCTTTTGCCACCAGCCGATATTCGCCACCTCCTGAGCCTCCTCGAGATATATCTCTTTTTCTCGGATCTGGGTGACGTCCTGTATGACGACGTCGACGACGGGTTCACCGGCGGATTCGTTACAGAGGGCTCTCACCGAGACCCAAATCAGCTCCCCGTCCAGCGTCTCGAATTGCGTTCTCGTCGTCGCTCGTCTCTCATCGGCGATCCGTTCGAGAAACGTTTCAAGTTCCCGTTCATCATGCCACAACTCCAGAAGTGATCGATCGAGAAGTGCCGCCTTCGATCGTGCCCCCGCGATTTCGGCGAGACGAGGATTCGCCATCACGAACGGATACTCCCCCTCCGGCTCGAATCGACCCACGCCGACGGGCAGATTGTTCCAGAGATACTCGTACCGCTCTAATTCGCTTCTCCGTTCTTTCCGCTCGGTTATGTCGCGTTGAATAGCGACGAATCCCTCGATAGTATCTTTGTCATCGTTGATCGGAGCGACCGTCTGCTCGGCGTGGTACAGCTCACCGGATCGCCTCGCGTTGACGATCTCGCTTTTCCAGATCTCTCCACCGAGGATCGTCTCCCACATTCCTTCGTAATATTCTCTGGGTAGTTCACCCGATTTGAGGATTCTTGGATTCCGACCGATCGCCTCCGAGGCGGTGTATCCCGTGAGATCTTCGAAGGCTGGGTTGACGTATTCGATAGTTCCCTCCGTGTCAGTGATGAATATGGCGTCAGCGGCTTGCTCGACTGCACGCTGAAAGCGGCGCGCTTCCGTATGGACCCGTACGTCGTGGTAGGCGTAGGCGATGGTATCGCCGAGTTCCTCGAGTAGCGCCTGTTCGTCGGCGTCGAACGCGTTGGTGCGGTCCGCATAGACGTTCAACACGCCATAAAGGGTCCCGTCGTACACGAGGGGGATGGCGGCGCTCGATCGATATCCGCGTTCGAGGGCCTGTTCGCGCCACGGTTCATACGCCGGATCCTCAGGGATGTTCTGCATGACTTGCATCTCGTGGGTACGGACGGCCCGCCCCGTCGGTCCCTGTGCAGTGGCTTCCCCGTCGATCGTAATGGTGATCGCTTCGAGATACCCATCCTCGATGCCGGCAGCAGCACGCCTCGTTACCGTCCCCGATTCGGGATCGTGCTCGCCGATCCAGGCGAACACGTAGGGCTCCGATCGACTGAGGACCTCACAGACACGCCGATCGATCTCGTCCGTGGACGAGGCGCGAACGAGTGCTCGGTTGAGATCACGAACGACGGTATTAATTCGTTCGAGTTCGCCCGTGCGTTCGGTCTCTCGATGCTGCTGCACGAGCTCGAAAATCCGATCTGCAAGAAGTGAGAAGTGTGCATCCTCCTGAACCGGAGGCAGATAATCCGTGGCGCCGGCGTCGATCGCCTCGCTAATGAGTTCCACCGACAGTTCGTCGACGAACAGAACGTACGGGAGCGCTGGAAACGTCTTTCGAACGGTACGAAGTAACTCGACACTCGTTCCGTCCGCGAGCGTGCCGGAACTAACGACGCAGTCGAACGATTGCTCCTCGAGGTGAGCTATCGTTTCGGCCGGATCCGCCGCCGTCTCGACGGCGATGGAGTCACGCCGCTCCTCGAGCGCGTCGGTAATCCGATCTCGCGGTTCCTCGTCAAGACCGACGTATAGAATGTGAATGGGTTCTTTCATCGCCGGTACCGGTTATACGCTGGAAGACGCACCCGACATGGTAAAAAAGATATGGGTCACTCACCTCCCCGGGGAAGTTCGACGTAGAA
>NZ_JBGUBC010000045.1:0-7254 GCF_041821145.1 Halopenitus sp. H-Gu1 | reverse complement strand
GTTTGGAGTGCACATCCTTAGCAAGCAGACGTTCTAACTAACCGGCTTTGTGAGGTACTGAATATCGGGGACCGGCCGTTCCGGGAGGTCCTTCTGCCGGCGTGCATTCTCTAAGAGAGCCCCCGGCGTAAAGACGGACGACTCGTCGAACTCCTTTGCCTCGAAAAGTGGCGACGAACGTGGCTCGGACGAGTCTGTCATGTACTCCGTATTCGGAACTCCGACCCAAGGGTATTGTGATCATCCGGGTGCTCGATCTCTGACGGATTCTCCGTCCGGTTAGTCAGCAGCCTGTTCGGCTTGATGCGTCTCGTCCACTTGCAGTGGATCCGACGTCGACGTCGCGGTGACGAGTCGTAAGAACTGTCCCGCGTTCGTGAGGAGTTTGTTCTCAGCCTTCCGGAGGTGTTCTTCGTACGTCGAGCGGGCGATGGCAGTCCGATCGGCTAGTTCACGGAGCGAGGTCTTCCGGGGCTGCTCGTAGTATCCGCTTTCTAACGCCAGCCGAAGCGCCGCCATCTGTCGGTCAGTCACGGTTTCGAATAACTGATCGACCGGGGCGAGCATACTGTGGGGGATCTCTTGTTCCGTGATCGCCGTTTTCGAGAGAACTTCGACGTCTCGATCAGTCTCCAGATCGGTATGGAGTGCCCGGACGTCACTCTCGTCGAAGGCGATCACCGTATAATGCTCCCAGCCCTGGCGATGAATCGTCGGCGGCTGATACAGACAATTGTACTCTTCGAACCGTTCGATGATGGAATCCTCTAACGAGCAGAGACAGGACTGTGTGACGACATGGAGTCCGGACTCGTCAATCGACTTGTGAAGAACCGACCCCAGGTCGTCGATCTTGTCGAGTAAGTCGTCGGTTGGTGATCCCGGGGACGTGATCTCGACCACTTGACAGTCGCTCAGGTACCACTCCCGAATCGTGAGGTCCGGGTAATGCTCCGAGATCTCTCGATATGGACACTCGTGTTTGACCCGGAACGAGGCCTCATAGAGACTCATACACGTCTCTTCGGTCTCGATGTAATTAATAGTGCCGGTCATGTCCGGCAGCACCTATATTCTAATAGTTCCCATATAGGTATACACTGATGTCGGAGATTAGCCCCGAGAGACTTGGTGAACGATTACAAGCCGAGGAAGATGACCTCCTCGTGCTTGATATTCGCCACGAGGAAAATTACGACGACTGGCACATTCCGGACAGCGTCAACGTCGATGTCTACGACGAACTGACCGAGAACCCCGACGCCGCGAAGAATGCCCTCGCAGACCTCCCCGAAGAGAAGGAGATGGTTACCGTCTGTGCTGCGGGCGTCGTCGCGCAGATCGCGACGGACGTGCTTAAGGAGCTCGGATATGACGCCGAGACGCTCACGGATGGAATGAATGGCTGGAGTCGCGTTCACCGGCATGCAACTGTTCCTGTTGACGTTGAAGGCACGCTTATTCAGGTTTCACGGCCCGGAAAAGGCTGTCTCTCGCACGTTCTGATTTCGGACGGAGAGGCTGCAGTGTTCGATCCGTCGCACTATCTCGACGAATATGCGGCGATTCTCGACGACAACGACGCCGAACTCGTCGGCGTCTTCGACACGCACGCCCATGCCGACCATGTTTCGGGTGCTGCAGAACTGGCCGACCGTTACGATGTTCCCTACTACCTTCACCCGAAGGACGCGCTCGCTATCGACGCAACGCCAATCGAGGATGGACAGCTAGTGCGGATCGGCAGTCTCGATATCGAAGTCATCCACACGCCGGGACACAGCGAAGGAAGTGTTTCGTTCGACATCGACGGTGCAGCACTGATTACGGGCGATACGCTCTTCCACGAAAGCGTGGGGCGCGTTGAACTCGGCGTCGAAGCAGGGATCGAAGACTCCGACATCAAACAGAACGCGGCGACACTCTACGAGAGCCTCCAGCGGTTGCTGGACCGGTCGGACGACGCCGTCGTTCTGCCGGCTCATGATCCCGGTTCGCCCGAACCGCCGGTGACGGAGACCCTTGGTGAGGTCCGAGAGCGGAACGACGATCTCGGACGCGACCGAGAGACGTTTATCGAGGAACTCGCTTCGGACATCCCGGATCATCCGCCGAACTTCGAGCGCGTCAAACGGACGAATGTAGGGCAGGAATCGGTTCCTGCCGACGAACTGGCCGAGCTGGAACTGGGTCCAAACAACTGCGCAGCCGAGTGATTCATGAGTACGTCAACGAAACTCAAACAGGGAATCCGCGAGCACAAAGGACAGTTCTCACTGCACGTCCTGCTGGTGTTCGCGACGGGGCTGACCATCGGGTCCGAACGTGCCGTCGTCCCCGTCTTGGGCCGCGACGTCCTCGGGGTTGAATCGCTGTTCGTCATCGGGTCGTTCGTCGTCTCGTTCGGGGTCGTGAAGTCGATCCTCAACCTCTATGCGGGCAAATGGGGCGAGGAGTACGGCCGCAAGCCGGTCCTCGTCCTCGGCTGGGCGACGGCGCTTCCGCTCCCGATCATTTTGATTTTTGCGCCCAGTTGGGCGTGGATCTCAGTCGGGAACATCCTGCTTGGCATCAACCAGGCGCTGACCTGGAGTATGGCAATCAACGCCAAAATCGATCTGGCAAGTCCCAGCGAACGTGGACTCGCAGTCGGTATTGACGAGGCGTTCGGCTACTCGGGCGTCGCCGTCGGTGCGTGGGTTACGGGCCTTATCGCTGGCCAGTGGAATCTCCGGCCCGAGCCGTTTTACTTCCTCGCCGTCGTCGTCGTGCTGGCGTTCCTCATTTCGGTCTTCCTGATCAAAGAGACCGTCCAGTACGCACATGCAGAAGCCGACGATGACCACCACGACGCGAATCTCCCGTTCAACGAGGTGCTGAAGCGAGCAACCTATGGGGACAAGACGTTGTTCGCCGCGGCACAGGCCGGCCACATCGAGAACTTCGTGGACACGCTGTTCTGGATCGCAGTCCCGCTGTATCTCACCAGTCAGGGACTCGGAATTGCCGCAGTTGGTGTCGTAGTCGGCGTCCACAGCGCGATGTACTTCCTCCAGATTGGGACTGGGGGGCTCGCAGATCGCATCGGTCGGCGTCCGCCCGTAATTTGGGGAATGTTCCTGGCCGGTGCCGGAGTGCTCGGGATGGTGCTCGTCGAGAGCTATCTCCCGTGGGCCGTTCTGGCCGCCGCATCCGGTCTGGGGATGGCGTTGCTGTATCCGAACCTGATGACCGTGCCGAGCGATGCAGCGCATCCGACGTGGCGGTCGGCTGGAATGGGCGTCTACCGGATGTGGCGGGACTCTGGGTACGCCGTCGGCGCGGTCTTGATCGGGCTTTCGATGCAGTTTGTCAATATCGAAGCCGCCTTCTACATGACCGCAATCCTGATGTTCATCTCCGGGGCGATCGTCTACGTCTGGATGGAAGAGACCCATCCCAACTTCGGGACGCACGAGCCACCCGCCCCAGCTACGGATTCGCCGACCCCGACAGTGACTGACGACTAATCATCGGCGGCTCTGGTGTAATCCTCAGCAGAATCCACAGTGGAGCCTCCGGCCTCGAGGAGCAGAGGATCGTTCCCAGATCGTCGGATGGGACAAGCGATTTAACTGTTCTGGCGTCGATGGTTTGGTATGGAACTACTTGTCGCCGTTGATGGGTCCGAAGAGAGCAACCGGGCGCTTGCATACGCTACGGACATCGCTAACGCGACCGGCGGATCGATCTCGCTGATCCACGCAATCGAACCGGATATCTATGACGCTGGTGGGGAAGAACCGATATCCGAATCCGACCGCCGGGGCAGGCTGATCATCGATAGCCTTGACGAGGCGGAGGAGCAAGGTCAAGCGATCTTAGAGGAGGCGATCGAGTTTGCAGCGGAGCGGGGACAAAACGCGTCCGGAGAACTACTCTACGGCCAACCGGCGAGGAATATAACGGATTACGCCGAGGAGGGACCGTTCGAGACTCTCTACGTGGGTCACCGGGGCCGGTCGGAACGAACCATCGAGCTCTTGGGCAGCGTGGCACGAGACGTGGTCGATCACGCCACCATTCCGGTCACTGTCGTCAGATAATACCGACCCGTATGAGAATATTTCAACAGCGCAACCGTCAGTAAATCTCCACCTCGGTCATCATCCGCTGAATGAGCTCCGGCTCCTGGAGGACGTGTCCGTCGTCGTCAACGTTTCTGGAGCCGACTTCCTCGGTGAGCACGGCCGTATCGTAGTAGAGGCCGTCGGTTCCTTCAACTCGATCGACCCTATCGGCGGGAAACATGATCGGATCCCGCTCCTCGCCAGTCACCGCTACCCATCCATTCTCCGCGATGAACACGCGCTCGCTTTCAACGGGGTCCGTATCATCCCTGAAGTAGACGGTCGCCATGTCCGTGTCAAGACACCCATCACATATCAATATCGTCCTGATTACCGCTGATTGGGAGTGCTGAGCAGTCTCTTCCCTTCATGACCGTCCTCCCGACAGTATTACTGGCCCCCAGTACGTTCCGCGACCGGCCTCGTATCGTCAAGTGTGGGAGTGAAGCCGAGGCCCCGATCTCGTCACTTCAGAAGGACTGTCGGGAGTTCCCCGAAAAGCAAAAACGTCATCACAAACGTTGACTTCGACGTCGAAAAGATCGAAATCGAGTAGGAGAGTACACCGCTCACTACCGGAGTGATCAGATCGGGACGATGAGATACGTCGCGATGAGGTAGACGACCAGCAGCACCCCGAACGCGGTGTGAGCAACCCGAAGGATTCCCCTCCAGTCCCCTCGCGGAGGATAGCCGTACCGCTCCGCGAGCAATACGAATCCAGTCACGAGCGTCAACACGGCATGCGCGACGGTCGTCGTCGCGAGCCCCCAGTGACTGAAGACGACCTCGATCATCACTGACGCCCTCCGACGGGGAAGACGTATAACGGTCGCTGATCCGACGGTGCTTCCACGACATCACGGACGCGGTCGTCGGAGAAGGCACCGATCGAAACGGTCGCAAGACCCAGCGCCTCGGCTTGCAAGTAGAGGTTCTCGCCGGCGTGGCCGGCCTCCATCGGAACGTACCGTTTGCGTCCTCGCTCTCCGTACTTCCCTGTCGTCCGCTCGTCGACGGCACACACGACGATGTCGATGGCCGCCTCTTCGACGAACTCCTGATCGACTGCGGCCGCCCGGAGCTCCGACTGGACGGTACCGGTTTTGCGACGGGCAAGTTCGTGGTTCTCCGGTCGGTAATGATAGACGCCACTCCCGAGATCGTCCACACCAGGAGTACCGACGACGACGTACACCTCAAGCGGGTACAGCGCCCCCGCACTGGGTGCCGCCCGATAGCCTGTCGTTCGTTCCGTGACGCCCTGTGCTGCCCAGAGCAACTGTCCGAGTTCACGACGTGACAGAGCGTTCTCGTCGTACTCACGCCGCGATCGACGGTTCGCGATCGCTTCTTCGACCGAGACGTCACTCTCTCCGCTCGGTGTGGGAAGCGAAACGGACTCGACGGCTTGCTCCCGGTTACCTCCGTCAGTCCGGACGATTCGGAACGCTCCGAACACGAGAGCCAGAACCAACGACAGGCCCGCAACCGCGAGCAGTGTGAGGACCGTCCGCCGAGAGGGGAGCTTGATGGTCATGCGTGTGGAACGTGCGTAACGAGCCGTAAAAGCCCCAAGCACGGTTACTGAGGGGTAAGAACGAGGTTCACTGTGACATTGAACCTCCGATCACGATCACTGCTGCTCCGGAAGACGGGTGCCAGGTCAGCCAAGAGACTATGGTGGGTGGTCACGTATCACAATGTGGCTATGGATCGGAGTCGCCACTCCACGCCAGAGCCAGGGTAGATAATCATGACAGTAATCGCTCGATTCGAGGTCATTCCGATCCACGACGGGAGCCTCTCGGAGGACATCGCACAGGCCATCAACGCGCTCGACGACTTCGACATCTCCTACGAGTTGACTGCAACGGATACCGTCATCGAAGCCGAAGACGTCGATGAAGTGTTCGAAGCCGTTCAGGCGGCACATAACGCAGTCGAGGGCAACCGCGTCATCTCCTCCGTGGAGATAGATCAATATCGCGACCGCGAACAGCACGTCGACGACCGCATCGAATCCGTCGCGAGCGTCCTTGGACGTGAACCGAAGAAAAAACGAGACACGTGATTCCACACACCCGGGGACGCGATCAAACCCGTAATATCCCAATCCAGCGGTACAGAGCCGTGGGATTCCCGCGTCTTCAGGTGCGGGAGGACGTCAATTGATTTCGAGGATTTCGACGTCGAAGGTCAGTATCTCGCCCGATCGGTCGGGATCGAAGTCGACCGTCACTGAATCGGCGGTCATCTCGACGACCGTTCCGAGCAGCCCCGTCAGCGAATGGATTTCTTGGCCGATCTCGGGAGATTCTCCGACCATCGCTTCGAACTCCTCGCGGTCGTAGGGTAACGTGAAGTCCTCATGTGGCACCTCGATCCGTTCGGTGTCTCCCTCCTCTAAGCCGATCAACCCCTCCTGTAAGGATTCCATTGCCGGTTCGGACCCGATCTCTAGAACGATCGGTCTGAAGCGTTTGTCCGTCTCGACGCCGTGTTCGGCGGCCACCTCCCTCGAAGACGTGTCGAAGAGTTCTCCGTCCGGATACGTCGCAGTGAACGCTAACTTGACGCGGTCTCCATATGAGATAGCCATACGGACGTTTCGAGGTGGACTACCAAAAGAGAGGGGGTCGGAACGCCAACGGTGGCCAGATTGAATACGCTCCCCAGATACCATTTCACATGGCCGAATTCGAAACCGAACGAGAGTTACTCAGCGTTGTCAGGGACCACGTCGATGAGTGGGTATCCGAGGCTCGAACGGAGGCCTTCGAGGAACTGTTCGAGGGACCCGACACGAACGTCTCCGAGGGGGAGTTACAGTTGCTCGATCGTCTCGACTCCCGATTGAGCCGTGAGGAGGGACAGGGACTGTGGGATGCCGACGAGTATGCAATCGTTCAGACAGGGACACTAGACGAGGAGAGTACACCACGCGTCGTCTGTACGACACACCCGGAGATCCCCGAACGTGCGTACCCGGGCGAGGAGGCTTTCGACGCTGCGACGAGGGCGACGCTGAACGAGACGCTCTGGAAGTATTGCCAGCGTGTCGTCGAACTCACCCAACAGCGACTCGACGAGTTCGTCTGGTCTGCTGACGTCGCGACCTGGAACGAGTGACGCCCACTCACTG
>NZ_JBGUBC010000044.1:0-7599 GCF_041821145.1 Halopenitus sp. H-Gu1 | reverse complement strand
TGGTTGTAACTAATACGATAGCGGCGTTGAGCGACAATATCTCAATTAATTCCGTGGGTACAGGCTTCCGATCAGATGGAAAGAAAAATGAGGATTGCCCATTTGTTAATCATGATGAGAGTACTCCATCTAAACACTTCTGATACTAATGGCGGTGCAGCCCGAGCCGCCTATCGACTTCATAGTGGTCTCCGTTCCAACGGCGTTGATTCACGAATGCTAGTTCAAAATAAGGATAGCGACGACAATCAAGTATACGGTCCGGAGGGAGTAAAAGGAAAAATCAAATCCAAGATTAGACGTCGTTTTGATAAAATACCACTGAAACGGTATCCGGACCGAGATCCCGAAGCCTTTTCACCCGCTTGGACACCAGAGCGTCGGGCAAAGCAGATTGTCAAGCACGATCCAGATATAGTCCATCTCCATTGGGTCTCTGGTGGATTTATTCGGCCAGAAACGATCGCTCAGATAGATGTCCCAGTAGTGTGGACACTTCATGACATGTGGCCGTTTACTGGTGGGTGCCACTATTCAAAATCTTGTATAAAATATCAAACGGAGTGTGGTTCGTGTCCACATTTGAAAAGTGATCAGTCAGACGATCTTGCGAGCTCAGTATGGAAGAGAAAGAAGAAATATTGGGGCGAAATAGATATTACGGTCGTTTCACCAAGTCAATGGCTTGCGAAACAGGCCCGAGAGAGCAGTTTATTAGGTGAGATGCAAATAGATGTTGTTCCCAATTGTATAAATGTGGATTTGTTCTATCCGCGGAGCCAAACGGAAGGGATTCAACATTTTGATCTTGACCAAGACAGACAGTATATTATATTTGGATCTGCGTATAAGACGCACAGAAAAGGGGGTGATCTTCTTTTAGAAGCACTAAAGAACCTACGCGGGGCACCTGAAATTGTAGCACTTACTTTTGGAAACATAAGTATTCAACATCAGGAATTTCCGGTGCCTGTGCGACATTTAGGAAGACTCTCAGAAGATGAACTTCGTTTATTGTATAGTACAGCGGATTTAACGGTTATTCCATCTCGGGAAGATAATCTTCCAAATATCGCTGTTGAGTCGATCGCCAGCGGAACGCCCTGTGTTGCCTTTGATGTGGGGGGCTTAGCAGATATAATAACACATGGGAAAAATGGATATTTGGCAGAGCCATTTGACATAGATGATCTTACAAAGGGTATTACATGGGCGGTTGAAAGTCCACAACGAAAAGAACAATTAAGCGAACAATCCCGTCGTGTTGCTGAAGATCGTTTTTCTGTCAAAACTGTTATTGATAAATACTTAGATATATACCGGAGCATAGCTCCCTATCAGGAATAGTGTTGAGATAAGCTGATTCCATGCAAAGCTGAACGAATAAAGCCGGTCATCAACGGTGTCCACAGAGGCGCTGCTATAGTAACCATTAGAATTATCAGATCGTTATAATTAACAAATCATGTGGATCACCTCAAAGAGATTTCCATCGACAAACTTCACGATGCGCTTGATAAAGTAGAAGGTAAACAGCCGACTCAAGGCCTCTTAGCCGTGACAGCGTACAAACGATGTGACGCAAATAGAACTTGCTGAGTGATACGATATTGGACGGCCCAAGATCTATAGCTGGCTGATACTATTCAACACGATGAACCGTTAGTTGAAGCCGTATCTGATGATCACAGATCTAGGAGAAATAGAAAACTATTGGGTCGAGAACTCGAAGTATTTCAGCAAACAGTGCGAGATTCGATAGAGGGAGGCAGGCTACGACGAACCGTCCTGAACAACAAAGCTCGTTCGTTACCTCCTCAAGGAAGCATATAGTAGGCGTTAGAACTTTCCACCCAGAGAATAATACTGTATCTAATGGATCATCTCGACGAGATCTCCGTCGAAGAACTCCAAGACGCACTTGACAACGTCGACGGGAACAAACCGACACAACGGTTGTTAGCTGCGATCGCGTACAAAAACGGCGTCACGCAGACTGAACTTGCCGACTGGCACGATACCGGCCGACGAACGATCTACAGCTGGCTCAAGCGACTCGATACTGACGAGCCGCTTGAACAGGCCGTTACTGATGCTCACCGATCTGGACGAAAGCGAAAACTCTCAGAAACACATCAACACGAATTTGAACACACAGTCCACGAATCTCCCCAAGAGATCGGCTTTGATGCGCCGGCGTGGACGCCGGCGCTCGTTCAGCAGTATCTCGAGGAGACTTACGCGGTTGACTACTCGCTTCCGAGCTGTCGGCGGCTGTTGAAAGAAGCGGGTTAACCTATCAGAAAACACGCCGAACAGCCGCTGAAGCTGACGATTCCGACTAAGAAGCGTTTCACGAGGAGATCAAAAAAGCGACGAGAGATGGACGCCACCGTAGTCTGTATCGATCAGACGAAGAAATCCGTTCAAGTCGAGCCGCGTGCCGCGTGGTTTCCGCGCGTCACGCGGCCCTCTGTCGAATTATCCGGCCAACGGGACTGGACGTGTCTTTTGGGCGCGATCACCGAGGACGGTGAGTGCTTCTTCTCTCGGCTCACAGAGTACATCACCGCTGACCACGCAAAACATTTCATTTTAGCACTATGTAAAGAATTTGAAGATGATCTGATCGTGGTTCTCGATGGGGCGCCGTATTTCCAGGCGTCGACCGTCACGGACCTAGCGGCCTGTGAGGACCTCGTCTTCGTGACGTTACCAGCGTATTCTCCGGAGTTAAATCCTGTCGAAGAGTGCTGGAGACAGCTCCAAGCAGCTCTCAGCAACCGATTCTTTGACTCGCTTGACGACTTGACAACAGCGATCGACACCGCTCTCGACCAGATCTCGGTGCCAAAAGTGGGCAACTATTTCTAATTACTACTATAACTCCTGAGGTAGCGTTGCGATAAGGAACGAGGCGGTCAAAGGTTTGAGTGGTTCATGCTCAGTTTCGACCGCCTCAGCGGCGATAGCGGGTGTATCGAGTTAGAGTTTCTGGAGCGAGAGGCGACACCCGAGCCGGCGATGAAGCTCGGTATCCGACTGCATTTGGCTGGCTTATCACTTTCGGATACAGTCTCGATTCTTGAGAATTTGGGTGTCGATCGTCATCGAACTACTGTCAGTCGATCACATCGGGTTAGAGTAAGCTTCTGCTTGGAGAGGATGTGCAGTCAACCCAAGCAGACAGCGAGATAGAGGAAGAGCACCTGCTTAATTTTGTCGTCAACAGCCTCGAAGGGGAGCTTACGGTAGACCTCGACGAGAACGTAGAGGTCACGACAGAGACATTGTGCGAGGTCCTCGCCGGCGCCAGCGCCGGCGGGTCAATCAACCACGTCTGCGAAACGACTGACGACTCACCGCACGCCAATACCGTCCGTGGACATCTCACCGATCAGTTTGAGCTTGATTCGGTTGAAGCGGTTGGAGACACGCTGTTGCAACGGGATGCGCTTGAGACACTTCCAGATCGACCGGTGGAGGTCTGCGCAGACCTCCACCTCGACCCCTACTACGATGATGAGGACGAAACCGAGGCTCTGTACTCCTCACAGGCCAAGCGTGGCACAACGACGTTCCATGCCTATGCGACACTCTACGTGCGCGTACGCAACAAGCGGTACACCTTGGCGGTTCGCCAGCTTGTCGCTGGCGATACCACCAGCGATGTCCTCGGCGAGTTTCTGGAACTCCTTGACGGCCTTGACCTCGGCGTCAAGGCCGTCTACCTCGATCGAGGGTTCTACAACAGCACTTGTCTCAAGCTGCTGTACGCGCACAATTACGCCTATGTGATGCCGATCGTCAAGTGGGGTGAGACGATTCAAAACAAACTCAGCGAAGGCTGGAGCCGCGAGATCGAACACGATCTCGCTGGCGAGGTGACGTTCCCTGTGTTCATCGACTGCGTATACCAGCAGGGACGGTACGACGAACACGGAGTGGCGCGTCACGGCTACGCCGCTGACGCGCCCTTTATCCACACGCCACGAGATGCACGAGAGCACTACAGCAAGCGCTTCGGCATCGAATCAAGCTACCGATTAGCCAAGCAGAGCCTCGCTTTCACTAGTTCTCAGGATGCTGGACTGCGGTTGGTAATGTTCGTAGTGAGCCTACTGCTTCAGAACAGTTGGCGATATCTCCACTGGAGGTACGTGGCGGCGCCCCGCCGTGGGGGGCGCCGCCTCTTGCAGTGGTCGTTCACGGAGTTCTGCGAAATGACGCTCCGCGCAGCTTGGACAGCACTTGGTGTCCGCAGGTCTGTTCCAGCGAATCAACCACTTGACGACCGGTTCTTCCGATAGCTGCACCTCATCAGGGTGCAGTGGTGAGTGGCAACACCGTCGTGTCGGCGGCGATTCGCCGCCGACAGCGACCTCATCGGCCAAAACGCACCGGCTCTATTGCTCAGATGCCCGTTCCGGTAGCGGTTACGCAGACTTAGCGGCTGCTGAACGCTATCGGGACTTTGCCAATGTGATCGACTGACTGTGCATCGGTGGGTCCAGAAGGCCGATTTACAGCCCACAGACGGTGCTGACCCGAACCACGTTGCCGTCGATGAAACCGTGATTCAACTCAATGACGAGCAATATTGGCTGTTCGCTGCAGTCGATCCCGACACGAACCGCCTGCTCCATGTGCGGCTCTATCCGACGAGAACCACCGCAATCACCTCGATGTTTCTCTCAGAACTCCGTGAGAAACATCGGGTCGACGACGCAATCTTTCTCGTCGACGGTGCTCCGTGGTTACAGGCGGCCTGCCACCGGCACGGACTCCGATTCCAGCATGTTACACATGGGAATCGGAATGCCGTCGAACGTGTCTTCCGAGAACTAAAACGGCGAACTAACCAGTTCTCAAATACGTTCAGCCACGTCGAACCACGCACCGCTGAAAATTGGTTACAAGCGTTCGCCTTCGCATGGAACCAGCTTATCTAAACACCACCTCCTGAAGTGGGCGCAATTATTTCTAAGGGTTAGGATAGTATCGATGGTTCGATCGGGGGCAGGGATGGAGTTCCCGGCACCGAACACGACGACATGAAACTGATCGGTGGTCCCCCAGCGATCCAATTCTCTGATCTCAGTGACAAGTCCGTCAAACCCTTTCCGCGGATCGATAGTCGCTCCCATCGCACCGAAGAAGACGACCTGCTGGTCGGTCGGGAGGTCGAATATCTGCCACCGCTTATTCCGTCGGGGCGAACGTTTCGAGATCGAATCCGTTTTGGATCTCCTCAACCGATCGGCCTTCCAGAAGCGAATTCTCGTGAGCGCGTTCAGCGAGCCATGTACTCGGCGTGACCGGCGTGAACTCGATTCGTAGCCCACACATCCCGTTGTTGCTCCCAAACGCGATGGGTGAGGTCTATAGTCGGTCCTATCCAGCACGTGGCAGGCACCACAGTCGTCGGTGCATCGGTCACAGCCGGTGGTGTAGTGACCGCCGACGGTAAACGGCCACATGTCGTAGAACGTCAAGATGATCCGTGCCTCGATAGGCTTTAACTGTTCGATCCGGATGTAACTCTTTCCGATCCAGTGGAGGTAGACCACGTCGGTATCTATTTCGTTGATTTGATGCGGTAGCAAGCCAGGGACTCAGTTGGGTGAAGGCAGGCATTATATACCGCTTCAGCGGGAGTTTTTCGACTCGTTCCCCGCCTGTGCGGTCAACGACCACCCAAACTGGTTGACTGCGTCATCGTCTGGCGATTTCACCGACTAGCAGCTGGGAGCTGACCGAGTCCTCACGGAGGCCGTATACAAGCGATACGCGACTCTGCCGGTCCCACCAACGATATCGGTCGAGGTGACTCGGCGGACCTACACCACTGGGTCAACGTGGTGGTTCGCTTTCGCGAGGTTACGCGGCAGCACGACCGGCTTGTCCGCAATCACCCGGTCGACGACGAGATCAAGAACCGGATCGTCGGCGATTTCTTCGTGTGTGACCGGTAGGCCGTGCCCGCCGAGGGAGTCGTCGTCTGTCTTGATGTACGGGAACGGTATCGATTTCTGGAAAAAGAGGTAGTGGACGTACCGGCGTGCTCTCGCGACCATTTCATCGTCCGTCTCTAGGTTGGGGATATCGTTAAGCAGTTGGTAGTAGCCGTCAACTTGATCCGGATCGAACGTGAAATCGAACCCCCGATAATGTGTTTCGCCCGCGACAATCACCGGAACACCGTAGTATGCCATTTCCAGGCCAATCGTCGAATTCCAGACGATTCCGGTGTCCAGATCCTCTAACAGTTCGTATGGGCTTACATCCGTATCGGGTGGGAGAAGTTCGACGTTCCCAGGGAGCGAATCGTAAGCGGTGTCGATTTCGTCGGCGACACCGCGTTCAGCACCAATCACTGCCTCGGCAGGGTGAACTTTGACCACGAGGTGGACATCCGGCCGGTCGGCGAAGTAGTCGATTGTCGACAGGATCCACTCGTACGGATCGTCGAAAAGCGGGCACCCTGCTTCAAGCGAGGCATCCCACATGAGGTTAGTGAACATTCCTATAACTGTTTTGTTGTTCTGTTTCTTGATTGACTGATCTGCGCCGCCGACGTAATCGATTCTCGTTCCAGATCCCCCCCGACGACTCGCCATAAGATCCCTAGTGCGCGTCTCCTCTTCGGGCGAAAGCTCTGTCTTGAGTACCTCACTAATGAACGTTTGATCCTCGAACTGTGAGAGTGTACTACTGTTCCCCGGCGAACCGAACAGGAGCCGTTGATCCTGCCATCCTGTGCCTAGGGAGTACGCAGGGATGTCGAGCTGATGAGCGACTTCAAGATAGATGCCGCCGTAAATATATGCCGGGTTGTGTGCTAAAACAGCTGCGGGATCATGCTCCTCGTAGAGTCGGTATGCAATGTCGACGAGGTGTGCAGCCGTTGAGAGGAACCGCCGATAAATTGAGCAGTCAGGTTGCTTTTCGAAGTCGATACGGAACTTCTGAATGAATTTTCGTGTCGATGCAGCCGCGAAATCTGATATCTCGATATCACGGTGCGTGATGTTCCGACCTTCGCTCGGAAACTCCCGGTTCTGTTCGTCCCCATTAGATAGATCGCTGATTAGGACTTGTTCAATCCCGAACGCGTCGAACGTGGACGTGGCACCGTGATAACAGAGCTCGCAGGTAGAAACGTCATCTGGAAACCTATGTTTCCGAATACAGAGATCGAGATCATTATTACAGACGACGAATTTGGGCTCATAGCCACGAGTTCGAAACCCGTGACCGAGCACCGAGAAAGTGAAGCTATTAAAGATATTCCCGCCTTCAGTGACCGGCAAAAGAATCGTTCCCTTGTTATCTTCGGACGGTCGCTCGTAGCTTGAGATTTGTTCGTCCACTTCTAGATCGTACGGATCATCTTTTAAACTATAGTACAAATTAATAAACTGCTGTCCCTGGCCGAGTTTGGACGCAAGACGCAGAAGTCCTCGTTTTGACATTGCTTTACACCAAAATAGTCGGATATATTAATCTTGTCAGTCCTGTTGAGCGGATATCCAAGCGTATTAGTATAGTCCCATTTAAGGGTGTCAACCTTAGCGTGAAGGAAGCGGCCGAGCAAGG
>NZ_JBGUBC010000043.1:0-7615 GCF_041821145.1 Halopenitus sp. H-Gu1 | reverse complement strand
TCATTGATCAGTGCTTTCAACGGGGAGATGTACACGACATCGAACCCCGAATTTGGACTTTGAGATGCTTCTCGCCGAACCGTAATGTCTGAGAGGATCGGTAAGAACGCAGCTTCTGTTTTCCCTGATGCTGTGGGTGCCGACAAAATAACATCCGAATCACCGTCTAAAACGACAGGAATAGCTTGTTCCTGAATTGGGCGTAGCGTCTCCCAGCCTTGCTTCCAAACCCAACGTTGCATCGACTCGTGAAGTAACTCAAAGGACTTGGTCTGACGAGAAGTATCCTCATCGTCGCTAGAGTTTGAAGTCGGCAAGATCATCACCTTCGTCGTCCCCAGCGGACTCCGATTCCTCGGTTCGAGATGGTTCAATACCCTCCGCTTCGACTTCGATCTCCCCAATCAGCTCTTCCCACGACACCTCGGGATTCTGCTCTAAGATAGCGAGGAAACTGAGGAACTCTTTAATTGTGTTTCGAGGAGTCTGGAAGTACGCAGCCCCGATCTGCTCATTACAATGCTGCATAAACGCCTCAACTGCTTCGTCCGGTATAACGTAGTTCTCAGGATCCCCTCCAGCGTGGATGTGACGGAGCTTCTGAAGCAGCACGAACATATCCTCCTGTGTGAGACTGGAGAGACGGATAACCGGCCCACTCATATCTACTAACCCATCCGACGCGAACGTGCTTTCAGCCAACCTGGTTTTCAACGCCTCATAACTGTACAGGCCGCGTTTTGTATCGGTGAGGAAGTCGGGCGTGCCCGCAAAGAGAAATCCCAACCCGACCGTTTGGCCTTGCAGCCCGTCATTTACAATCGAAAGAAGCTTTTCATAGTTGCTTTTCCGAGCTCCCGTGTGGGACAGTTTGTACAGGTTCACCATCTCGTCGAGATTGATCAACAGTCCCTCATAGCCTGCCAGATCAACGAAGCGCGCCAGCAGCTTCGTCATCTCATACCAGTTCGAATCGTCAATAATCGGAACGCGTTCATCGAGAACATTTCGTGCTTCAGTTTTCGTGTCGTACTCACCACGCAGCCAACGCAACGCTGCGTGTTGCAACTCATCGTCGTTCTCCTGATACCCTTTCCAGTACAGTGCGACGATGTCCGTGAACGCATACCCCGCAACAAGTTCTGAAAGTTCGTCTAACCGGTCACGGATGACGTCCTCAGTCGGGACGTCTTGACTAGTCGCTTCTCGATTGGCCTCCGCAATGAAGCGTTCAACAATACTTCGAAGTGCACCACCATCCGGTGTTGCACGCGTCGAAAGGTTTCGAGCTAACTGTTGGTAAAGCGCACGCCCATGCCCTGACGTGGATCGGAACCGCCGATCCGGCGTTAAATCCGCGTGCGCTGTGACGAGCCGTTTCTCCAATGCGATTGACCGCATCAAATTGAGGAAAAACGTTTTCCCCGACCCGTATTCCCCGATGATGAACCGGACTGCAGAGCCGCCGTCGGCAATCCGATCAAGATCTTCAGTTACGGCCTTCACCTCTTTCGCACGACCGACCTGGATGTGTTGCAGTCCGCGTCGAGGTACGAGGCCTGCCTGGAGGGATTGAATGATTGCATCACGGTCACGTGGCCGGATCGTTGTTGCTTCCAGGTCTGACGTGTTGTCACTCATTCTAAGATCTCCTCGGAGACGTCTTTGTTGACCATTATTTCGTCTGTGCCTTCAATGACGGGTGTTTCGACAAGTTCGAATGCATAGTCGTTTATCACTTCTATTGCGGCCCCGAGGAATAATCCGTGTTCACGAGCCAGCTCTTCGACTTCCTCGCGCTCCCACTGTTGCTTCTGAGAAAGGCTGACGAGGAACCGGCGGTGATCCTCGTCTAAGTCCTTCTTTTCGTCATCTGTAGTACTCGACTCCTGATCAGCAGGCTGATTCTCTACTGGCTGAGACTCCTGCTGCGCATCGTTTTTCTCTGTCTCATCCTCATCATCCTCGAATATATCTGCAAGGAATGTGCTCACCTCTTGACTTTCTTCGAGAGTTCTCCTCACTCGATCCTGATCTAACTCTATCCCCGAACTCGGTGACTCCTCTTCGACCTCCGGTTCTGGAATCTCGTACTCCTCACTGGTGGACTCCGGCTGTTGAATGGTCACCGGATCGTCATCTTCTTCGGGCGAACTCATCTGAAGCTGATGGACGTACGTGTGAACCATGCCTTCGTCCAACCCCAACATCGGATAGATCTTCGATAACTCCTGAATCTCGTCCGAATCAATATTCCCATCAGAGCACGCAAGAGCGGTTAGAAACTTCGCAATCCGAGGTTTTTGCTCGTCCGGCAGATCCTCCGCCCTCTGCCGGACACCATGCAGCGTCGGAGAATCAAGAACGAGCCACCGACGGTGTGCCTCCAATCGTAACCGGTCAGACTCACTCAATTCGAGGAACGATCCCAGGTTTTCTGCGAGATACTCCGTTTGCTCGGGTGCCACCTCATCGTTAGCTAGTACAACTTTGACAGCGAGCTTCTGGATTAGTCTGATACCTTCTGAAACCGCAGACGTCTCAGCGCTCGCCTCGGATGGCAGTCGGTATATCACCGCAGGATCACCCCACCCGCGGGAGGGGGCAGAAAACCGGGTATCTGGCTCCACACCAAACCCGAGCTTCTCAAGCAAATTCGCCAGTCGACGCAGATCACGCTTCCGAACGTCCTCTTCTGACTCGACAGGCCAGTATTCAAGCATCAGATCAAGGTTCGTCTCGACCATCTCAGAGCCGCCCAACTCGTTTTCAATCGATCGGATACAGTCAGCCAGTGACTCAGATTGATGAGCATCGAGAAGCGATTCGGGAAGGAACGATAATGCCTCCAAACTGTCTCGATCATCGCTTCTCCCGACGTATCGAGAGTACGAGTCTAACTCGTCACAACACTCATTTGCCAACTCTTGCATCGCTTCTAGCGGCTCCGAAAGCGCAGCAATATCCGGCAGACCATCGATCTCGATCTCCCCAAGTCCGGCAGTGAACGACTGGCAGACCGATAACTAACAGTGAGTGGTGCTATATTGGACTCCTCAATCAATCCCTCTTCAAAACGTTCCTCGTACTTCGCAAAGAAGAGCGACTTGAACTCCGCCTCACACCGCTGCCCTGGCGTCCGCAGATACGTGTCTGGCGATCGCTCGAACCACTCAAACGCAACCTCGGAATCAAGAGACCCCTCTTCTGCAATCTGGCGACCGATCTCCACCCGGACACCCAACGGAATCTCTCGTCGCCGACTCGTGTACTGAACCGTCGAAAGAGACTCGGGATCGTACTTTGCGCGCACCGCGTTCAGAAACCGGGTCGCGTACCCCGGGAAGGAACTCTCCTCTCCATACACTTCCAGAAGCTCCTCCACCTCGGCGAGGATGCGCGGAATCTCAGATCGCACCTGGCTCGAATGCTGCGCATCAAAGAGCACCCGTCGTTCGATACCATAGAAGAAGAGGAACACGTACCCGATGTCAATGTCGGGATCACGCCGACCGTTTGCCAACCACTCAAGATACGTCGCTCGACAACCCGGATCGATACTCGAATACGACGGCCAGTACGACATTCGAGTCCCTTCCGGGTCTGACTTGCTGGCATCAACATCAAGCGACGGATCGATTAAACACGCATCCGTCCCGTGAAACCCATCGACTGAATTCAAATCCGTTCCAACGTAGACCATCCCGTCCGGAACCTCATACCCATTGATTGAGACCCCTTCTCCCGGCGGGACCCACGCTTCCGAAGACTGATCAACCATCTCCTCCTCGTCAAGTTGCGACCCGACCGAAACCTCACCCCCACTCCCAACGGACATCTCAATAGTGAAATCAGCAGAAGTATTCCTGCTTCGACGTTCTGACACCGACGGAGAATCCCTCGACTCTGTCTCAGTTACCGGCGCGGACTCCTCACTGTATTTAGCAGTGAATTTACTCTCGTCCATCAGTAAGTACCTCACCCCCTCGACAACACCGAGGAGTCCCGGAATCAGCGTCCAACAAAACAAGAGATAGAGGACACCCCATCCGTATGATCGGAGATAGAACCGGTGAGCACCGAACGAACCGAAAAAGACGGCGAGCAAGGCCGCTACCGTTTTCGACTTCGTCGTCATCTCTTAGAACCACCCCGGGTTGAGAATGAAATCGAACACCCGGGCTTGTCCAACGCTCTGACCCCTTCCATAGTTGATGTTAGCGTTTAAACAGCAAGACTATCAATCCTTCCCAATTTCCGGTTAGAATGATCGAGGTGGATCGACGACTACGTCAACGCGATCTCGACTTCACCTACGCGATCTACATCAGAACCCCCGCCGAACGCACTGATGGTCACCACCTCCCGTTGCGGCTATTCACCCAATCCCCACCTAAAGAACGATCTTTTAGAAAATCTCCCAGATTCGGACTATAGCTGCACTAATCAACAACCAGTTTCTATTAGCTGGGTTAACTCTTCAGGAGATACCGAAACGCCTGTAGTTGGTTTGAACCACTTTCGGTTACAGTCACATACTGGTATTTCGAGTGTTTCTCAACATCGATGAATCCTCGATTCAATAACGGGTTAATGATTTGTGTATTAAGCCGCCGATAGTATCCTCTGTCAGGGTTTTGAACGCCGTCAGCATCATATCGGGCGATAAATGGGAGTTCTTTGTGTTTGCCGTATTCAATCAGATTGTGCTTCGTGACTGGCTCATTTGTGGTAACATAGTCTAAGATCGAGATATGTTGTGGCTCAGGCTCCTCAATGTGATACTTCGGTAAGGTTTCGATTTTCTTGACGCCGGAAGCGACTGGGCGTTCATCGCCTCCTGCGTAGGTTTCTGCTCGAACGTAGTACGGAATCGCGCCAGTAGCCATACAGGCGATCATTCCACCGATCGCGGTGACCTTCGACCCTGAAGCCAGATTAACGTAGACGTTGTGCTCTCGGAACTCATTTGCAAGTTCAGCAATTGTGCCGAGCGAGCTGTAGAGATTGAATATGTTACACTCGATGGTTTCGATCTCAATACCGGCATTGCGGAGTTGGTCTCGAACACGTTCATGGTACTCTGGCCGGTGTATCTCTTCTGAGTCTGGGTCTGGTTCAAGCAGTAGAACTTCATCAGCATCATAGCTGAGAACCGGTTTAACGATACGATCCTCTTCGTATCCAAGGGGAACAATGTGGATTCGTTTCGGAACTTGGAGACCGGACATGATCTCTACAATAGACTGTGCGGATTATGACGTTTATGATGACAATGACGTTAGTGGCGATTATGTCTGCGTGATGACTAAGTAGTGCAGCCGCATCCTATCTGACAGGTTGATGTACAGCCGCGAAACGACACACGTCCGAGGAAAATCCGCCGGTGCCGTATCTCAGCAGCACCCGCTTACTCGATCCGTTCTCACCCAGATCGTCAATCCTCGGTTCCAGAATACGCTATTCGAGGAGTAACCAAGATGAGCCAAAACCAGATCCCCATCGAAAACAACCAGGGATTCAGCCTAGCGTCGTCCGCAGAAGCACCGAAAGGGCCCGTTCTCCTCATGGAGAAACAGGAAGCCCACGATCAGTTCCACCGGAAGAGTCAGCATGACCTGACGGTACTGCTTCGACTAACGACGGTCATCACGTTAGTCAATCTTGGCCACACCGCAGAGTCATGGTTCGGAGAGAACATCACGGTCATCACCACCACGACGATCAACGATAAAATTCTCTCCAAACTGGAGTGGCTTGAAGAACTTGAGATCGTACAGGCGTTCGAACCGGATTTCCATATCCCATGCGATTACCCAGACTATCAAACGGACGACCCTGATCTCAGACATAATCACGTCTGGAACTGCTTAGAAGGGACATTGTGGATTGCACAGAATCTCGCGGGTACGAAGACCAAAGTATTGCCCCTGATCAAAGGTGCTACCCCTGAGGAACGCCGCCTCTGCTACCAAGTATTCGACCATCTCGGAATCAACGACTGCGTCTTCTACGGAACACAGTACTTCACCGCCAACGTCGGGTTCTATCAACTACGAGATGATCTCCGAACCATCGTCTCTGAAGCTCCGCACCTGAAAATCATGCTAATCGGCCTCCAATCACCCCGTTGGCTCACCCAACTACCGCCACAGATTGTGGCCGCCGCAGGCCAGCGTTGGATCAACGAGGTGCAGCTCCGCGAAGTCCCGTTGAACCAATCACAGCGACTCTACGAACCAATGGAACGAAACATCAACGCAGCGCTCGGACACGGACAGATGCCGATTACGGCTTGGACCAGCAGGGCGGAGGTGACCGCCTAATGGGAGGTAGACATAACTCTACAGGCGGATCTTATTCCCACGGCAACCGAGCAGTGGAAGACAGCGGTATGGCTGGTCAGGTCCTGATGGACGCGATTTCAGACGACGACAAACCCACAGAGCAGAAGCCGGAAAAAGATGAAGTCGAGGAGAGTTACGAGGATCACGTTGAGAAAACTGAAATTACGGATCGACAGGCCAAAACGATCTCTGATCGGCGAGACGTCATCGTCGACATTCTCAGTAGGGACCTAGAGATAGAGGACAGTCAGCTTATTGGTTCCTACACTCGGGGCACCATGACTGGCCCACTCAAGAAGGACTCCGATGCAGACGTGATGATCGTGCTTAGCGCGGAAGAGCACCGCCAGTGGACAGAACAGAAGAATGGACCAACAAACTGTTTACAGGCGATTAAGCGACGGATTCAGAACGATCCTCGGTTCTCGGAGAAAGAGGTCACGGTCGATCAGAACGTGGTAAAAGTGAAGTACCACGATTCGACGATCGAGATTGCACCCGCATTCCGGTATCATAAAATTCCGCACGCGGATCATCCGCGAGGCGGGATTTCAGGCCTATTCACCGATGCAAGCGACGGATATGCGATCCCCGACACGCATAATGGCCAATCTTGGCAAGGAACGAATCCGCGACAATACAAGCAAATGTTCGAAGCAAGGGACAAGGCCCACAACGGGAAAGTCTCAGCCCTGACTCGAACGATGAAGAAGTGGTCCGAGAACAGCGACTCCGGTGTCCGGTCATACCATATGGAGACAATGGTCTACAACTACTTCGAGGAGAAATCCCGTCGCGGTGAACCGGTCCCTGATTCCTACCAGGAACTGACCCGTGACTTTGTTCGCACTCTTCCTCAGCGGATGAAGAAGGGTGGTGCAAAGGAGCCCGTATACGGGGAAAAGGTAAGTAGCGATATGAGCTGGCGTGAACGTCGACAGGCTGCGAAGAAGGCGAAACATGCGAGTAAGAAGTTGGAGGAGGCGAAGCAGTTGAAAGAGGAGGGCCGAACTGAAGAAGCCAAGGAGAAGTTAAAAGAGGTCCACGGTGACGGCTTCAACTGACTACCTGTAGAGCAGAATTCTATGACAGACGATTTTGACTACGAGGCGCACGAACGACTGCGGTCCCGAGTTGCAAATGCTATGGACAGTCTACTCTGGACCTATAAACAGAATTTCAAAGCAGGCAGCATCTACGGTATCCTTGACCTCGGACTCGATATCGTTGCGACACTATTTGCCGGTCTATTGACGTACAGCTTAATT
>NZ_JBGUBC010000042.1:0-10076 GCF_041821145.1 Halopenitus sp. H-Gu1 | reverse complement strand
GGCGCTCAGACCCCTTCCTCAACACCCGAGCGAAGCGAGGGGATACAGCGCCAGTCACTGTCCAGCCACCGAGATCATTCCTTTGACCACTTCGGGGTCTGCGGCGCGCTCGAATGCACGTTGCGTGTCCGCAAGGGAACATTCGAAGTCGACGAGCGACTCGACGTCGACCTGCTCCGACGCAAGCAGTTCGATAGCCTGCGAATACGTATTCCGGAACCGGAACGAGCCGCTGATGTCGAGTTCGTTGTCGATGAGATCGAAGACGTCCGCCGACAGCTCCGGATCTTGCGGGAGACCGACGAAGACCACCTGACCTCCCTTGCGGACGGTCGCTATCGTCCGGTCGATCACTGCCTCCGCACCCGAACACTCTAAGACGACGTCGACGCCACCGTCAGTGACCTCGTCGACAGCATCGACCAGTGACTGCTCGTTCGTCTGGATCGTATGGGATGCTCCTCGCTTGGTCGCCAGTTCGAGTTTTCGCTCGACGATGTCAGCGACGATCACGTCCGTCGCTCCCGCGGCGTACGCGGCGTCCATGCACAACAGCCCGATCGGACCGCATCCGGTTACGAGGACGGTATCACCCGAATCGACGTTTCCACGTCGATTCGCGTGGATCGCAACGCTCAGTGGTTCACAGAGCGCTCCCGCACGCGTCGAGACGGTCTCCGGGAGCGAATACGTCCGTTCGGCGGGCCACGAGACGTACTCGACGAGCGCCCCGTCATCCGGCGGCGAAGCCATAAAGTGCATATCCTCACAGAGATTGTACTCGTCGATGTCACAGTACCGGCACGACCCACAGGGAATGCCCGGTTCCAGAGCCACTCTGTCACCGACCGATGATCCGGTGACGCCCGCACCAGTCTCGACGATCGTTCCGGAGGATTCGTGTCCCATGATTGTGGGCACAGTGAGCTCATTGTCTCCGTTGTGGCCGTGCTCGTAGTAGTGCATGTCGGAGCCACAGATTCCGACGTGCTCGATTCGCACCACTACCTCTCCGGCCTCCGGAGTTGGTCGTTCCCGTGTCTCCATCTGGAACTTCCGTGTCTCTTTGAGTAGAACGGCTTTCATCGTTTATTTCCAGAGAATGTCTGGTAGCGTCAACTCGCCGTCGATCCCGATAGCATCTACCGTCATTGTCGGGAACTCTTCGGTAGTCGAAAGCACTTCAATGGTGTCGTCAGTCGCAAGGATAGTATCCTCGGATTTGGCGCCTTCCACACTCGGGTTCCAGGCGTAGGCCATCGGTAATTCTATGGATGCATCGTGATTTGGCGTTGCAGTCCACTCTCTCGATTCGTAACCGAGTGCACCACCCTGATGGTGATTTTTCCATTCTGCCCCATAGCCTAATTGTTCATACGCAGTTTGGATGGCCTCGAACACGTCACTAGCTGTGCCGCCGTCGACGCCCGTACGCGGCGTCTCAATGGCTCCTGTCGCCGCAACTCTGGAAACGTCTTTATAACGCTCTTCAAGCCAGTCTGGAGCATCGTCGAATGCGACTGTTCGCGTGACAGCAGCATTAAGACCACAGTCGACACCTTCGACAGTTAAGACGGCGTAGCCACCCACCTCGATGTCAGTTGGAGTGAAGTGCCGGTAGCGCTGGACACGGTCCTCGCCACCGACGAGAGCGACGAGTGACTCAATACCTCGTCGCTGGAGCGCTTGATGAAGGTTTGCAGCAATCTCTTGTTCGGTATCTGTCGGCGTAACATCTCGTGCGACCTCTTCAACGGCTTCAGCCGTCTCACGGCTTAGCGTTCGATAGCGCTTGATGTCTCCATCGGTGAGCGGCTGCGTCAGTTCTGATCGTTCGATCCGGTCACAGCCACGACACGCGAAATCCGTAGCCGCTGGTACTGAAGCAATCTTCGTGACCATCTCCTTGACGCTACTTTCATGCCATGGATAGTCCACGATATTGACGTCGGCATCGACTTCTTCGTCAAGGAGTCGGTCCCCTTCAATATTCGAAGTCACGATGGTAATTTCTTCACCATCGTATCCAGCGGCGGCGATGCCGGTTCCTCCCTCCCGAACGATCAAATTGCTACCGCCAGTGAGCCAGGCGAACATTGGTGGTGTCGCGAACCACACTGACTCGAGGTCATTTGTCGCAAGATACTCGCCTAATCGATCGAGTTTGTCCTTTTCACTCATAAATTGAGGTCAGTGGATCCAAATCTGCGCTACCTGATAAAGTTCGAGGGATTGGGAGCGGATCGGGAGGTGGAACGTGTAGTCATGGTGTCAGTCGGTTGGATGCAGATGTCCTGGTTCCTCATCATCCGGATGTTGGCGTGCCTCCGTCTGTGCAGCGCCGGCAACATCGCCATGAGCGAGATTCCGCCACCCGAATCCGGCCAGCAACCCTCCACAAGAATCGCCCATGCGATGAAGCGGGCTAGTTTTCCAGTCGGCGTGAGCAGTCCCTCGACGGAATAGAGTCCCTGGGCGCCGTTGACGCCGGCGTGAAACACCATCGTGATCAGGACACTGCCACGTCGTTGTACAGCAACGTCGCGACGATCGAGATGCCGACCACGATGACGGCGTAGCTGGGAAGATCGACCGCCCAGCCAGTAACGCCGCGTTCGATGATTCCGCTGGGTGTGTGCCAGACCGTCCAGAGGACTCCGATGATTAGACTCGATACGAGCGCGCTGTATCGCTCCTGCAGATAGGGGAGCGCGAACCTTCGCCAGCTGAGTTCCTCGTTCCCACCGCCCCATATAAAGATATTCAGGTAGGATTCCGCCGTGATCGCCGCCGATCGACGGCCGACCTTTCGTGTTTTTGTAAAACGTGAAACAGCAGTTACTCAGTCTAGACGACACATAAATCGCTCAATACAGAAACTACATCTTCCACCCATTCCCGGGTGGCTGATGGCCCTACCACTGGTTGGCGGGCGATGGTCTCATTCCTCCTCGACAGTCGCGACATCCTGCCACGACTCACCGAAGAACGCCCGTAGCGCCCCGAGGACCCCTAAGTACGTCCCGAAGACGACGATTACGAACGGGACTACGAGTGCCAGCACTAAACTACCGAGTGAGTTAATTCCGAACATCTGGAGGGGCGTCATGTTTTTCGGTATCCCTCAGTCTTGTATAATATTGTCGAACCAGAAGCACAACCAATGTGCGGCCGAGACCGAAAGCGACCGATACGCCAGTAAGATCTCTTGGTTGATTCGGGAGTATTCTCAGGAAACAAACGACGATCACGTCGGAGGCGTTGATACCGGCCATTCCTTCCTTCACACGCATAATGCGCAGACGTGAACCGATCGGAACACTCGGGGTGTCACTTATCACCCGTCTCCGTGATCGATTCGACGTGATACGCGACGGAACGGTGTTCGACGACGACCACCTCCCACATGAAATCGTTGGCCGGAACGACATCACCGTTGTTCTGCCGGAGCGGGTGTACGAGAAGCTGACCATCAACCGGACGACGTCGAGGCACCACCCGTCGACGCCGCTATCGACGAAGGCTGGGCGACGATTGCGGTGCCGATCGAGTTCTCAGACCGACCGTCTCGCGGGCGATGGACGGCGTCCAGCGGTACAGTGTGAACGCCGACACCGGTTCCACCCGGCTGGGTTCGCGGTCGCCTGCCTCTACAAAGCGGGTTGTGAGCAAGGTCGACGGGTGACGCAGAAAGAGCTCGCTGCGGCCGCGAATGTCTCGTCGGTGACGGTCCGAACGCACCGAGACGCGCTCAACGAACTCACTGTCTAGACCGGCCATGTGGGGAGCGAGGGCTTTCCGTCCTCCCAACGGATCGCTGCCAACGCTGTGGGTAATTGCTGAAGTCGGTCATCAAGGACGGAGAGAGGATGCATATCGAGAAACGTTGCTTCATACCGATCAACGGGTGTCTCTTCGTAATTGACTTGGACGTGACAGGGACCGAAGTCCTGGTGATCGGAATCCTGATGGAAGCCAAACATGAGGTTCCGCTCCGGTTCGATCCAGTTGAAGCGATAATAGACGTACTCAACACCGGCTGGATACCAAAATCGAAGTTCCAGTCGTGCGCGCTCGGCGTCAGAGGAACCACCCACGAACAGTGCCGTGTCAATATCTGCGATCACGTAGCGAGGACGTCGCCGAGATGGGCGATAGCGTACGTTCTCACAGCCGGCTTGGTTCGTCAACCGGTCGTGAATATCTCGGAGGAGGGTGCGTTGCGTGTAGCGGTCGCGACCAGCAAGAAAGATCATAGTGCCTGTGAAACTAGGGTTAGCTCGTGGCGCGGTCGGCCATGTCGGTCATCTGCTCGCGGGCGGATTCGACATCCGAGTAGAGTTCCAAGGCATGCTTGATGAGTTGCCGATCCTCCTCGTTCTCGCGCCAGAATGCGATCACGTCGCGGCGGTCACGGAGATCGGAACTTGACAGGTCACTGTCGGCAAGCGACTGTTCGAGATCCTCCCACGTTTCGACATCGTACGTCTCCTGCCACGCCTCGATTTCCTCGGTGATCGCCGCCAGCTCACTCCGGAGTTCCTCGCGTGTGTTCTCCTCGATGAGCGTGCGGATTTCCGCAAAGAGAAGGCGGGTATAGTCCGGCTGATAGAGCGTCGTGTCGCCGGCCTCGACGCGGCGCAGTCGTCCCTGCTCGACGAGATCTTGGAGTTCCTCGTTGGTCGTGCTCCACGCTGCATCCGCCTGGTTACTGATCCAGTTTATCGATCGGGGCTCACGAACTGTTTCGGTAACTGACCGAATGCGCTCGCGTGCGCTCATCGTCTCAGTCCATGACTGGACACCATCTCTCGAGGACTCGGACATACTGGTCACCTCTATCGATAGTATTCGCGTTGATGTCTCATATATCTTTATATCCTTGTAAATAGTTGAGAGCTACTCCGAGTCGGCCTACCTTGAGGTCGAAATGTCATTCCGGCAGAAACTTCCAGCCAACCGATGTCGAACCGCTATACTGACCGAACAACAACAACCGAAGTCAGATCCGTTTCGA
The DNA here is from genome assembly GCF_041821145.1 of Halopenitus sp. H-Gu1. Lineage (NCBI taxonomy): Archaea > Methanobacteriati > Methanobacteriota > Halobacteria > Halobacteriales > Haloferacaceae > Halopenitus > Halopenitus sp. H-Gu1. The sequence goes on along the minus strand of NZ_JBGUBC010000042.1, from coordinate 5,059 downwards.
TACGTACGTTGTCATGCGTTTTGCGGGCTGTTTCGAGTTCCAGTTGCACGATCGGGGTGAACTCGATCAGCTATCGATGAGGAATTCCTCACGGTACACCGTGGCGGCAACCAAACCGGAACGGTTACGGGTTGGTGTGATATAGCGTGTCGTAACCCGATCCTTCGAGCCTGACATGACCGATTCAACGACGACCTCCGTGCTTATAGTTGATGACGAAGAAAGCGTGGTCCAGCTCTTTCGTCAGTGGCTCAAGGATGATTACGACGTCCACACCGCACTCAACGGGGATGAGGCACTGGAAATCCTCGAAGGCGACCCCATCGACGTCGTTCTTCTCGACCGTCGGATGCCTGGTCTATCCGGTGATGAGGTATTGGAAACGATCAACGAGGAAGGAATGGACTGCAAAGTCGCGATGGTGACAGCTGTCGATCCTGGTCTGGAGGTTATTGAAATGGGATTCGACGATTACGTGGTGAAACCACCGTCACGTGAGGAGCTTCACCAAACGATCGAAAACTTGCTGGAGCGAGGAGAACATTCCGAGCGCCAACAGGAGTACTGGTCGTTGCTCTCAAAGCGGGAAGTACTCCGGGACAAGATGAGTGAGTCCGAATTGGAAGAGAGTGACGAGTACGCCGAACTTAAGACACAGATTGCCGAACTCAGGGATGAAATTGAGGCGACACAGGAGCGAATGGGCGAAGACGTTGAATTCCTCACGACGCTTCGACATATCGAAAACGGATCGGAGTCAACGTGACCATGGTTCGCCACCAAGAAACACCAGTAGGTATGGCGGTGTCCCGTACTCAATGGTGTCCGCGCCATAACAAGTCAGGTAGCCGGATCCAGACACCTCCCATCATGGGTGGCGATCGAACGAAACCGGTCAGCCGATCCGGATGTTTAGTCCGCTTCAGCGGTGGTGGCTGGTAGATGGACGAATCCATCACCACGTACGAGGTTGATACTGACTTTCCCATCCCGGAACTCTCGTCAGTTGAAGCCGGCCAGAACCTGTTATTCGTCGGGCCAGACGACGTCGACTGTCGGTCGCTCGGCCTGCAGTTCCTTGCCGGGGGCACCAGTTACGATCAAGGGTCATTGGTCATAACCTTCGACGGCTCCGTCGAATCTATTATCGAACAGTATCAGACGTTCGCTGAAGAAGATGACCTCGATTCGCTGGCGGTCATCGATTGCTCGGATTCCGAGGAACCACCCGACTCCCTCACGGACAGTCAGTACTTTCCCGTCCAGTCGCCATCGAGCTTGACCGACATCGGTATCTCATTTATCGAGTACGATGATACCCGCGCTGAGAACTTCGTCGGAACTCGCGTACTCGTCGAGTCGATCACGGCGCTGCTCGAACACGTCCCTGAAGAACGGGCATTTGAGTTCATCAACGCCTTCGTCGGCCGATTCGCGACGGCTGGGTATCTGGGGGTGTGGACCATGGATTCATCAGCACACGACGAACAAACACGGTCAACGTTTGAGGAACTCTTCGACGGTATCGTCGAATTCCGTCAGGCGGATGGAACAGCCGAGTATCGGGTCCGCGGACTTCAAGACGAGACGTCCGAATGGGCCTCGTTCTCGGACGCCTAAGGCATAAGGAAAAATGAGAGCAAGACGAGAGCGACGAGAGCGTTACTGTATTTCAAGCCGCTGAACAGCGAATCGTCCGTAAGCAGTCCGAGAAGGAGGCCGTTACCGAACGCCTGAATGAGCGCCGAGTGGAAGAAAACCGTCCGGTAGGGTATGACCGGTATCTCTCCGACAAACAGGTCGGGTTCCCGTGTTGGTATCGCAGTTATTTCTGGGAGAAAGAAACTCTCGAAAACGAGGATGACGAGGAGATACACAAGCACTCCAAGGATGATGACGATTGCGTACATTTCCATCTCGCGTCTCCGGGCTCGTTGAAGCGAGAGGCGAGTTTCGAGGTTATCCGCTAACGACCGCAGAGGGACGGCGAGTTCGTTAGTCGAGGTGGTCAAATCCCTGATCACGGAGACAGTCAGCGTTAGACGCGCGATCCTCAGGCGGTTGGCAAAGGCTGTGAGCGCCCTTGCGACGTCGTCCTCCAGTTCGATATCCTGGGATACGGTTCGGAACTCGGATGCGATCGGATCGTCGTACCGACGCGACACTAACTCCACTCCGTCGACGAAGCCTATTCCCCGTTCGTTGGCACTTGCAAGGGTATAGAGAGCGTCTGGAAACCGCTCTTCGAGGGATCGCTGTCGTCTACGCTTGACCTCATGAAAGGCCATTAGTACAACGGTTATGACGAGCATCGGTATCACGACGAAGCCGGTCGTAAAGCGAACCGGCTCCGTTAGATAGGCCTCTTGAGTGGGTTCGAGAATCCCTGTGACGACTGCGAACACGACGAAACCCAGCGCGACCGGGACTGTCAGGCTCAGCGAGTACAGGGGCTTTTCCTGTAGTGTTACTAACGGATTCTGGAACCGACGCAAAAACCGCCGGCGGTGTGACTGCTTGGTGTACTCAAGAAACCATGATTCGGACGTCTCCGGAGGTTTTGATTCCGGTTTCTCCTGTTCAAACGCCACTCCGGTTTCGAGCCGGTACGGCCGCAAGAGCTGGTGGATGGCGACCATCGAGACGAGTATCCCGAGTGGAATGCCGACGTACGTCAACAAGTGCAGATAGTCCATAACGTCCGAGCCGGTTAAACCGAACAGGATGAGGACGACAAGTAGTAACAGAGGGCCAACGAAAACGAGCGAGACGTACGCTTCAGCCAGTGTCACCAGCGATTCCAACAGTTCCTCAAGCTCGTCTTCCGTCCGTTGGAGCTGTTCGGCCACTTTCTGATCAAGGAACGGCCTCACACCACCGCCGGACTCGAGAACGCTCACGAAATCATCAAAGAATTCACGCAACCGATCACTCGGAGTCAGGGACTTAGCGTTTTCAAGTGCTGTCAGGAGTCCGTCGTTGTATAGTTCGGTGTCCTTTCGAATCACATCGAATTCGAGGGCGATGTCTCCGTAGACGCTTTCGAGTGCTGCAAGTTCGTGAATCAACGTCGTCGGGTTCTGACCAGTCTGGCTGAGCGCCCGCATGAAGATCGTCACGTGTGGGAGGGTGACGCCGATTCGACGTCCGCGCCTCCGAGCGATGAAGCGTGGATACAACAGGTAGCCCAAGGCGAGACCCCCACCGGAAAGCAACCCAGCCACCACAACGATCGTGAGACTAAGTCCGATGCCAATGCCGATGCCGATCCCCTCATTGAAGAGAACACGAAGCACGATGGCCAAGGCTGCGATGGTTGCACCGACGATGGCGGCGACGCCACTCCTGATTACAGTCCGCGTGAGGTAGACGTCGTACGTCGTTCCGATTCGAGCCCGACTGAGCCACTGCTGGTAGTCGCGATATCGGTCCTGTTGATATTTGAAATGGCCCCGAATCCGTCCATACGTTTCCCTGAACGCCTCCGGATCGTCTCGTTCCAGTGGTGGCTCCTCCGGAAGGTAGCGACGGTACTCTACCGGATTTGTACACCGTTCTGTCGGGTCGTCGGAACTCATCTGTGTTTGGCTTCGATCGTGGTTGGATCGAAGGTGTCCTTCTGTATATTGTCTAAGACGTGTTCGCGGTCCCTGGCGAACATGTAGAAGGTAGTAATTACGTCGTCGTAGTCGGTGTACCCGTGTTCGATGAGGTATCGGAGGACGGTCTGACGCTGGTATAACTCCTCGATTATTTCCAACTCGTCCCAGCCGCGATCCTCTGCGATACGCTGGAGAATACGAGAACTCCCATAGAGGTCCTCCGAATGGTCGTGGGAGTCCGTATACGGGTCCCAATCGAAAAGTGGGGTGACCTCAAGCGACGAGTCAGGCATAGCGACCTCCGAGATCTGGTATGCTCGGCGTACGCGATGGTCCTTCAGAGAGACCTGCCGTTGGACCGAAATAATGTCAAGCGAATTTATCATTCGTGGCGGGACATTTAGCGGTTCGCTTAGGAAGCGGTCAACGGCGCTCTCTGCATCCCGTGCGTGAAAGGTCGTCGAACCGGGATGGCCGGTGAAGATCGAGTGGAAAAACGTCCGGACGACTTCCGGATTCGTCCGGATCTCTCCGACCAGTAGGTATTCAGGTCGCTGGTGGAGGGCATCCTGAAGCAGATCGTACATCCCGATATCGGACCGTTTGTCCACCCCGGTCGTCTCCCGCGTTACGCTTGCGATCCAGTTGTCGTGTGGGATCGAAATTTCTCGAATCTGTTCGACCGAGACGACCTTACTATTTGGTGGCAAGAACAGCGAGACGGCGTTCATACTTGTGGTCTTGCCCGAGGCGGTTGGCCCGACAAAGACAACCGACATGTTGTTCTCGACCGCGAGCCATAGGTACGCCATCTCGTCAATCGAGAACGTGTTTAGCTCAACGAGTTCGACCGGCGTAAACGGTGTCTCTCTGAACTTTCGGATCGTGAAATTCGAGCCACGAGCGCCGATGTCCGTGCTGAGGGTCAGTTGGATTCGCGATCCGTCAGGAAGCATCGAATCGCCCCGAGGCGTTGCCGCCGTGAGGTTCGTGTCCGCATGCTGGGCCAGCCGCATGGTGTACTCGTCGAGCCAGTCCTCATCGAACGTCAGGTTCGTCTCAAGGTCCCGGTAGGACTGGTGATACACGAAAACAGGGATATCGTGACCGTCACAGGAGATGTCCTCGATCTTTGGGTCACGCATCAGCGGGTCGATCGGTCCGTACCAGGCGAGATCGCGCATGAGGTAGTACTGCAGGACGTGCAGTACACCCGGATCGACTTCCCGAGCGTGATCTTCTATCACGGATCGAAGCTGTTTGGTCGAGAGTGTCCCATCAGCACTCAGATCGGATATTGACTGATTTCGCCAGACGTCTCGAATCACTCGCTCCAAATCCTTTCGGACATACCGGGCCGTCTCCGAGAGTTGCGGTTCGAGGATATGATAACGGTGATCTCGGATGTCTTCGTCAAAGAGGATTGATACGTAGGCATACGGTTCGTTTACCCAGTA
>NZ_JBGUBC010000041.1:0-10148 GCF_041821145.1 Halopenitus sp. H-Gu1 | reverse complement strand
CTTTTTTGCATTGATGGAGAGATTGAGCGGGGAACTCTTTCCTAGGCCAGGATATGGAACCTGCCACGGATTATCACTTGTTCCTGGATGGATTCCGACCTCCATATCGTGAAGTAGTTCGGTCAACCGGCGTATCGAATCTCGATCGCCGATAATTCCGAGTTTGATTGTATGGTGGCCTTCCTCGTAGAGCCGTGGACCATATCTGATAAGCCCTCGTTTGGGAGAGGTTTCAGTGCCCCCTTCAAACTGAATTTCTGGCTCCTCGAGGTGACGAAGCGTGAATGGGGAATCGTCAGGCGTCATTGTTCAATTCCCCCTGTGTTTTCTAAATCCGGAGCTGACTCGATGAGCTCATCACGTTCGTCTCCGTCTTTGGGTGGGCGGACATCGAGGGAAAGCGAGTCAACTCTGGTTACTTCGAGTTCCTTTACGACGGGTATCCTCTCACCCATAAACCGGTCAAGCTGGGTCTGATCCGACATCAACAGCTCTTCCCAGACGCGCAGTTGGCGGTCGTACTTACTATTCTGGCCGTGAAAACGATTCGGTGAGAAGTCGTTTTGAAGCCGGGATTTATGCTCGCCTGTTACAGGCCGACGACCGTCTGATGTGAAGACCTGTGTGGGTAGCAGAACGTAGTAGTACTCTCCCGCATAGCGTCGTACTCGCACTTTGACCCCCCGATGGATGACATCCGAGTAGGAGTCTAGCTCCTTTGCAACCCATGATCGCCCTAGTTTTCGCTCGGTACCGTGCTGTCTGCGGTCAAGTTCTGGGTATACAGTTGTGCCTTTCTCACGGTCGATGAGACAATCGTTATCTCTCGCAACGAGAGTGAAAATCCCCCTGAGAAGGGATCTTACGATGTTTTCACGCTCTTCTTCTTGAGCACGCGTTCGGAGGTACTCCTCGAACTCCCGTGTTTCGAAACGGTCCTCGTGTATGTAATGACGAGTAGATCCCGGAAGATGGTCCGGATGAACGAGCGAGTATAATTTCCGCTCGTGAAGCTTGATGGGGAACGCTTCGTTGTTGTAATTATAGACGCGAGCAGATTCGGCCTCCTCCGTCGTCTCTATGATGTACAGTGTCTCTGGGTAGCGGGTTACCTGAAACAGATTCGTCGCATAATCTGTTTCCTCAGAAACTGGTTCATACGAATGAAGATATGGTTCGTACTGGAACCGTTCTGTTTTCTCGAGTTGATGAGCTTGTTGACGGAGGTCATCGTATGTACCTACGAAAACATGGGTATCAATAGCGAAATCTCGGAACTCATCTACATCAGTATCATCTAGCCGATCTACGACCTCATCGTTGACGCTGTCTTTGAGTTTTTCGTAGAAGTCGGACAGTTTCTGGTTGTCGGTGACATCACGATCGAACAGGGCTTTCCAGAGCTGCTCATTTGAGAGTGTCTCAGTAAAAATATAGAAATCAAAACGATGGGGCTGGGGTTGGTTGATGTATTCGAGGAAATATCGGGCCAGTTCGTCTCTAAAATCGTTCGGGCTGAGACCTGTGGAATATGCTTTTGCCTCAGCTACCACTTTGTCGCCCGTAGCTTTGTTCACAAATTGGATGTCATCAAGCGTAGAGTGGAAGGCTGAATCCCGTTCGACCATGTAATTCAGCCTTTCCATGTACTCAATGACGACTTCCTTATAGTCCTCCCCGCGTCGCGCTGTCCCTTCCCGCTCTTTATATAGATTGTAGATGGGCACGTTGTATCTCATCACAAGGAAGTCTCGTGTGAATTACTTTTCCCTCAGTCGTTGGATAGTTTACTGGGATCCGACGGTACTTCTATAATCCAAGCGGTATATATTGGAGATAATGAACCGCGAGGACTTGGGAACGACTCTGCGTCTCCTCAATCACGAACGTGGGGCCGCTGATGCGTTGCCGAAAAAGTCGCTTCACAAGCTCCTCTATCGTATTGACGTCAAATCTGCCGAGCGAAATCTGGATATCTCGATCCCGTATTATTGGTATCTCTTTGGTACCGTCTCACCAGCCACGCCCTCGACTGTCCCCTCAGCCGGGATTAATGAGCCCGAACTTGAAGATCGCCTGCGTTCTGTTGTCTCCGAGGTTCTCTCTGAATATTACGAACACGGGTTAGAATGGCTCACAGACAGAATGTATGATGATGCGCCGTATCAGGTCCAGCGGGATTTTCGGGAATTGGATAAGAAAATACGAACGTTACATGCGGAGTATCACGATTTCTATGAGGTTGACCCAAGCAGAGAATCGGTACTCAGCTCGGTTCACGAAACATTTGAATCATTTCCAAACGACCAATTTCCGGAGTACGATCGACCACTAATCAAATGGTATAATGCGGTCACACGAGAGCTCCATTCTCATTCTCCTGATCCCTCCAGATTGATGACGGTGAATGTAACGTTCTGGCGTATATTTTCTCTCGAGCTTGCCCAACGGCATACACAGGGAATGTCTCAGGAAGAGGTTCGTGGGAACCTCGGTATAACCTCGTTTGAGCAGGCTAGGAGTTCTGCCATACAGAAACTCAACGAATTCGAAGAAGAAGATCTTGATGCGAAGTTTTCTGAGTTAGTGACCGAACTCGAATCTGAACGGAGCGCAGCTGACGAGCTTGTGGCTCCGATTCTTGAACGTCGGGGAATTGCTCACGAAGATCTTCATCCACGCCAATGACTCGGTACTTCGTAGACACGAACGTCCTCATTGGACTCACGTTTTCCCATGACCGGTGGGCCGTAGAAGCAGAGCGTATTCTAGATGGTCATAATACGCTCTTCACGAGTGAGTTTGTGATCTACGAGTACTGCAGTCGTCCACAAGGCGCTCCGCGAGTCGTGCCCAATCCCGATCATCTTCAGGCAGACCCTGACGATACAGGTGGTGTGTTCGGAACCGTTCTTGAAGACTTTCAAGAGAATGTCGAGGACAATATCCCAATGTACAATCGAGAAATCGATTTACAGCGCTACGATGGGCTTTCCTTTGAGAGGATCTTAGAGATTTTCTTCGACAATATTGATGTTCGCAGTCAGGCCAAGCCACACTTTATTCGGCACTTCCAGAACTACTTCTCCTCGCGCGAAGTCACCCCGCGAAATGCGAAACGGTGTGTCGAAAATCTTCGGGATCGTGTCCTCCACGACGCAAAGGAACGGAAAGACGCACTAATGGATACTGTCCACGTTGTGTCCTCAACTTATGACGAACAGGAGCGGGCTCGCGATTTAGTAGATGAGCACATCGGGATTCGAGAGTCCAGAATTCCCCCAGTAGACTCACAGTGGCTTCTTGACGCAATAGGGCTTGCAGAACGCGGTGTGCTTCAGCGTGTTGTGACCGGGGATAAGAAAGACGTTATCCGATATCAGCAACAGTTGATGTCATTGTTTGATCTTTCAATTCTCTATATCTTGGATGAGTTCCATACTCACTCTCAAGTCGGCCAGGATTCACATGAGATCTTCTGAAGAATAGAGCCTGTTTCGGCCCGGACTGTGGTCGTTAGTTCTGTCGGAAGCTAGTTGCCTCTACTGGGAACCCGTCAGCCTGTTCTGCAAGGTCACGTGGGAGCTGGTACACACCACTATCGACATATTCCATCGGCGCTTCCAACGCCCCCTCCGAGAGTCCACGATCACTCCATTCGGTATGCGAAACCGCAACCTCGAACCCGCCCACTCGTGGCGGAACGGCTGGTAGTGCCTCGGCGTTCTCCGGATAATCTTCGAGGAGCGGTGCGTATCGGAACGGCAGTCGAAGCATGTGGCTTCGAGTGGTTTGTCCGGAGTAGAAGCACCGATTCGGGTCCTCGACGCAGACGTCCTCGACGCGCTCCTCGTCACTCGGATAGTCGATACCGTAGTGGTCGGGATCCTCGCCTGCCTGCGCCTGTAGTGCCTTCTCGATAGCTTGTCCAAGACTCATCGGGTCGGTCGCGTGCGAGAGCCAACACGCCACTGCAACAGCGTCGTCTGCATCCGTCGTGAGCGTGTACGTCGAGATCTCCGGCGAACTGATCGGCGTGTAGTAGGCCCGGACCGCGAACAGGCAGGGTTCGTAGATCTGTCCGTCTGCCTCTTGGGCTTCGGCGGCAACGTCGTCGCTGTGGATGCTTGACTCGAAGTCAGCTTCGAGACCTTGAATACGCCGTCGACGCCCAACTACCTCGTACTCCACCGGGTCGATACGGAGTTCCGTGTTCTCGGCCGCAGTGAACCGTGCCTCGACACCGGGCGTCTCCTCTGACCCATACGTCCCGCGTTCGAAAGACTCTTCTGTCCACCCGTCTGCGAGGCGTATTTCGTACTCGTCGGTCACCATCGGAGCTTCCGGCTCTGTCGGTAGAGGGTCAGTCTCCAAGTCGTGCTCGTCCATATCACCGACTGTCTGCTACGTCGACTTAAACTACTGTCACGCTGGGGTGCTAAAGAGCGGGAAGGCAACCACGATGGCCTATGGGTTCAGCTGTCGACAACTCGGGCAGTCGTCCCAGTCAGCTTGATCTCGGTGCGAGCGATGTCCACATCTACGGGGGTTCGCGAACAGGTAGTCTAGTCCCCACTCCGGGTCAGGAGCTTTCCCGAACAAAATCGGGGCCGTCTCTCCAGCACCGGTATGATTCATAAGTAGATGAACGGGACAGTACCGGCACTCCCAGAGAGCGACGTCGACGCGGTCGTCATACCCTCTCTCGATGACTTCCTTCCGGTCCCACTCGTGAACGCCTCGTGGCCCGCGACACGGCGCGACGTCAACACGGTTCACTAGGACTGTCTCGAACGTGGGATCGGGACCGAGTCGCTTCGCTTCTAACCACCCCTCAAAGTCGTCCGCCACTTCGCGGTGTATGATAATCGCATCCCGGAGTTCGTCGATTCTAACCTCTGGTGCGAGGACCCCATCGTAGTCGTACACGAACCGAGTGAGCGTCTGATCGTACTGGCGGCGTGAGCCGCACCCACGGCAGAACTCGTACTCGTAGCTATCTGGATGGGCGTAGCTTGGGATTCGCCGCCAATCGTGGCTTCCAGTTTCTGCATAGGGGAAGCACTTTCTGGACGGCGGGTCCCACTCGAGATTTGCTTCGACGCGCGTCTCGAACTCCCATGGATCGTGTTCACGGATACTGTATGCGTGGCCATCGTCGGCCCGGAACGCGTCGTCGACGACGTCGTAGTCCAGCTGTTCATCGCCGAAGTCGTCGGGGGTCAACCATGCGACCGAGAATCCTGCCGTGAGATAGTCGTGGGTTGTCCCTTCGATGTCCTTACTATGATGTTTGTGCTGTACCTCGATGATGAGTCCCCGCCCGAAGTAGAGGTTCTCCTCCTGGAATTCGACAAACGCGTCAGCTCGCCGCGTCTCCGGGGCCGTCGCCGTCCCGGCAACGTTGAGCGTGATTTCGGCTCCGACGTGGGTCGCGGTGGGGAACTGTTCGGCGAGTGCAGCGACGGCGAGGGCCGTACAGCGAGCGTGCGTATCTGATTCCCCTCCGGATGCTGTTGAACAAGCCACAGAATCGTCTTCGCTGGCGTGGAAGAAGTGACGAGCGCGATGATCGCCATCACGGGGGTAGAGAATACCCCGGCATTCGGGACACTTGACAGCCTGCTGGTCGTCGACCTGCTCGGGGACGACGATTTCGCCATCACGGAGTGCTCGAAACGGCACTGTCATCACTACCGAAGTACGTCGATTGCTTGAACCCACCGCTATCCTTGAAAATGCACCCTGGCCCGTACTCTCGCTAAGACCCTTGAAGGGTTCATAGATTAGCAGGTTGCATTTCTAGCTACACGCGTCCAACCGCCGCAACGCTCTCTACCAATACTCAAGGCGAGTGCTTCAGGGCTCAGCCCGAGGCGGCTCTCACACGAGGTTACTACATTTCCTTCTGAAGATCTGTACCTCGATAGAAGCCATAACCGCCAGCATATACTCCTACTCCGCGGATTGGAATACACCTCCCTATTGGACGGTTTGGAGGTGTGTTGCTACACAGGGACGACAGTCGTACTCTTAGCTGAGGTCCTCATCAATTTCGGTCGCCGCTTGGATAATCAAGTCAGTGCTAACCGCTGGTGGGAACGTCCGCATGAGGGCAGACTGTGATTCATCAAACATACACTCCGCCAATAGCTTCCCATACGCGGTCAATTGCCATCCATCCTTATTCCCGGCTAGTACAGGCCGCTGCTCCCACTCTCGGCTTGCAAGATCTGTACAGATCTGGGTGACCTGCCCTTGATACGATGTTTCGGAACCGATATCCCGTGCAATCCGTTTCGAGCTGATCGAACTCTTACTGTTGTGAATAGCCGAAAATACGTCAAGCGCATCTAGTCCGCGAGCTTTCTTCTCCCGGATTCGATCAGCGTCTGTCCGACAATGGCGATACAAAACATTCCGTTCTAGAATTCTACACTCTTCGACTAGGGTTACCATACGGTCGTATTGGATGAACTCCTCTGGCTCAAACTGCTCTGCTGGACCGTGTTCGGCTTGAAAATCGCCCCAGTGTCCAGATGATCCGACTGGATAATCCGACTCGATGCTGTTGTCGATCAAAATGAAGAGAAGATCCCGACAGTCGATCCCCCTCTCGTTTACTCCTGTTTCCTGCGAGTCGGTATCACCTCGCTTTTCGAGCACCCGAGAACGGAACTCTGACATCGATCGTCGAGGGGCAATTGGTTCCGGTGCTTCGTTGAGGATCTCTCTAAGCCGGGAGATCATCTTCGTTCGATGTTCATCCCACAGATCGCCTTGCACTCGCCACTCACGCTCCCATTCGGCCCATTCACGATCGTATGTCCGCTCATGCTCGAGCTGTTTTTGAAGGGCTGAAATGATCTCGTTCATGTACTTTTGCCGTTGCTGCATTAATTGATCACCGAGTCCGGCTGGTCTGTGGTCGAAATAGAACCCTTCAAGAAAGCCGTAGGCAATATCTTGTAGCACTTCGTCTTCGGCCATCTCACCCGGAGCAAGTGAGAGTTTCCGGGCTAGCTTACCGATATCCCTGCCGAACTCCTTCGTACTCGACATCGGACGGCCGATGTCTGTCTCAGTGTCAGAGACCATCCGACACGCTTCAACGATCTCCGAGTCATTGCTGGGCTCTTCAAAATCGGTAAGCTCTGGGGCTCTTTTCCTTCGGGTTGACGGTTGGACGGGGTACTCGTCGAATCCGAGTAGACCAACCCATCCGTCCTTCCACGACTCCTCTGTGAGGTAGTCGTTCGCGTGGAGTAAGAAAATGTCCGCTAACAGGTGGTCGATCCGATATCCGAGGCGATTGATCTTCGTCTCGATTCGGGCCTCCATATTCGTTTTCGATTCGCCCCCTGGGTCTCCCGACCGGATATACCTCCGTTCAGCTCCGGTTAGTGCGTATGCGGGGCTCCCATGTGTGTCCGCTAGCGGCTCGTTTTCGCTCATCTGTACCAATATGTCGGGTTGGAAATCGTATAAAAATGGCCTGTGGAAGTACTGCCAGCTACTTCTTTAAATATCGATTGCGAGCCCACTTGTGATCGACCAGTGGTGCAATCACAGAGGGCTCGGGTTGATGCCGGTGCTTAGAACCCCGTCGCGACGTGTGTGCGAAAATTGTTTGATCCATACTAAGTCACTTCGGGGATACCAATGTGTCTCTCCATCGACTACTGTGTTTCCAGCGGATTCGACATCCTATTCCAACTTCGATCTTAACCCTCGAATCTAGAAGCTCAATCTATGATGTCGGACTTGGTGCAGAAGAACCGGTCACGATACGCCGTACCCGATCTGGTGGAGCTATCTTGGCGAAAGTCGTATTGGTGACCCTCAGTCGACCTTCGCTGAGATGCCCTTCACGTCGGTAGACTAACCTCTGATACCACTTTCACTTTGGTTCACTGAGATATATGTGGGCCCGTACCCTTAGAGAGAAGCAGAGGGCAGTGCGCCCTTCCGTCACACGCTTCACATTCATATGAGCACTCAGGACCCACTCCTCGGTGACTGCCCGCACTGCGGTAGTGAGATTCTGTCTCATCATACGCTGATAGAGTATGCAGGCGGTGTCTGGGCCGAATGTCCCGAGTGTCGGGACGTCGTCGATCCACAGTAAGTTTCTATGTTACGAGTGCTAAAGCGGCTCTCTCCGACCTCAACTGATACAACGGAACTGTTCGAGTGTCGAACTTGTGGGACCAGTTTAGATGAGACCTCGGACTCCTGTCCCGAGTGCGGCTGTAGTGATATCGCTCGGTACGAGTTATAGGTCGACGGACTGGCGTTCCAAGTCACCCCGAGGTTTGAGTTCTCGTTGACCGCATGTGGTAACTGTATAGACATTTGTCCGGCGGTCTTTCTCTCCTTTCTCGACCAGCCTCTTTTCGACCAGCGTATCGAGGTTGGGGTAGAGACGTCCGAGGAACTTCGTGACTATGTTGAGGACGCCTACGCACCGACTGACGGCGTGAGGAACGACTATTTGCGTCGGATGCTGAATCTTCTCGTGATGGTCGACATTCCTGACACACTTCGCTCGGTATTCACTACGACTGTTGAGTCCGACGACGGGGGCTACATACTCGAGATTCCAGCGAATGAGGTGCGTTACGACGCCATTCAGCCCGGTGATACCTATCGAATCGCCGTTCTCGAAGCCGGGCATATAACAGCGCGATCCGATACGCAGTCTGCGGACAGATCGTCTGAGACGTCTGTGACCGCTCAAGAAACCGATCATTCCGAGCCGCCCGTTGAGGAGGGTGAGATTCGGGACGTGACCGTTGAGGCCGTTGGTGACCAAGGCGACGGTATTGCGAAGGTTGACCGTGGCTACGTTGTGATCGTTCCGGAGGGGCAGCCCGGTGACGAACCGACCGTCGAGATTGAGCAGGTGCAACAGAATGTTGCCTTCGCCAAGATCGTCGAGCCGGACCCTCGAACGTTGTGATTCTCCTGGTTTCTCGTTCACAATGGCTTGCCCGTGTTTTATACTAACGTAGTATCTCTCCCCCATTATGGAGGCCTACTTGGATTCAGTTACCACGTCATTTCTTGAAGGCGGCCATCAGCTCTCTCAGCTATCTGTCTCTGCGTCTATGTTAGAATCCGATGACTCTTGGAGTCTTGACGAGCCGCTACCAGTCGGTGAGATCATCAATGCCTTTCGCGTTCAGAAGACACTGGTTCAGCAGGCTGGGCAGGTGTTTATTCCTCTTCATGCAGAAGATTCAGCGGAGCTGACTGGAGAGTACCTGATTTACCGGAGAGAGACTGACGAGACTCTACTTAGTGATGATTCTGACCCACATGAGCTACACTTTCTGAATGCTGAAACGGGTGGGGACGATTTCCGAGAGATTGGAGAGTCTGAATTGACGTACTTGGCGTATCGGATGCGGTTCTGGCACTCTAGTTATTCACCATCTGAGAGGCCCTCATACTTGTCTTCAGAGTATTTCGATGATCGTCCGCCACAACCACCACGAGAACTCTCGGCTGTGGATCCGCTATCGGACGATGAGTATGAGGAATTTATTGATACAACAGAGCAAGCGATGGCAAATGAGCTGGAAGCAGAGCGACGGTCTGTTTGGGACTCCCATCGGGGAATGTCCATCGAGAGGTTACAGCGAGAACAAGGCGGGGATGGGATCGCTTCTGCCGGATACTCTCGATTGGCAGAGGATCGAATTTCTGTTTCAGCACCGGGGTCTGGAGCTCACCGTAACCCGGTTGAATCGACCTATGGAATCCACGAGGGGAATATTGTCGGAGTTGCGCCTGGTGATGACTCGAATTCGCCGATTGTACCGGGAATCGTTACTCGTGTCGGATTAAGTGATTTCCGCGTAGAGCTTGACTGGGAGGCGACAACGCGGACGTCCCAAGTGAAGGATGAACTCCGACGGGTAAACCGAGTTTCTGTTGCGATTTTCGACCGTAATATTGCCTTCCAGCGCGAGCGTTCAGCCTTCCGAGAGATGGCTGACTCCAGTTCGGGCAAGCAACTGCTAGCAGGTGACTCATCTCTCTCGTTCGGCGCACCCCTATCGGTTTCACTGAATACTTCACTTGAATTGAATTCTTACCAGCGGCGGGCAGCAATCAATGCCCTTCGAGCAGAGGATGCATAC
>NZ_JBGUBC010000040.1:0-10845 GCF_041821145.1 Halopenitus sp. H-Gu1 | reverse complement strand
AGCATGTGACCGTACTCTCCCGGTCGCTCCCGTCGATGCAGGACGCTCTCGCGACGACGGTCGAGTGCCTCCAGTCCCGACACCGGTGATGGGTCCGTAGTGTCCGTGTTTCACTGGCAGACACTGGGCGATGGTGCTCGAAATCCGGACGATCACCCGTCAGTGGAATGGTCCGAATTTCCCCGGTGCTATCGGACGACGGTGACCGGCACCGGTGCTCGTCGCGTGACCTTCTCGGCAACGCTGCCGAGCAGGATGCGCGACATCGGCGACCGACCGTGACAACCGATGACGATCTGATCGACGTCGTGATCCTCGGCGTAGGCGACGATCTCACGCGATGGGTCGCCGGTGGCTGTCCGCGTTTCAATTTCCACGTCGTGTTCGTCGGCGATTCCCTCCGCTTCCTCGAATAGTTCCTCGGCACGCTCCTCGGCTCGGTCCCGAAGTTCGTCGGGTCCGACTAACGCTCGGGCGCTGTAGCTCTCCTCGATGTAGTCGATGACGTGGAGAACGGTGAACTGAGCGTCGGGATGCATCGAGAGGGCGTGTTCGAGTGCCCGTTTCGCCATCGGTGATCCGTCCATCGGAACGAGAATGGTAACTGACATGAGTTCGTGTACGGCTCTGTTGGTTTTGTTTGCTGGCATCGCGATTAGATGTGGGGGACGAGTAGCAATCCGAACGGGACGGCGACCAGTAGGATGCCGAACCCGATGAAGAACCGGCGGTCTTCGAGGAGTTTGTCCTGTCCGGCATCGATACCCGCGGCGTACGGCTCGTAGCCGATGAGCGCTACCAGCGTGAATAGCATCGCGAGACCCGCCACGAGGAGGACGATCGCAATACCGACCGACGTCTCCAGCACGAACGCCACGACGAGCGTGTCGAATAGCGTCCCGATGTTCGCTCCGAGAATGTACGGCACTATCTCCTCACGTCGAACGAACCGCCGGTTGTACAGCGGCACGACGACGCCAAGCGAAAAGGCGACGCTCGTCGTGAGAGCAGTGATCAAAAGCCCAATACCAAAGGCCATCCACCGCCGTTCGAAGTACCGGAACACGTACGTCCGGACCGTCTCGGTTTTCACGCGCTCTAACACGTCGTCGAACAACCAGAGACTCCCGAATAACAAGGCGACTGCGATGACCAGAGCGGTTCCGGGGCCCACTGTTCGCATCACCGCGCCGGTGATGGGATCGAAGTACTGCAGTGACCGGACGGGGAGGTGAAGCCCCCGAGTCGCCGCGAGCAGTTCCGGCTGGAACAGCTTCAGGACACCGACCCCGAGCACGGTTACGGGGAGATAGATAGTAAACGTAATCAGGAACGTCAGCAGGCCCATGCTCGTCCCCTCACTCAAAGTCCCCCCGTAGCGCTTCTGGAGGTGGTCGAGTGCTCCGATGAGGACGACGATGGCGGCACCACCGAGACGCGACCCGGCGATCATCAGGAACAACTCCGACACGGAGACGATGCCGGACCGGAACAGCGACAGCGCGAGCGCTGCCACGACCGATCCATTCGTCAGCCCGTAGGTAGCCAGCCAGCCAAGCCCTAGCGCAGAACGGTCGTCGACGATCACCTGACGGAGGAGCCGCTCGATGAACGGCTCGGCTGCTTCCGTAGCCGTGCCGAGTAGCTGGACGGCAAACAGGAACAGCAGGACTGCCACGAGCGCACCAACCCAGAGGGGGACAGTCTCTACCAACACGTCCAGCACCCTCGTGGTTCGTGGAATCTCCGCAGACGGTTCGTCCGATTTGGTCATGTATCATCGACCATGGTTGAGTCCCTCGTGTTCGGCACCGTCAACCGCACACCAACTACGGAGATCCGTCGCCGTATCGGAGTGTGCAAGCCGAAGACCGGTTCGTCCTCGCGAGGGGAAACTCGGGCGAACTACTTCGTGTGAGACCAGCCAAACACGTCAGTCTTCGCCGGTCGGCTCTTCACTGAACGCTTCCTCAGTCCAGGGTTCGGGTTCGCCGTTGTTCCAGTCGAGGTACGCGTCTTCGATCATCTCGAGCACGATATCCCCGAGATCTGTTAGTTCGGCCCGGGCCGCCGTTTCAAGGTCCGCCCGCTCGGATAGAACCGCCGATAACTCCGGGAGTTCGAAGCGGAGTCGTTCCTCGGTCGGATCCCAGTAGAAATCAAACTCCTCGATCAGTCCGTACTCGCTGATAGTCCGGTACTCTGCGTCGGTCAGATCCGTGTACGCGGCCCACTCTTGGAAGGCCTCGTTCCATGCGCCATCCCGCAGGATTTCCTCGAGTTCCTGACGGCGGAGATCACTTAGGGTTCCGGTCACGTTCGAGAGTTCCACATCGTCGGGACTCCCGCGATTCGTCAGGTCCGGTGGGGACGGAGTCTCCACGTCGAGTGCCATCAGCGCGACGTTTGGTCCCAAGGGAAATAAGTGGGTCCCCGATTCCTCATTCACGGGGCGATTCCATTGAGAACGGATCGTTTGTGACGACTCCGTGGGATTTTCAGCGCGTGGGGATTGGGATCATGGCTTAATATGAACGTACCGCACGCGTAGACGTATGGGCTCCCTCGACGACGTCGCTAAGACCGTCCTGCATCGACGGTATCTGCAACAAGACGAGACGGGGACAGTCATCGAGACGCCGGACGAGATGTTTCATCGCGTCGCCGCAGATCTGGCGACGGCCGAGGCACAGTTCGGCGGTGATGTCGAGACGATCGAAGAGCGATTTTATCAGACGATCAGTGATCTCGATTTTCTCCCCTCTTCGCCAGTACTCATGAACGCTGGAACCGAACTCCAGCAGCTCGCTGCCTGCTTCGTTCTCCCCATCGATGATTCGATAGAATCGATCTTCACGGCAGTCAAGCAGACGGCGCTCATTCACCAGAGCGGCGGTGGCACCGGCTTTTCGTTCTCGAACCTTCGCCCGGAGGGTGATGTCGTGATGAAGACGGGTGGCGTGGCGTCGGGACCAGTCAGTTTTATGAAAGTCTTCGATACGGCGACCGAGCAGATCAAGCAGGGCGGCCGCCGCCGGGGCGCAAATATGGGGGTACTCCACGTCTCGCATCCCGATTTGGAGGAGTTCATCTCCGTCAAGGCGGACGAAGACGTGTTACGGAATTTCAACCTCTCCGTGGCGACGGACGAGGCGTTCTGGGAGGCCTACGCCGCCGGGGACTCCTACGACATCGTAAATCCGCGAACCGAAGAGACCGTTGAGCAAGCGGATCCCGACGCCGTCCTCGAGCGAATTGCGGATATGGCCTGGGAGACGGGTGATCCAGGTGTCCTGTTTTTGGATACGATCAACGAACAGAATCCAACACCGGAACTCGGCCGGATCGAAGCGACAAATCCCTGTGGTGAAGTGCCGGAACTCCCCTATGAGGCGTGTATCCTTGGTTCGATCAACCTCGGGCAGCACACCGACGGCGAGACGGTCGACTGGAAGAAGCTCCGCGAGACGACGCATCTCGCCGTGCGATTGCTCGACAATGCGATCGAGAGGTCACAGTTCCCGGTCCCCGAAATCGACGAGATGGTATCCAAAACCCGACGATTGGGTCTGGGCGTGATGGGCTTTCACGACATGCTCGTCGATCTTCAGATTCCGTATTACTCCGAGACGGCCCTCGAATTCGCCGGCGAGCTAATGGAGTTCGTTCACGACGAATCGAGGAACGCCTCCAAGCGATTGGCGGAGGAGCGAGATCCGTTTCCAGCATGGGAGAACTCCATCCACGAGGAGCCGATGCGGAACGCCACGACGACGACGATCGCTCCCACCGGGTCGATTTCGCTTATTGCTGGCTGTTCGGCTAGTATTGAGCCGATATACAACGTCGTCTACACGAAGCAGGTGATGGGCGGACTGGAGATCGTCAACGACCGCTTCATCCACATGGCGAAGGAACGAGGCTTCTACTCCGAGGAATTCATCGAGGAACTCCACGGTCGAACCACGATTCAGGATATCGAGGAAATTCCGGACGACGTGAAGGGACTATTCCAGACGGCCCACGACATCCCCGCCGAACAACACCTCGAGATGCAAGCGGCGTTTCAAGAACACGTGGATAATGCGGTCAGCAAGACGGTGAATTTGCCCCAATCGGCGGACGTCGACGATGTCAAGGAGATCTTTCTGTCCGCCCGTGATCTCGATCTCAAAGGTATCACCGTCTTCCGAAGCGGAGCAAAGCCCGAACAGGTGCTCGGGGAAAGCCCACTCAAAGAAGAATGCGTGGGCGAATGCGATTACGTCGCACCCCGACAGGGGTAACGTCGGAGACGACGTGTGCTCGTCCAGCCATCCCCGCCACAACCGATTTCGATCACAAACTATTTTGATGTGGTAAACCCCCGTGCCACTCGTGGTTTACGAGACCGGTATTCGAACGATCGACGAGGCAGTCGCACGCGTGATAGACGGCGAGAACCTCACGAGACGGGAGGCGCTGGCGTTGCTGGCCCAGCCGGTTGCGGACCTCGCGCCGGCTGCGGACGCGGTGCGGGCACATTTCGGTGACGGCACGGTCGACGCCTGCAGCATCGTCAACGCTAAGGCCGGCAACTGTGCCGAAGATTGCGGCTTCTGCGCCCAGTCGGCACACTTCGACACCGGTATCGACACCTACGGGTTCCTTGAGCCGACGGAGATCCTCGCGGCCGCCACCCGCGCCGAGCGCGACGGCGCCCAGCGATTCGGCATCGTGGTGGCTGAAAAGGGCGTGAGCAAGGAGAAGCGTCCCGAGGAATGGGCCGACGTCCTGCGAGCCATCCGGCTGGTGCGTGACGAGACTGATGTCGAGGTTGATGCTAGCCTCGGTCTCCTCACCGAGGAGGAGGCCCGAATCATCGCTGAGGAGGGCGTCAATCACTACAATCACAACATCGAAACCTCGCCACGATACTTCCCGGAAATCGTCTCCTCACACGACTTCGAGGACCGGGTGCAGACCCTTGAGCGCGCGAAGGCCGCAGGGATGGACCTGTGTGCGGGCGTCATCCTCGGAATGGGTGAGGCGCCCACCGACCGCGTGGACGCCGCGCTCGCGCTTCGCGACGTCGGGGTCTCGTCGGTCCCGGTTAACGTCCTCAACCCCGTGGAGGGGACGCCCCTGGGCGACCAAGACTCGGCGGACATCACGACCACCGAACTCGTCAAGACGATCGCGGTCTACCGGCTGCTGTTCCCCCACGCCCGGGTGCGTCTCACCGGCGGCCGGGAGGTCAACCTCGACGCGGACGAGCAACACCTCCCGTTCGAGGCTGGCGCCGACGGCGTGCTCACGGGGGACTACCTCACAACCGAGGGCCAGTCGCCAGCCGACGACATCGAGATGATCGAACGCGCAGGCCTGCAGCCCAACACCAAGACCAACGAGTTTGAAACCGAGGCGGTCAAGGCCCGCTCGCGCGGTAACGGCTCCTCGGACGACTGTCTCGACGTCGACACCGCCGCAGGGTCTGCAACGAGCAACGCGAACGTTCCGGGAACGGGCACGAGCGACACCGCGGACGACTGATTCACAGTGACGGATCCGAATCGACCAACGCTCGGCTCATATCGACTACCGTCCGATTCACATCGACAGCTCACCGACTCATCGACCGACTTACCGACTCATCGACGAACCCATGGACGACATTACTTTCGCAGTACTTGGAACCGGCGGCATCGGCAGACGGACGCTCGAAGTCAGCACGCACACGGAGGGACTCACGCCCGTCGCGGCTTGTGACCGCCACGGCATGGCCTTTGATGCCGACGGTCTCGACGTCGAGGAACTCCTCAAGGCCACCGAGGGAAACATCGCGGGGGATGGTACCGGCGACACCCACGAGGCCGACGCTGACGGCACAAGCGACGCCGATGGCATGATCGAACCCGACGGAGGTACGGCCGTCAAACAGCACGGCGAGGACGCCGGCGTGGTCGCTTCGACCCAGGGAGAATCGACGGAGACGCCCATCGAGGACGTCATCACACTCGGTGAGCACGTCGACGCGGTTATCATGGCACTGCCCAACCTCGAACACGACTTCATCCCGCGGGTGGCCGAGCGATTCGCCGAGGCCGACTTCGAGGGTGTGCTCGTGGATGTGCTCAAGCGCTCGCGTGTGATTGGAATGCTCGAGGACCGCGAGGAGACACTCGTCGAGTCGGGTATCACCTTCGTTTGCGGCGCCGGCGCGACACCCGGGTTCCTCACGGGCGCGGCGGCACTTGCGGCGCAGTCGTTCGTGGAGGTTGAGGCGGTTGAGATCTGGTGGGGCGTGGGCCTGCAGTCGGGCTACGAGGACAATCGCGGCACCGTCCGCGAGGACATCGCCCACCTCGATGGCTACGATATCGAGATCGCTCGCGACCTGACCGAGACGGAAATCGAGGATATCATCGACGAACACGACGGCGTACTCGAGTTCAACGACATGGAGCACGCTGACGACGTGCTATTGGAGCGGGCGGGCATCTGCGGCGCCGCCGACGTCCACGTGGGCGGTATCCTCGACGTGCGCCAGGACGACAAGCCCACCACGACGACCGTCCGCGTGACCGGCCGCACGTTCGACGGCCAGCGCGGGACGAACACGTTCCAACTCGATGACGATACCAGCATGGCCGCCAACGTGAACGGCCCTGCGCTGGGGTACCTGAAGGCCGGCATCCGACGGAACCGTGCCGAGGACTACGGCGTGTTCGGTCCGGCCGAACTCATGCCCGGATTCTGAGCGATCCCATGCCCAACGCCGAATCCGACGCCGAGACGAACTCGGAGCCGGAACGGGACCACGGGTTCGATCCCACGTCCCGCCTGACCGTTCGCGAGGACCGGGGACTCCGTCGCGACCTCTCGCCCGCCGAGGACGTAGCCGCACGCACTCGATTCGCGGCCGACCCGCGGGGGAAACGACCCGACTTTCTGGACGAGCAGCGACTGGTGTTCGCGGCGAACAACTATCTCGGGCTTGCTGCCGACGGGCGGGTCCAGCGCGCGGCCGCGGAGGCAGCCCGTGAGATCGGAACCGGCGCAGGCGCGAGTCGGCTTGTCACCGGCGACACCCGACACCATCGCGCGCTTGAGCGCGACCTTGCGGACGCCAAGGGCACTGATCGGGCACTGGTTTTCTCCTCGGGGTATGCCGCAAATGTCGGGACCATCACCGCGCTTGATCCGGACGTGGTTTTCTCCGATGAGTTGAATCACGCCAGCATCGTCGACGGCTGCCGGCTCTCGGATGCTGAGACGGTGGTTTATGACCACGCCGACGCCGATGCGCTCGCTAAAGCGATGGCCGAGAGGGCTCGCCGGGAGGGGGTCGAAAACGAGGCCTGGTTAGTAGTGACCGACTCCGTCTTCAGCATGGACGGCGACATCGCACCCCTGGGTGCTATCTGCGACGCGGCCGAGCGCCACGGCGCCTGGGTCATGGTCGATGAGGCCCATGCGACCGGTCTCTATGAAGATGGCGGCGGCATCGTCCAGCGGGAGGGGTTGTCTGACCGGGTGAACGTCCAACTCGGCACGCTCTCGAAGGCGCTGGCGAGCCAAGGGGGGTACGTCGCCGGCGACCAGGCACTCGTGGAACTCCTCGTTAACGAGGCGCGTTCGTTCGTCTACTCAACGGGGCTGGCCCCGCCCGCAGTTGGCGCGGCTCGCGAAGCGTTCCGGATCGCCCGCGAGGGCACGGTCCGCGAGGCGCTCTGGTCGAACGTCGAACACCTTCGCGACGGTCTCGAATCGGTCGGGTACGAGGTGCTCGGTGAGACGCAGGTGTTGCCCGTGCTGGTCGGCGACCGGGACGATGTCCTCGCGCTGGCAACTGAACTCGAGGAGCGGGGAGTCGTCGCGCCCGCTATCCGCCCGCCGACCGTGCCCGAGGGGGAGAGCCGAATCCGAGTCGCGCCGATGGCGACCCACACCGAAGCCGAGCTCAAACGGTGTTTGACGGCGTTCGAAGCGGCCGGCAAGGAGGTGGGCCTGCGATGACGTTTGGAGCTGATTCGGCCGGTGACCAGACAGGGACCCCCGTCGCGTCCGTCGGCGACTCCGTCCGCGATTTCGCGGTGGTCGGGACGGGGACCGGGGTGGGAAAGACCGTGGTGACCGCAGGGCTGGTGGGGACGCTGCGCGAAGCGGGTGTGGACGCCTGCGGTGTCAAGCCAGCCCAGACGGGCTACCCACTCGACCACGACGCGGGGTTCATAGCTGACGCCTGCGGCAGCGAGGCGGCGTCGACCTGTCTGCGCCGGCTCGAGCCCGCGCTGGCACCCGCGGTCGCCGCCGAGCAGGCGGGCGAGACGCTGGAATACGGAGCCATCCGCCGGGATTGCGCCCAAGCCGTCCGAACTGCCGACGTCGGCATCGTCGAGGGGATCGGTGGCCTGCGCGTCCCGCTGGCGGATGACCACGAGATCGTCGACCTCGTGGCTGACCTCGATCTCCCCACCGTCGTGGTGGCGCGCGCCGGCCTGGGAACGCTCAACCACAGCGCGCTCACGGTGGAGGCCCTACGTCGGCGCGACATCGAAGTGACGGGCGTGGTGCTGAACGGCGACGCGAACGAAACGCTCGCCAAGCGCACTAACCCGGACGTCCTCGCCGAGATGACTGGTTGTCGGATCGAGACGCTGCCGTCGTTGGACCTCGACAACCCGGTCGACGCGGTCGAGGGAGTCCGGGAACACCTCTCGACCAAGGTGCTCCCGACACGCGAACCAGGGCGGTCACCTCGGGAGGAATCACCATGAGTGGAAACGTGGACGACGGCATCGCCGACGCGGACGCGAGAACCGGAACCACCGCAGACGAAGGGAGAAATGAAACCACTTCGGACGCCTTCAGCGTGCGGATGCGAGCGAGCGCTGGCGACGAGCACGTCTCGGGCGCAGAGACGATCATCGCCCATGACGAGGCCGACGAAACGACCGGGACGGACGCGGTCTCCGATAAGGTCGCGTCCGCCGCGGAGTCGATGGTTCAGCGGGCGCTCGAACACCCACGTGGCAACCCGGACGACGTAACAGTTACCGTCGAGCGGTTGTCTCGCCCGCCCCGCTGCGTTGAGGCACTCCCCGTGGTGACTCTCGATGTCGACGACGCCGACGAAAGCCGGGAGGTGGCGCGGGAACTCCTCGCCCGTGCCGACATCACGGACGGTGCGGTGACCCGTGGATTCGACGTACTTCGGAGCGACACAGCCGAACGAGGGGCTGGGCTAGTCGACGCCGCCGATGGGTCGCGTCTTGACCCGATCCCGGCACGGGGAGTTCGGGCGACCAACATCGGAACGAGCGACGCGGGTCGGGATGCGCTCGACGTCGTGATCACGAAGCAGGAAGTCGCGTCTCCGGAGACGGTTCGGGAAGCAGTGGTGCTTGCGACGACTATCGCCCACGCGCCGGGGACGCGGGCCGAACTCTGTTGGTCGGACGATCCCGACTACGCCGCAGGCTACGTGGCGACCCCGGAAGCATACTACCGGTTCCCTGTGTTGAAACCGGATGGCGTGACCGAGGGTGGACGGGCCATCTTCGTCGCTCCGGGTGCACCCGTTGTGAAAGTCGTCGACTACCTGGAGACCCAGCCCGTACTCGTCGGCGGGGCATCCGGCGGCGAGACGGTCGAGCCCGCCGCGCTCTTCGGCGACGAAAACGGGTGATTCGAGACGAATTGGGAGCGGTTAGCATGAAGCATCACGGGAGCCTCTCCGAAGGGAGTGAGATCAGTCCTACACGTGGGGAGTCGGCATCAAGGCGTGGAACTCTTGAGAATCAAGCCACTGACAGAGTTTGACGAGTTGTTCTGTGGCTGCCTCAAACATCTGTTCACCCTTCTTGGCGGTTGCATCGGTTTGGTCTCCGAGAACGCCATTGCTCGTATTATCGGCCGCGTCATAGAACGTCCGTGAACCATATTTCACCGTTTCAGCGGCTTCAACGTCCGGGATACCGCCCTCCCGTGCGTCTTCAAGGCGGTCATTTTTGACCAACTCTGGAGCGAGATATTGAATCATCGCGGTCTCTTTGGGTCCTCCGTGAGGGCCGTTCTGCGTGAATAATTCGTCGACCATGTCTGGGATGCTCTCGTTCCACATCCATTCGATCGCATAGAGTTCTTTCTCATCTCTCAGACGTCGACCAACCTCCCGAAGATGCTCAACGTTACCGCCGTGAGCATTCACGTAGATAACGCGGTCTATGCCGTGATAGGTTAGGTTCCGAGTGAAGGACTCGACGTACTCTCGAAAGACGGGAGCATCAACCCACATGGTCCCGTGAAACTGCTTATGATGAGGGCTTACACCGATATTGATAGTCGGAGTACAGAGGTAGCCCGTTCGTCTCGCGGCCTCCCGTGCGTAAGCTTCCGCAATCAGATGATCCGTCGCTAATGGGAGATGTGGACCATGCTGTTCGGTTGAACCAAGCGGAACCAGCGCTACTGATTCATCCGCAAAATAATCGCCGAGGTCGGGCCAGGTTTCATCAGCAATATACATACTGTGTGTTGGTGATTGGCTTGCCTTTCAATCTATGCAAATTTCCACTCGTTATGACATACAAACGGAATCCGAGACCGATCAGTACACGATCGTAGCCAACCGGATCGAGAACGCCGTCTCAAAGAAAGGCACCGAGATTCACGAGAAAGAGCACATACAGGAGAAGCAGCGTCATTCCCTCCGACCGCGTGATCTCCCGGTCCTGGGTGATGAAGAAGTACAGGACCGTGATTAGAACCATCACAGGAAGCCCATACGACCGAATGCTCGTCGGGACGACGAGGTCGCCTGCGAGACTCGAGACGCCGGTGACAAGGAAGGTGTTGAAAAGA
>NZ_JBGUBC010000039.1:0-12891 GCF_041821145.1 Halopenitus sp. H-Gu1 | reverse complement strand
AGCCTGATCCAATTCATTTAACTATCGGTGCGAGCAACGATCGGTTGAGGGGCTGGTGGTCTAGTCCGGTTATGACGGTTCCTTCACACGGAACAGGCCCCAAGTTCAAATCTTGGCCAGCCCATCACTGTTCTTTCTCGATCTTCCTGCTACATTGTACGCAATACTCGCCAGTCAAGTAGTCATTCGATGCGCGGAAAAGTATTCGCGGGAAGTCGTGGTCGGGATGCCGATTCGTTACTTCCCTCGAAGAATCTCATCGAGGCGGTCATTCGTCGTTCACCACGCTCCGTCTCAAGTTACTACTGTGACATAATCAGAGGGTTCCTGATATCAAGTGAGATGGTACTGAACTACTATACTGGGGTATGAAAATGGTTGCATAATGGAACTCTGGTCGTCACGTACCGGCTTTATCTTCGCTGCTACCGGTGCAGCTGTCGGCATCGGAAACATTTGGCGCTTCCCATCAGTCGTCGGTCGAAACGGCGGTGGGGCATATCTCGTGCCGTTCCTCGTCGCAGTGTTTGTCTTCGCCGTTCCGCTCATGATCCTCGAGATCAACAGCGGACGACGGATGCGTGCCGACATCGTCGCTACGTTCCGAGACGTCCGACCGAGCTTCCGAGCCTTGGGATGGTTCATCGTGGTTCTCGTCGTCCTGATACTCAGTTACTATCTCGTCATTACGGGCTGGATTCTCGCGTTTCTGGTATCCGCGCTAATTGGTAGCGACATTTCGCTAACTAGCTTTACAGGGACGTACGCACCGCTCGTTACCTTCACTGTCTCACTTATCATTGTTGGTGGTGTTCTCTCACTCGGCGTTCGTGAGGGGATCGAACGGTTGACGACGGTTCTCATGCCACTGGTGTTTGTGATCCTCCTCGGTATGGCAGCGTTTTCGGTGACACTATCGGGGTTTTCGGAGGGGGTCGCGTTCTTCTTGATGCCGGATCTTACCGTTCTCACGGATCCACTCATCTGGAGTGCTGCGTTCGGTCAGGCATTCTTTTCTCTATCCGCTGGGATGGGGATTCTCCTCACGTACGGTAGCTATGTGGGCGAAGAGATGGACGTTCCCGAAGCGGCGTTCATCATTGCGGTGGCGGACGTGATCGTTGCGATCTTGGCCGGCATCGTCGTCTTCCCGATCGTCTTTACGTTCGATCTCGAACCGTCTCTCGGGACCGAACTGGCGTTTTCGACTCTCCCCGCAGCGTTCTCGCTTCTTCCTGGTGGACGGATCGTTGCCGGAGCATTCTTTGGGCTCCTGTTTGCGGCCGCCATCACCTCTGCGGTCTCCATGATGGAGGTCGGGGTCTCGACAGTTCGCGGTTCGACGGGATTCTCACGGAGACGAGCAACTGTTCTCGTTTCTCTCTTCGTCTTTGTTCTTGGGATGCCATCGCTATTGAGTTACACGCCGTTTCAATTCCGGATGTTTGGGATGCCGTTCCTTGATCTCTTGGACGACTCTGTTGGGACGTTCGGACTCCCAGTCACTGCACTCATGATCTCGATCACATTCGGGTATTTTGTGGGGCAACCGGAGGCTCGATTACCGCTCAGTGAGAGATTGGCTGTCGTTTCCACGAAGTATCTCCTTCCGCCGATTCTCGTCGCTATCATCGCGTCGCAGCTGTTCCTCGGGTTTGATTTCCCTGGTTGGCACGTTCTCCCGGGGAACACGCGGGATCGAGCGCTACTGTCCGTTATGACTCTCGTCGGTATCGGCGTCTTCGGCTCCCTCTTGTTTCGCCTCCGGCGAGGAGTGGTCAAATAAACCACTCCTCCCCCGGACGAACCGGCGATTGCTCCCGTCACGATATCGGGAACGTCTGGATATGGTTCGTACTCGACGTCACCAACGGTGACGAGCCCATCGCTCAACGATGTTCCCAGGTAAAGAAACGACAGTCCTCGGTGTCCGCCATAGCTCCTGCAATTACGGGAGAGGACCGACGGGACCGGCGAGAATGAATCACGCTACGTGAAAGAACCTCACATATACATTCGGTCTTCGTAAATATCGGGCTGTTCAACTGCTTGTGATCGCTCTTCGAGATCCCGGTAGTATTGTTCAATTTCGCTTGCGAACTGCTCCAGTTCCGTCGTATCGATATCAAGATCGTACAGCTGTTCGACAGCAACGAGAAGTCGCAGTGCCGCTTCGACATCCGGGATACGGGCGTGGACCGGTGTAACGAAGACACCGACACGAAGGTCAGTATCCATTCCTCGACCGAGGAAGCTTGCATTCACACCATTGAGGAATCCTGTGCCCATCGCTGGAATTTCGGTAGACGATAGCTGTTCACGCTGGTAGTCTTCGGTAGCGACGTAGAACACCTGGTGTTCCGTTGGACCATGGGGAAGAGGAATGCCGGCAAGGATTGTCACTTCCTGTACGGTATTCGTGTCGGTCCATTCGAGGATCGACTTTGCAAACGGATCAGCCGCCCACAGCGGCACGAAAAGCTCATTGACCAGAAGGGTCAGATCCAAATCGGGACGAGAAAACAATCGAGTGTGATGACGTGGTGTGCCGTTCTCGAAAGGCGTAATCGAGGGAAGCGCCTCTGTCGAGATATAGCCGGTTTCTTTCAATTCAAGTTGATTCACTAAGAAATTAACCCCAGTCAGCCCGGCTAGTCCAAACGATGAGAAGCCGGCAATGAGCCTCTCAGACGGAGTCGTCTCATGAGTGATCTCGAATGATGGACGAGTGGATGGATCCGCGGTCATACCATCTCATCTTCTCGACGAACAATAATTATTGGGCAGAGCGTATTCGATAAAACCTTCCCCTAGGCATACGGAAGACTACTGTGGACGAATTTCGACGCTTGTCCACCAATCATCACTGTGCAGTCCACCCGCCGTCAACAGGGATGTTCGCTCCCGTAATGTAGGAAGCCTCCTCGGAGGCAAGGAACATTGCGAGGCCGGCGATCTCTTCTGGTTGGGCGACTCGCCCCATGGGGGTCTGCCCGTGGACGTACTCGTAGAACTCCTCGTCCTCGAAGTTGGGCTCGGTCATTGGCGTTTCGACAAAGCCCGGACAGATGCTATTGACCCGAACGTTCCGTTTGGCGTAATCGACTGCGACCGACCGTGTGAAGTTGACGATACCGCCTTTAGCCGTCGCGTAGGCAGTCACTCCCGGGCCAGCGACGAGGCCGTAGATCGACGCGATGTTGATGATGCTTCCTTCGGATTCCTTCAGGTGGGGTACTGCTGCTCGCGTCCCGTGCATGACGCCGTTCAAATTGATTCGCATTACGTCATGCCAATCATCCAGTGACATCTCCTCGACCGTCCCGACCCGACCGATCCCCGCGTTGTTCACCATCACGTCTAGTTGTCCGTACTTCTCAACAGTGGCTTCGACGAGCGCTTTGACCTGTTCGTATTCTGCGACGTCACACTGCGTGAAGTCACAGTCGAGTTCCTCAGCTGCCTTTTGACCTGCATCAGCCGAGCGGTTTGCAATAACGACCTCGGCACCATATTCTCGATACTTGGCGGCGGTTGCTTTGCCGATTCCCGTCGAGCCACCGGTGACTATTGCGACCTTGTTCTCAAGCATGGAATCAATCCGCAATACTCCATCTCAGGTCTAAAATGCTGGGACGGTACCACCTCCGAAGAATTCCGGATGGAACCAACATCGGTTCGAGTGGCCTGAATAGGTGCCACTCACGGGTTGCAACGTTCAACATGACCCGTGGGATGGGTTCGTTGGGCAATCACCGAACTCGGAACACTCGTATCGTGTCCCGTGCTGTGGGTTCGCGGAGCAGTTGGACGAGTCCCCTGGCGGTAAATACCTGTTTCCAGTTGCGATGGTACAGCGGGAAGTCGTCGTCGACGTAACTGACGGCAGTGTTCTCTCGGCCCCGCTGCGGACCATTCCCCTCGTTCTCGGCAGTCACGAGGAGATCGGCGGTGATACGGCCGAACTCCTCAAACAGCCACTCGTCTTCCGGGTGGATGTGTTGGAGAGTCTCGACCGAGTAAACGACATCGAACGCGCCGTCGGCAAACTCCGGGATGAGATCTTCGACGGCACCGGTGTGGAACGTCCCGGTCTCGGCGAGTTGCGGGTAGTACTCGGCCATCACGGTGAATGATTCGTCGTTGATGTCGATCCCAGTTACATTCTCGAATCCGTGCTCGCTGAGGTGTGCCAAGTGGCGTCCGGAACCACAACCCACCTCGAGAATCTCAGCAGTCTCGTCTACGTAATGGGTTAGCACATTAGCGAGTATCTCACTCACCTCATTCGGTCCGATCCGGGCGTAATATGCCGGTGAATATCTCCCGGAGCGCTCGGCCCAATCCTGACGAACATCGTCCGGGTGCATACATCCACATATGGTGAAGAGATGTATATAGCGCTCGGGATGGATGCCAACTCCAGCAGGAGCGCACGACTGGGAGGCTTACCATAACCGATCCGTTCGCTCCCGAACGCCGTCGAGATCCGCCTGCGTGTCGACATCACGTCTGACGCCCGGGTCCCCCGTTTCGACCAGCACCGAATCGTCCTCCGCCAGCAGTAACTGTCGACCACCCACGTCGCCGTCGGTGTCGGCCAGCGCGTCGAAGTGCTGCTCGTCGAACAGCACCGGATTCCCGCGCTCGCCGTCGTATGCGGCCGCAAGCGCCGAGGCCTCGCCCGCGCGGTAGGCGCTCACGAGCGCGTCGACGCTCGCGGGAGCGACCAGCGGCATGTCCCCGAGCGCGAACACCGCTCCGGCCACGTCGGCGTCGATCTCTCTTACGGCTCGCACTCCTGCTTGGACGCTCGTGGCCTGTCCCTGGTCGTAGTGCGGATTCTCGACCACCGCAAAGCCGAGCCCGTCGAGCGCGGCCGCGACCCGTTCGCCGTTCGCTCCAATGATGGCGACCCGTGGATCGACGGTCGCCTCGCTGAGGGTACGAGCGGCATGTCGGACCAGTGGCTCTCCGTTCAGGGTTGCCAGCAGTTTGTTGCGCTTGCCGAACCGGGAACTCGTCCCCGCCGCGAGCAGGACGCCCGCCACTGCACCCTCGCGAACCGGATCCGCGACCGATTCGGGCGGGTCGATGACCCGGAGGGATGGCGTCATTCGACCACCGGATACGGGACGACATCGACGGTCTCACCCGCGGCCCGGTCGCTCTTGACGACGAGAAAACCGTCGGCCCGCGAGGCGCGGGTACTCGACGACAGGACGCTCGGATCGAACGTCGTTTCGTAGACGGAAAGCGGCGAGTCGACGTGCCCGAGCGGCGTGGCTGTACCCTCCTCGAGGAGCACGGGGACGACGTACGCGAAACCAGAGACCCCGATTCCCACGTCGGTCGTCAGCGTCGCTGACACCGTCGGGAGCTCCGTCTCACCGATGAACAGTGGCCGGGCGACAAGCGTCGTGACGGCGTGTGCGCCGACCGGCTTGCCGGGGATGGCGACGACGACGGCGCCGTGGTCGGGCAGGCGGGCGACAGCGATGGGCTTGCCCGGTCGGATCCGAACGCGGTGGAAGAGCACCTCGCCGAGTTCCCCGAGCGCCCGAACGACGTGATCTTTGTCCCCGACGCTTGTGCCGCCGGTGGTGACGACCACGTCATGGCCGTCCGCGAGGTCGGCGATGCGATCGCGGACTCCAGGGAACTCGTCCGGAACCGTCCCTTCGTAGGTCGGCTCGTGACCCCACGACTGGAGGAGACCGGACAACATCGGCGAGTCGAGATCACGCTGTCGTCCCTCGTGGATCTCGGTTCCGGTTGCCAGGAGGGCGACGTCGAACCGCTCGTGAACCTCGATCTCGTCGGCTCCGAGATCACCGAGTAGGAGCGCGTCCTTGGGTGAGATCCGCTCGCCCGTCGAGAAGAGTTGCTCGCCCGCAGCGACGTTGCTTCCACGCTCGTAGGTGTAGGTGCCGGGCGAAATGGGATTCCCACGGAGCTGCCCGTTCTCGACGGTTGCGTGCTCCTGTTTAAGCACGGCATTGGCTTCCGGCGGCAGCGGCGCGCCGGTGAAGATACGGACGGCCTCGCCCGACTCGAGAGAGGGCGGATCGTCCTCGGGGAAGATCTCCTCCTCGCGGAGAGCCAGTGGATAGTCGTCGGTGGCGTCGAAGGCGTAGCCGTCCATCGTCGACCGCGACATCGGCGGCAGGTCCCGCTCGGCGACTACCTCCTCGGCAAGAGTTCGTCCTGCCGTCTCCGCAAGCGGCACCGTCTCTGTCGGCTGGTCGGCCACGATCGCTTCCCGTAACTCGAGGACACGGTCCACCGCCGCTTCCCGCCACACCATCCCTTCGTCGTGGGACTCCATCTCTTTGCCGTCGTGGGACTCCATCTCTTTGCCGTCGTGTGAACCCATCTCTTCGTTATCGTGTGTCATGTGCGGGCGTTAGGAACCGTCCGCTCATAAAGGGCGGACTCGGTGGGTGCGACGGGCAGACAGCGTTGTCGTCTGGTTCGGATCGGATGCAGGGTCCTGATCAGACGATGTCGGCCACGCTCGTTAATTCGATGTCGGCATCGCCGAGTCGGTCGTGGATCTCCGATAGGATCTCCACGACGTTCGGGGTGTCGCCGTGGATGCAGATGCTCTCGGCCGGAATATCGAGGCGCTCGCCGGACGGCGTCTCGACGACGCCATCGGTCGCGATGCTGATGAACCGATCAGCGACGAGTTCAGGATCACGGGCCGTCTTTTCTTTCGGGATCACGACGCTCCGATCCGGCCGATAATCAAGGTCGACGTAGCCCTCGAAGGCAACTCGGATGGGATACTCCTGAGCGACTTCGTAGATGTTCATATCCGTCGCGAGATAGATGAGATCCTCGTCGACGTCGAGGACGCCCTCGATCACGGCGCGAGCGTGCTCCTCGCTCTCCGAGAGCATCGTGTACATCGCGCCGTGGGGTTTGACGTGCTGGAAGGGGACACCGAGTTGGTCGGCGAACGCCCGGAGCGCGCCTAACTGGTAGATGACGTAGTCTCGAACCTCCTCCGGTGAGGCATCCATCGTTCGGCGGCCAAAGCCCAGTTTGTCGGGGAGACCGGGGTGAACGCCGATGTCGACGTCGTGGTCGTCGGCGAGCGCGACCGTTCGCCGCATGACGTGTGGATCACCCGCGTGATACCCGCCGGCTATGTTCGCCGTCGTGATGTAGGGCATCACCTCTGCGTCCCGCCCTTTGGCATATTTCCCGAAGCTCTCACCCATGTCGCAGTTGATGTCGATGTGGTGGGTCATGGACGATAGTCGAGACGCTCCAGCGGGGATTAAATCCCGGGGAGGAGCGGTCCGATGATTCCCGATCCGACGAACATCACATGGACGGTCGCCACGGTTGCAAGAAGCGCGATCCAGCCGGTGTATCGCTTCGCAGTGGGCATCATATAGCCGTGGGTGAAGAGGTAGAATCCGCCCAGAGTGAACGGTGCGTAGATGAGGAGATCGATGATCAGTCCCCAGGTGACGGGAGCGCTGACCGCGAAGAGCGCCACGATCAGGAGGAGTTGGACCGGAATCTGGACGAGCGCCACGACACCGAGTGGCTTCATGTCCGCGCCGTACCAGTGTGTGATGGCGGCGATCAGCCAGAGCAGGCCATACAGAAGCGGAATCGCGGTAAAGATGAGACTGACGACTTCGCCGAACGTCGAGTCGATCGTATGCCAAAGTCCCATGACGAAGAGGGTGATGAACCCGGTGAACTCGACGGCCGCGATTCCTTTGAGCTCC
The DNA here is from genome assembly GCF_041821145.1 of Halopenitus sp. H-Gu1. Taxonomy (NCBI): domain Archaea; kingdom Methanobacteriati; phylum Methanobacteriota; class Halobacteria; order Halobacteriales; family Haloferacaceae; genus Halopenitus; species Halopenitus sp. H-Gu1. The sequence continues at coordinate 5,140 of NZ_JBGUBC010000039.1, read as the reverse complement.
GACTCGTTCAACTCGTAATCCTCGTATATGGCGATGAACCACACGAACAGCGGGAGGATGAGCCCGGCCATTCCGAACGCCACGCCGTTAACCATGATGCCACCTCCGGAGCGGATTTCGACTGCAGTCCGTTTTGCTGAGTTGTGTCGTCTGGCTATCGGTGGTTCGTGCTTGCACGTTTCTACACCTGCCGGTACATCACAATTAGTCGTTATAAAAGTATGGAATAAAATGAGGGTGAATAGCAATCATGATGGTACGCGACTGAGGAGTTGGTCGGTGTTCGAGTGTCTTGCTTCGGGACGACCGTCTCATCGAGTCTATCGACTGGATCAACCGGGAGTTCGTGGAGCGGCCTGGCGTTCGTGGAGCGGTAGATGATCGGACATGCGTGAGAGTGGGTACCCTTCGAGATCGTAACGAAAGTTTCGCCATCATCGTGTAGATATGTCACTTTTATATGTAGTCATATTTATCAATATTTGGGCGTCCACCGGAGCCTGGGAACTGCCAGGATCGCGTCGCAGTCAATCAGAGGTCATCCGGATCAACGACGGGCAGTACTCGCTGTACGCCGGCGTCGATCCTGAACCGATCGAGATTCTCCAACACTGCTGTTCTCGACGTCTACTCACGAGCGCATGCGGGTTTCTCATCGGCGACGTCGCCGATCTCGGGGGTGGCCTGAAAAAAAGCGGACGTGAGTATCGTGTCGAGACCGCCGGCTCTCGAAATTCGGTTGAACAGATATTTTGGAAAACATAAACGAGATACCATCAGATTCCTAACTATTCGTGCAGATCGATCCAACGGCTGCAGAAACGTGGTGTCAAGCCTTCGTCGTCCGATAGAATCACACGTAAGGTAACGCGACGCCACCGATAGGAGAGGCGAACAGTTGCTTCGTTCGTATTCCACGCTCGGAACTCCCCGACCTTTGGGCCGTGGAGAACGAAGAATGTCGCTCCTCGGACTATCACTCCTCGGAGCGAAATTTGTCGGGGTAACGAGGGTATCCGCATCCGCGAGGACGTTTGGCCTCTGGACGTCCAAGACGGGGACGGTGCGTCCTCTTGACATCGCTTTCAGACGCCGCCCGGATGGATGGTTGCCCGATAGGCCTCGCCGTTAGCCTGCTTTTCATAGGCCGTCTCCGCGTCCGCGAAGTCCGTTTTACAGTTGAACAGCTCCGTAAACGGGACTTCCCCGCCGAGCTGGTCGAGAAGCGAGATGGCCGTCTCGAACTGGATAGGGGGATACGCGAGGCTTCCGAAGACGTCGAGGTCCTTTTGGACGAGCCGCGTCGGGTTGAGATCGGTCTCTCCGTTGTACGCGTAGTGGCCGACCTCGACGAGCGTCCCGCCGTCGCGGGCCATTTCGATGCCCTGGGTCACGGCGTCAGGGACGCCGGCTGCTTCGATCACGAGATCCGGCCCGACGTGGCCGCTCGTCAGCGATTTCACGCCCTCGATGAGATCGTCCTCGTCCTCGTAGTCGGTGAAGTTCACCGTGTCGGTCGCGCCGAACCGTTCGGCGAGTCCGAGGCGGTCGTCGATCGCATCGACTATGATGACCTGTCCGGCACCGCCCGCCGTCGCTGCGCTGGCGGCGAGCAGCCCGATCGGGCCGGCTCCCTGGATGGCAACCGACTTGCCGATCCCGAACCCCTCGCGTGCGTCCGGGATGCCGGGGCGGAACCCGCGCTCGAAGGCCCGCGTGGCGACCGAGAGTGGCTCCGCGAGTGCCCCCAACTCGACGTCCATTCCGTCGGGGAGCCGGTAGAAGCTGGTGCGCTCGTCGACGAGGACGTACTCACTGAACCCGCCGTGGATCCCCTGTCCATAATCGACGTTGAGGAAGCCGTAGACATCGCGATCCTCACAGGTCGTCGGTCGGGTCGGGACGTTGTTACAGTACCAACAGTCACCACAGACGACGCCGGGAACGACAGTGATCGGATCGCCGACCTCGACCGGATCTCCCTTCGAGTCGGTTTCGATCTCCGTACCGACGTCCGCGATGAATCCGGAGAACTCGTGGCCCGGTACGACCGGGAAATCCAGATCCATGCCGCCGTCGTTCATGTGAACGTCCGATCCGCAGATGCCACTTAATTCGACCTCGACGAGGACGTCGCGCGGGCCGAGTTCCGGGACCGCTATGTCACGTTGTGTGAGGCTTCCCGACTCCTCCATAACGAGCGCATTCGATTGCATTCAGCGGGTGATCGTGAGTTGGATAATTATTTTTTGGGTATAGATATCGTGACGCGCGAAGAGGAGACACAAACCCTTATACTCCATCCTCGGCAACGAGTTATACGATGTCAGAACAACGCTCGAAGCCAACTGGGCTGTACATTGCGGGCGAGTGGATAACCGACACGGACGAGTCGATCGTCTCCAAGAATCCGAGCAACTCCGACGAGGTCGTCGCGGAAGTCGCCAAGGGAGATCGCTCGGACGCGCAGGATGCGGTCGACGCCGCAGTCCACGCCCAGGACGAATGGGCGTCGCTGACCACTCACGAGCGAGGTTCCTACCTCCACGAGACTGCCTCCATCATCGAGGACCGAAAGGAGGAACTCAGCCAACTCGTGGTTCAGGAGATGGGCAAGACGATCGGGGCCGCAAGCGGCGAGCTCCAGCGAACGATCGATCTGCTCAACTACTACGCCGAAGTCGCTCGCGACGCCGGCGGAAACGCGCCCCCGAGCGCAAGCGAGAATACGCTCACCTACACCCAGCGCGAGCCGTGGGGAACGGCGGGCGTCATCACCCCCTGGAACTACCCGATCGCGATCCCGACCTGGAAGATGGCCCCGGCGCTCATCGCGGGCAACACGGTCGTCTTCAAGCCGGCTTCACAGACCCCCACTATCGCGGCCGAGCTCGTGAGTGCCTTCGAGGAGGCCGGTCTCCCGGAAGGCGTCATCAACTTCGTTCCCGGCTCGGGCAGCGACGTAGGCGACGAGATCACCACCAACGACGACATCGACATCGTCACCTTCACCGGCAGCTATCAGGTCGGCGACCACGTCCACACCGCGGCTTCCGACGAGGGGAAACGCGTTCAGTGTGAGATGGGCGGCAAGAACCCGATCATCGTCGACGACAGCGCGGACATCGATCTCGCCGTCGAGTTGACGATCAACGGCGGATTCACCGGCCTCTCCGGGCAGGCGTGTACGGCCACGAGCCGCGCCATCATCCTCGAATCCGTCTACGACGAGTACATCGACCGGCTCATCGAGCGTGTCGAGTCGCTCACCGTCGGTGACCCGCTCGATGAGAGCTCCGACATGGGACCGAAATCCTCCGCCGGTGGACTCGAAGGCGATCTCGACTACATCGAGATCGGCAAGGAAGACGGTGCGACGCTCCGAACTGGCGGAAACCGACTTGAGGGCGACGAATACGAGGACGGCTACTACGTCGAACCAACCGTCTTCACGGACGTGGAACCCGACATGCGTATCGCCCAAGAGGAGATCTTCGGGCCCGTCCTGGCGGTCCTCGAGGTCGCCGACTACGATGAGGCCATCGAGGTCGCAAACAGCGTCCAGTACGGCCTCTCGGCGTCTATCTGTACGAACCGCCTCGACCACGCAAAGCAGTTCGTCCGCGACATCGAAACCGGGATCGTGAAAGTGAATCAGACCTCGACGGGCGTCGAGATGCAGATGCCCTTCGGCGGTCGGAAACAGTCGAGTACCGAGACCTTCAAAGAGCAGGGTCGGCAGGCGCTCGACTTCTACACCCACGAGAAGGCGGTCTACGTCACCCACACCGAGTGATTATCGACCGGTGAGCGCCTCACTAGCGGGCGAGAGTTCGATGAACGTACCGAGATCGGCTTCGACCGCGCGGTCGTAAAGCAACTTCGCGGCCGCGACGGTCTCGATGCCGGTTCCACCGCTGTCGAAGATCGTGATCTCCTCGTCCGACTGCCGACCGGGCGCCGCACCCGCGACGATCTCGCCCAGTTCGGCATGGACGTGATCCTCGTCGATCAATCCCTCCTCAAGCGCCTGGAGGAACGATCCGGCGTCCTGGAACGCGCGGTCGTGGAGGTCGGGGACGTACGTCGCACGCGCGATCGTCTCCGCTTCGAGTTCGCGGGCGTTGGGGTCGTATCGACCCATCGCCGTGATATGTGTTCCCGGGGTGATGTCCTCGTCGTCGACGACCGGCTCGGAGGCGGTCGTCGCCGTGACGACGACGTCAGCGGGCGCGACCGCCTCGCTGCTCGTCTCGACGGGGACGATCTCCGGCTCGACGAACTCCGCCAGTTCCTCGGCGAACGCCTCCCGGCTTTCCGCGGTCCGCGAGTGAACGCGAACGGTCTCGAAGTCGCCGATGGTCGCGATCGCCCGGAGTTGTCCACGTGCCTGCGATCCCGCACCGATGATCCCGATCTCGCTGGCGTCCTCACGTGCGAGCGCGTCGACGCCGACCGCGCCGGTGGCGCCGGTCTTGAAGGGGTTCATGCTGGCGCCATCGAGCAGCGCCTTCGGCGCGCCCGACTCCGAATCGAAAAGTGGCGTCACGAACCACGCGTCCGTGGCGCCGAATCCCGCGGAGTACATGTACCCACCCATCACGCCCGAGTCGGGCAGGATGGCGAGATAGCCGGTCATCATCCCGGCGGGCTCGTCGCTTGTCAACTTCGTTCTCGGCCGTGCGGGCGCCCCCTCGCCCCGCTGGCGATAGGCGTCACGCACCGCGTCCACGTATTCGGCCGGCGTTGCGAGTCCCGTCACGTCCTCGCTCGTGAGGAATCGTACGTCGGTCATCGGTCCCGTCCTGTCGGTGGACTCCGAACGTCATGAACAGTTCGGTGCGATCGACTCACAAACCGATCGCGGCGTTTGTCGTGTGATTTTGTGAGAGTCAAATCGAAATGATGGATAAATAGCCTGGTGATGTGGATTACAATTCAAACGGGACTGTACGGTCCCTCTCAGGTCGATTCGGGAGCGATCGTCCGACATTTACCTGAACGCAGGCGCTAAGGCCCCTTCCTCAACGAGCGACCGAAGGGAGCGAGTAGGGAGGGGATACAGCGCTATCATCTTCTTTCATCAATGCGATACTGCCGCCCCGCAGGCCCACGCTATCGATAGCTTTATGTTTCTACT
>NZ_JBGUBC010000038.1:0-12968 GCF_041821145.1 Halopenitus sp. H-Gu1 | reverse complement strand
TCGTCAGCAACAAATTGGAGGCTCAAACCGAGCTAGCCGGTGACGCTTTGTGAGGTACTGAGTATCGAACTAATAGGATTTCAATAGAGCCGAAATTTTCGAACCGAACCTCCGCCACCGATTCTCGAAACGTACAATGAGGGCACGGCTTTCTCGTCGCAATTGTTCTGACCACCGGGAAACACCTTCCGGAAAGTGGTAGGACAGACAGATCTCCCGACAGAGGGCCTTGTTGAAACCCTCAATTAGTGATAGGTTTCAGCAATCGTGCTGAATACAGCACGCGAGCCATGTTTAGACACTAGCGAGAGGCCCTGGCGCCGAGGATTATGAGCAAGTAAACTACCCCACCCTACTCCCTCGGCGCATACGCGCCTCGGTCCTTGAGGGTGGGGCTTTGATGTGGACTCCCGGCAATCAGTCACCAGCAATAGGCCGGTGACTCTCGCCATTCAACGTCCCACCATTCACACGCAGGCCTACTTCTGCGTCTCCGCTCTCCGACTTGGGCGAGGAACGGAGTCTGTGTGTCCGCTTCCGGGCGTACCGTAGCCCGATATTCTTCGCACCGTTGTAATCCGCGTTCACCTCATAGCCACACTTCTGGCAACAGAAGTGTTCTCCGTGGCGGTTGTCCTCGTGTGTGAACCCACAATCCGTCCGAGAACAGCGTTGAGACGTGTGGTTCGGCGCGACTTGCTCCACGGAGACGCCCTGTTCGGGCGCTTTGTAGGAGACGTACTCGTAGAGGCGTCGGAACGCCCAAACGTGGTGCCACTTCGCCTGCGGAAGCCGCTCTCGAATGTCGGTTAACTCCTCGAACACAATAACGTCGCAGTCGTGTTCGACGGCTTCCGCGACAAGTTCGTTAGCGACCGTGTGGATGTACTGTTTCCGCCACGCTTCTTCGCGTTTCCCGAGGCGAAGCAGGGCGTTGTGCGCGGCTTGTGTGCCGTGGTGTTGCATCTCACCACGCCGCTTCTCAAACTCACGGCACCAGTGGTCGTAGTCGTCTCCCTGCCAGAACGTACCGGTCGAGGAGACTGCCAACGAGTTGACGCCGAGGTCGATACCGAGGACCGTTTGGTCGGGGTGCCCGGTATCTTCCGAAACCTCTGCGTCACCGTCTATCCGCCGCATCGAGAGTTGGATGTAGAACTTGTCGTCCACCGCGTCGTATCGAACCGTACTTTCGCGGAACTCGTAGTCCTCGGAGAGAACGTACCGCTCGTAGGGCGTCGGGCTGTCCGCCGGGAGAACGAACGATGGTTCGACCCGCCCCTCGACGGTTGCCAGCGACACCTTGTTGCGGTAGAAGGTCGCGCTCCGTGCGTCGTAGTCCATCGTTTCGGCGGTGAACGTCGGGCAAGAAACACGCTGTCTTTTCTTCCATCGTTCGACACACGCTTTGACGGCTTCGACGGCGCGTTTGATGGCGGCTTGGACGAGTTGGGCCTGTAGGTCCGTCTCCTCTCGAAGTTCGGAGTAGAGCGCGTCTCGAACCTGCCGTTTGTTGGTCTTGCACTCGGTGTAGGAGGTGTTGGACCAGCAGTAGTCGGCGGTTCGATTCGCGCAGTACAGGTATTGGTCAGCGGTTCGGTGGAGTGCGTCGCGTTGCTCGTCGGAAACATCGAGTTTCACGACGGCGGTTCGACGCACGTCCATGACTTCAGAGAAGTGGTGGCGGTACTTATATATTCGTGAGTCGGTCGGTCGTAGTATGCCAGTTGTGTCGTACCATGTCGGTTTCCTCTCCGGCCTACTCACTCCCTTCGCTACGCTTCGGTCGCTCCTTGAGGCCGGAGGCTCCACCTTGAATTACGCTGACCCTGTTCGGCGCGGTGCTATCGGCCCCGCTGCTGTTCTTCCTAGCCGAGAAATTCCTACTCGGCGGTGGCGTCCTCCCGGAGACGATTCTCGGGATCGAGTTCGGCTGGGTCGAGTTCCTGCTGGCGACGCCCGTTCAGCTGGTTCTCGGTTGGCCGTTCTACAAGAACTCGTACAATGCGCTGGTGAACAACAAGCGCGCCAACATGGACGTGCTGATCGCGCTTGGATCGACCACCGCGTACGTCTACTCCGTGGCCGTCCTCTCCGGGCTGATCGCGGGCGGCCTATACTTCGACACGGCGGCGCTCATCCTCATGTTCATCACGCTCGGGAACTACCTCGAAGCCCGCTCAAAGGGCCAGGCCGGTGAAGCGCTCCGGAAATTGCTGGAGATGGAGGCCGAAACGGCCACCGTCGTCGACGAGGACGGCACCGAGGCGGAGATCCCGCTCGAGGACGTCGACGTCGGCGACCATATGAAGGTCCGCCCCGGCGAACAGATCCCGACCGACGGCGTGGTTGTCGACGGCCAGTCGGCGGTCGACGAGTCGATGGTCACCGGCGAGTCCGTCCCCGTCGAGAAGAGCGAGGGCGATGAAGTGGTCGGCTCTACAATCAACGAGAACGGCGTGCTCATCGTGAAAGCGACGAAGGTCGGGAAGGACACGGCCCTCCAGCAAATCGTTCAGACAGTCAAGGAAGCCCAATCTCGGCAGCCGGATATCCAGAATCTTGCTGACCGCATCTCGGCGTACTTCGTGCCTGCAGTCATCGCGAACGCCATTCTCTGGGGCATCGTCTGGTTCGCGTTCCCCGAAGCACTTGCAGGGTTCGTCGAGTGGCTCCCGCTGTGGGGTGCCGTGGCAGGTGGACCTGCCATCGCTGGTGGGACGGTAACGGTCTTCGAGTTCTCGATCATCGTGTTCGCGTCGGCCGTGCTCATCGCGTGTCCATGCGCACTCGGGCTTGCGACGCCTGCCGCGACGATGGTCGGGACGACCATCGGCGCACAGAACGGTGTCCTGTTCAAAGGCGGTGACATCCTCGAACGGGCGAAGGACGTCGACACCGTCGTCTTCGACAAGACAGGAACGTTGACGAAAGGCGAGATGGAGCTAACCGATGTCGTCGTTTTCGACGGTGGCGGACAGCCAATCACAGACGGCGGCGACACCGCTGCCGATGGCGGCCACCTAACCGCACGTGACAGCCTCAGCGAAGACGACGTGTTGCGGCTTACAGCCACGGCCGAGAGCGGGAGCGAACACCCGCTCGCCCGCGCAATCGTCGACGGAGCCAAAGAGCGCGGGATAGACGTGACCGACCCGGACGACTTCGAGAACGTCCCCGGTCACGGCATCAAGGTGACCGTCAGTGACAGCGAGGTACTGGTCGGCAATCGGAAACTCCTCCGTGATAACGGAATCGACCCCTCGCCAGCTCAGAAGACGATGGGGCGCCTCGAGATTTCCGACGCCGAGCGCCGGCGCATTCTCCGGACGCTCCAGGGGAGCTACCAGCTGATCGAGAGCGAGGGATCGACCCGGTGGCGGACCTACCGGCCGGTCGCCGACGTCGGTGTGGAACAAGTGATCGCAGAGTAGCCTACGGAGGCGTCGAGAATGTCACTACCAAATAGTAGAACACCACGATAATCCCAGCCACCTCACCAACCTGCGCTAATGGTCGGGAAAGCGGTTTTAGCCTCATTCCTTGACGTGCTCGGCCACTCGCCGCCGATTCGCCTGGCCAACGTTATCGGCGACAGTCTCGGCGAGTTGCATCAGTTCCGGCCAGAGAGGGCTCTCTTCGTCGCGCACAACTGGGCCCTCGCTCTCCTCACTGGTGAAGTCCGGATGGGCCGGCAACCTCGCGAGAATCGGAGCGTCGAACGAGTCATCCGGCTCCGAGCGTCCAAAGACCGGGTGCTCTTCGTCACACTCGGGACACCGGAATCCGCTCATATTCTCGACGACGCCGAGTACCGGGACATCGTGCTGTTCGAACAGACGCAGACCCTTGCGAGCGTCGTCGACGGCCATCTCTTGGGGGGTCGTGATGATAACGACGCCTGCAACGGGCAGCGTCTGCACGAGGTTGAGTGAGGCATCACCGGTCCCTGGCGGCAGATCGACGATGAGGTAGTCGCGATATCCCCACTGAACCTCGTTGATGAACTTCATCATCACGTTATTGACCATCGGGCCGCGCAGTGCAGCCGGCTCGTCACCCGTTTCGGGCATGAGGTACTCCGTACTCATGACCATCACGTCGTCCGATTCCGGTGGGAGAATGTCCCCATTGGGAGCAACTCCCGGCTCGTCGCCTGTCGGAAGGAGTGTCGGGGCGTTCGGTCCGTGCACGTCTGCATCCAGTAGTCCGACGCGTGCCCCCTTCTCGGCCAGTCCGGCTGCGAGGTTTGCGGCGACTGTGGTCTTTCCGACACCACCCTTGCCGGAGGCGACGGCGATCACGTTCCGCACGCCTGGAAGGACATCCGTGACGAAGCCGTGCTCCTCGTCGACGGCAGCTGTCAGGTCAACATCCAGTCCCAGCTCCTCGACGGTATCACGGATGTTCTCGCCGATCGCTCTCTCGGTCGGCGCATGCGGCGCGTTGAACGCCAGCGAGATCAATGCTGTAGTCTCATCGTGGATGGTTACGTCGTTGACAAGGCCGAGCGAGACGATATCGTCGTCGTTCATCGGGTCCTCGATCTCGGCGAGCCGATCCGTCAGTTCTGTTTTGGTTACGGTCATGGGTCGATATACGGAAGTTATTCGGTGGGGTGAGTTCGATTGATTCTCGTCGCGACGATTACAGGCGTCCGGTCCGCCGCTGGACCGGACGGCGGCCGTTGCTCCAGTATTCAAAAGTACACGAGTTCGATCACCACCGTGGCCACGTACAGGCCGCCCCAGAGGACGGTCGTCAGTCCGGCGAGATAGACGACGCCGAGCAGTCCCTTCTTGTAATCACGTGGCTCACCGAGGAACCACGCGGCGATCATGAGGTATATTGGCAAGAGAACGATCCCGAAAATCAGGTACGTCCCCGGGCCGACGAAGGGCAAGGTGTACGACGGTGATGCGGCGAGTGGAATCATTTATGAGTTCACCTCCTCGTTGTCGTGTTCTTCGATTGCATGGAGTTCGACCACCGGAATGACCTTCGAGACGGTCAGGAAGGACAGCACGACGATACCGACCGTGCCGACCACCGCCGACAGTTCGACAATCGAGGGAACGTAGGTGCCTGGCACGCCCTCGTACAGCTGGAAGTGGGCGTGCTGAATCCCTTCGACGACGAACAGCGTCTTCTCCAGCAGTGTGCCGACGAGTACGCCCAGCGACAGGACGACCATGAGGCGAATGTCGAACAACGAGGGACGCAGTACCGACGCGAAGATGTAGAGCAACGCGAGGACGACGAGCCCGATGGCGACCCAGTACAGCGGTGTCGCAATTTTTACCTCGGTGGCATGCTGGAGCGTCGTTGGGGCAGCGAAGATGCCGGTTATGACCTGCTGGAGTTGCAGCCAGAGAAACAAAAGGGCGAAAAATCCCAGCCACTGGGCCAGACCGCGGAACACTTCTTCCGGGATTAGGTCCTCCCAGCCGTACGCATAGCGAAAGGCTGCAGAGATGACGATGATACCACTGACGGCCGACGTCAAGGCGATCGAGAGGAACGACGGCCCCTGCACACCGCCCTCCCAGCCGGCCATCGAGGGGAGTACCGAAAACAACCACGGGATGACCCCACCGTGCAAGAGCAGCGGTGCCATGATGATGATCGCGAAGGCGAGCCACCAGACCATCCGCTCGACGATGGCGTCCTCCGCCTCGGAGTAACCGACCATCAGGATCTTGTAGATCGGCTCGAACACGTCCGGCAGTTGGCTGCGTAGTCGGTGGATATCGTACCGGACAGTCAATAGCAGATAGGTCGCAGTCAATACGAAGTAGGCAGTGATGACGGTCACGTCCCACATGAGCGGGGACCACTGGACGCGTGTCGGCCAAGCTGGCAGGACGCTCGTTACCAGTCTGTCCGGTCGACCGACGTGGATCATGATGAATAAACCGGCACAGGTCAACGCTGCGAGCGTCAACAGCTCGGCCAACCGTGCGACCGGCTGGTACGTGTCGAGACCGATCAGGCGGACCGCGGCCGACAGGATGATTCCGCCGTGTGCGATACCGACCCACCAGATGAACGCCCCGATGTACAGGCCCCACGCTACGCCGCCACTCGAGCCCCAATCACCGAGATTAGTGACGATCAGTCCATACTGGAGTTGCTGGACGTAGAAGTACAGCCAGAACCCGATCGCGGCAGAGGCGATCGTGGTGGCGGCGAGGTAGCGCCGCGTGTAAGAGTTGATCGGTCGCAGGAGCGTCTCGGTCGAAACATCGGAACTCATGCCTGCTCACCCCCATTGTTAGCCTCCTCTTTGGCGTCCAAAACCTCGGATTTCCGGTCATCGATCAGGCCGAACTCCTCGTAGCTGACCGGTCCCTCAACCTGCCTGGCGTCTTCGGACGGCTCGTTGCCGATGAAGATGACGCCGGGATCGGTCCCACGATCTTCCATTGCACGGAATGTCGAGACAGTGTTTTCCGTTCGGTCATCGAATTTCGACCGATCGTTCGGGTGTGCTTCTCTGTATTCCCGGATATGTTGATTCGGGTCGCTCTCCGGGTCGTTCAGGTCGCCGAAGTGGATCGCGTCTCGCTGGCACGCCATCTCACACATGGTGGTCCCGACGAGCTTCTCGCCCGCCTGCCCATCCTGCCAGGCCGGCTCGAATGTGCATTTCCCCATGGCACCGTTCGGCGGGGGACCGTCAACCCACATCTCCCGCTCGTCGTGTGTGAAGCCCTCGTTTTCTCTGGGCGTGTCGGGGTCACCCCACTGGAAGTAGTTTGCACCGTACGGGCACGAAACCATACAGTACCGGCAGCCGATACAGATGTCGTAGTCCGTGAGGACGAGTCCGTCCTTCTCCCGAGTGTGGCGGGCCCCGACCGGACACACCTTCTCGCAGGGCGCGTCTCCACAGTGCATGCACGTCCGGACGAAGAAATTCTCGTCGGCCTGATCGGGGTCAGCGTAGGCCATCACGTAGATCCAGTGCGCACCTCGAGACGTTCCGTGAAGCCTCTTGCAGGCCTCCACACACTCGAGACAGCCGTCACAGTTGTTCAGGTTAATGACCATTCCCAACCGGGTCCCGTCGTCGTTAGGCTCGTCCGAGACGGCTGCACTAGCTGCGTCACTGTCACCCAGTAGCATCGACAGGCCCATCGCGACCGCTCCTCCTTTCTTGACGACCTCGCGCCGGGACGCCTCGTCATCGAAGGCGTTCGAGGCGCGAGAAACGATGCCCGCTTCGCCCTCGTCGGTGTCGATCGCTTCGCTCACTCCCGTCTCGATAGCTCGCTCGTCCACGTCGAACTCCTCGCGGACGGTGTCGTGATACTTCTCGTGGAACTCAGGTTCACTGAGCTCACCCGCGACCACTCGCTGGGCATCTTTCGCCAGCTCGACACCGAGTTCCGTGTCGAACTCAGTCTCTGCAAGCTGCTCGGCTGCCCGTTCCTCCCACTCGTCGTCGAACGGTACTGGGGTCGATTCGTCGTTTGGGTGCGTCATCCTTTCTGACTCCTGTGTATTGGTTGTCGCTGCATTGGTTCGGATAGCTAGCGCTCGAACGTTCCGTCCTGATCTGTCTCAGTCGCGTCGAGATCCGGGAGTGCGGAATCCTGCCCGGCAACGCCCTGCGGGTTCACACCACACCCTCCACAGCCACGTCCCGAGTCGCCGAAGACGTCCTCGTTCCACTCGGAGACTTCGGGGTTGTTGGGGACCCACTCTGGATCGACATCGAGTCGGTCGATCTCTTCTTTCAGGAGAACAGCCAAGAGATCCGCGAGCGCAGCATAGAAGCCATCGCCGTTGTGCTGACTGACTTCGTCAACGAACCGCCAGTACCACCGGCCGAGGTGTTCCTCGACGAACTGGAAGCGGGCGTTACCAACGACCGCCAACCCCTCGCTGTCATCCACGTGACGGAGTGTCGACTCCTGCAACGAGAGCAAGCCGAGGAACTCCAGCAGGAAACAGATGTGGTCTCGACGGTCGTTCTGTCCCGGTGCGACTTCGAGGTCGAATGCCTCGTAGAACCCGCTGAGATCTGCAAGCTTGCGAACGTTCGTCATCAGTGGTCCCGGCATGTAGGTCAGCTCGTAGGGGGAAACGGAGACCCCTTCCTCGACGCCGAACAGCGACGCCCACTCGTCGTGAAGTACATCGGCGTCGTCGACGTGTGCCCCGATGGCTTGGGCTCGCTCTTGCAAGTCGTCGTCGATGACTCCCGCGGACTCGACGAGGTCGGTAGAGTAGGCATCCGCATCGACCGCTTCCTGAAACGCGCCGCCTGGGCGTTCGAACCCAAGTGCGAGCAATGAGTATACCCGGCTCCGATGGAACGCAGTCGCTTCGTCCCCTGGAACGTCCGGGGTGAGCTGTTCGGAGTTCGTGTCGGTCGAACCGTCATCGTCGAGTTCGTGGTCCTCTACTGGTCCCTCACCGGGTACGACACTATCGGGGCCGGGACGGGTCCCGCTCGGCGAGTCCCCGAGGATGGTGTCTTTGCTCATATCAGGTCACATCCAGTCGGTAGACCTCTCGGTCCTCATCGTATCGCTCACGGTCAGCGGTCGGTTCCATGATCGGCACGCGGCCGACCTCGTCCCCCTCGTAGTAGCCGACTGCCTCGTCGCCGTCGAGTTCGAAGGCGGTGATCGACCACTCAGTCGATCCCATCAACTTGAACAGTCCTTCCAGTTCAGGCTCATCACCATCGCGCATCGCACGGTAGGTGTCAATTGCCTCCTTGACGCCGGGGCCGAACATCTGTTCGAGGTAGTCAGTCGGCGCCGTAATCGGCGGCACGTAGTAGACGTTGGGCTCCAACCCGAACTGCGGGTACAGCGGTTTCGCTATCTCTTTCTGGTGGACAACGAAATCCAGGGGGTTCGTCGGTTCCGAAGCGGGGTTCGAGTCGTCGGCTTCGTCCGGCGGGTTGATATACCCGTGCAGTCGGATCTTCCCGAGACAGTTCTCGAAGCACTGGGGGGCTTTCCCCTGTTCAGTCTTGGGGAAGCAGCCGACACACTTCTGGGACACCCCTTCAGCCATGTTGAAGATGGCTTTCTTGTACGGGCAGGCCTCGTTGCACTGTCGGAAGGCCGCACAGGAGTCCTCGTCGATGAGCACGATGCCGTCCTCTTCGCGCTTGTAGATGGCCGGAACTGGACAGGAGCCGGCACATGCCGCGTACGTACAGTGATTGCAGATACGCGGCAGGTAGTGGAACCACACCGGATGGGTCGTCTCGTCGAAGTGCTGGATCGACTCCATCGTATCACCGGCGACCTCGTCCTCGCCGAGGTTCGGATACCGATAGTCGTCGGCGTCCGGCAGGATGCCGGGGAGGTCGCTGCCGACGCTCTGGGATTCCTGGGGGTGGTTCTCCGGCGCGCCCCAATCAGTGCCGTTGGCCTCGAACAGCGTTTCACCCTCGTAGGTGCCGTCGTCGGCCCACTCGTTCGGACCGAGATCTTCGAGAACGCGCTTGTCCCAGCCGACCGGATGCGACCCGTAGGGTTTGGTCTCGACGTTGTTCCAGAACATGTGCTCTTGACCCTCACCGTGGGTCCACGTTGTTTTGCACGCGAGCGTACACGTCTGGCACTCGATACACTTGTTCAGGTCGAACATACCCGCCCACTGTTTCTCGGGGCGAGCCCCCTCGTAGGGGTAGTCCATTTTACGGCCGAGCTGCCAGTTATCGACTGTTGGCATCGTTAATCATCCTCCGTTGAGACGTAATCGCCATCGAGATAGCGCTGCATCGACTCGGTCTCGTAGGTCGGTCGCAGTCCCATCTCGGCGGGCCGCCACAGCCCCTCGCCGTCCTCGCCCGCATCACCTTCCTTCTCGAACTTGACGAACGACTCCCGGGGCGCACCGTTCGCACAGTGGACGTCCGGGGAGAACCCCTTCCCAATGGACTGACCCATCAGGCCCTTGCGGTTCATCTCGTCGGTCAGGATGGTCGGACGGAGCCACGAGCGGGTCATGCTCTGGTGGCCACCCCGGCGATACAGCGATACGTAGTCGGTCTCCTCGTTTTTTGCGAGGCCCTTACGGTCGGGCGTCGCCTCTGTCGTGCCGTGGCTGGCCTGGTTGAGATTGTGCCAGGAGCGGGTCACACCCCGAGGCATGGCGGGCTGATACCGAACTCGCATCAGTGCCCGCGCGTACTCATCAGGGTCGCCGTCGGCACCCAGGTATGGTCGGTCTTTGGGGTCGGCGTCGACCCACACGTAGTCCCCATCCTCGAATCCTTCCTCCCGAGCGTCCTCGGGGTTCATCTCGACGTAGCCCTCGCCAAAGTACGGCTTGCGCTCGTCCTTCCGGTCGCGATCGCCGAACGGACCCCACCAGACAGCGATGTTCGGCAGGGCGTTGGCGAACGTGTGCGCGCCGTGCCGGTATTTGGGCGTCATGTACGAGTACTGGAACCCCGAATCGAGATCTTGCAAGGGGTGATTTGAGTCCAGCAGTTCGTCTGTTCCAAGCACCTCGTTGCGAACCTGGCGAAGTGAGGCATCGGCTACGTCGTCTTCCTCCCATCCAAGGTCCGCTGGGGTCTTCGGATCGATGAGCGGGTGATCGCTATCGTCGACGATAACGTTCGGCCGGTAGATCGTCCCATCGACGGCTTCCCGGTGTACCGGGAGGTTCTCGCCGACGTTCGTCCAGGTTTCCTCCTCACGGAAGAACTCCAGTCGACCCGTCCTGGTGTACCAGGGTTCGTCGTCTTCGATCTGCCGGGTACCGATTTTCGCCGGGTAGGTCGTACTCATCATCAGAGCCGGTTCGCCCCGTTCGGACCGCTCGATCAGGTCCTCGACGTCATACCCCTTGGTCATGTTCGAGTTGTCGAGAATCCGCTGGAGGTACGGCTTGCCCTTGTGCTCCTCCTCGTCGATGAACTCCCACATCTGCTCGAGACGGGGTTCGTTCAATCTCTCGGCCAACTCCCCCGCCACGCCTTGATAGATCTGGGCGTCGTGCCGCGAGTCGTAGATGCGGTCGATGCCCGTCTCCGGGAACACCATGAGGAAGGGGTTGGTAACCGAGGCAGTGACGTCGTGGATCTTCTGTTCGCCCCACGAGTCCGCCGGGAAGACGATGTCCGAGTACTCGCAGGTCATCGTCCACCACCACTCGTTGCAGAAGAACGCCTCGAGCTTCCCCGTCCGTAACAGCCCCTCGATGATCTTGTACGACCCCTTCGCATTGCCGAGGATCGAGTTCGACCCGGAGACCCAGAGAGATTTCGTGGGCGTGTTCATGTGGGAGTCGCCCATATGGTACTCGCCTTCGACTTTCAGCGGCTTGTCGAGGTTGGAATAGAAGTGCATTGACTCCATCGTGATCCGGCCGTCGACGCTGGAGTCTTTCTCCGGGTCGAGTTCCGGATTGAATGGGTCCTCGAGGTGGTAGTGGGGGAGCCCGTTGAACATCGACGCCCGGTAGTTCCCCGCGTAGCTGCCGATGTTGCCGCCGTGTGTGCCGACGTTCCGCGTCAGCGACGCCATCAGGAACGCGGCGCGGTCTTTCAGATCGCCGTTGAAGTACTGATTCGGCCCCATGCCGGTCATCAGTAGCGTCCGTTCCTTGTTGTCGGCAAACTGCTCGGCGAGACTCACCACCGCCTCGGGGTCGGTTCCGGTCACGTCAGCGGTCGATTCGGGGTCCCATGTCCCATCCAGGTACTGTCTGACGAGGTCGAACACCGGACGGACCTCGACGGTCTCGCCGTCGGTCAGTTCGAGTTCCCAGCTCCCTTCGAGCGCCGCCTCGATGTCGAACTCGTCACCGACCTCCTCGCGATCGATGGCTCGAACGCCCCCGACCCCGTCGTCGTAGACGACGAAGTCGTCCCAGTCCTCCCGCTGGTCGGGGGTAATCCACTGGTCAGCCGTGTCGACGGTCGTCGGTGCTGGATGTTCGGAGGCAGGTGCGACCCGGGTTCTGTCAAGGTCCGCTGGGTCGTAATCTTCGAAAACGTCACTCGCACGGAGGTGTTCACCCGTGTCCATGCGCACCAGCAGAGGGAGATCCGTGTTCGCTTGGACGAACTCCTCGTCGTAGGCATCGCTCGCAATGATCTGCTGGGAGACACCGAGGAACAGCGCTGAGTCCGTCGCCGGGCGGACGATAACGAGTTCGTCACACTTCGAGGCCGTGGCGTTGTAGTCGGTGAAAATGCCAGTCACCGTCGCACCGTTCATCTTAGCCTCGGTCAGCCAGTGGGAATCGGCCATCTTCGTGCAGATCCAGTTCATCCCCGACATGACGATGTGGTCGGCGTACTCGACGTTCGCCAGGTCGAAGTCCACGGTCTGTTGGCCCGTCACCATGGGATGCCCCGGCGGCAGGTCCGTGTGGAACGAATAATTGTCCCCACCGACGCCGCCGAGCGCTTCGCCCTCCGGGACGTCCCGGACATGGTGGTCGACCAAGGCCATCGAGTTGGCGACCCGGTACTGTCCGAACAGGCCGAGCGTGCTGAGCATCGGCATCCCGCCACGGAACTTCATCGTGCGGGTGCCGACGCCCTGCATCTCCTCGACGACCCGCTCGTCGTAGTCCTGTTCGAGCAGCATCTGCTGGGCTGCGTCGCCAGAGTAGTGATCGGCGATTTCGAGGAATGTCTCCGCAGCGTACTCGAAGGCCTCGTCCCAGCTCGCCTCGTCCCAGCTGTCCTCCCCACGTTGGGCGTATTCTTCGGGCATACCCCCGTCCTCGTCGCGGGGGAATCCCTCGTCAACCCACCGTTTGAACCCCTCTCGGATCATCGGCGACGTCACACGTCGCTCGCCGTAGAACCGCTCGACCATCGACAGACCCTTCTGGCAGACGCGCGGGTCCCAGCGGTCAGAAGCCTTGTTACCGTACAGGTCCTCGGCCCCCCCGTAGTTCATCGAGGGACCGAGTCGTGTGACGACGCCGTTCTTGACGTTGGCTTCGAGATAACAGTTGTGTGTGTCGTTGGG
>NZ_JBGUBC010000037.1:0-13249 GCF_041821145.1 Halopenitus sp. H-Gu1 | reverse complement strand
TACTCTCAGTAAGTCGACGGCCGTTCAGGATCGCAAAATGCAGGCGCCGTATCGAGCGGGAGTGGACCGGCGGTGAAATCCTCAAACGAGGATCAGTTCAACCAGTATTCCGTCCGAGAGATGGGGAGTCTCGACGATCGATTTCGGGCATCAGCTCAGATCCGAGCAGTAGGAATTCACCCGATCGAACTGGACTGATCGCGATTCCGGAATTCGTACGCGACGATGAGGCCGGCACTCACGAGGAGACATCCGACCAGTCCAGCAAACGCAGCGGTGTAACTCGCAATACCGGCCACGAATCCGACGTACGTTGGGCCAAGGCTACCGATTCCGATATACACGGTTCGCATCCCTCCCAGATCGCCGCCCATGCTCTCGTCCGGAAAGACGTCCATGAGGTATGCTTGCATCACCGGTGGAAACGACATCAACCCGGCTGCAAAGACGCCAATACTGGCAAATAGAAGCGTTGTGTTCTCGACGATTAACACGCCCGTAAGCCCGACCAAACCGAGCAGTAAGGCGCTGGCAGCTACCGTTGTGCGCTTAAATCGATCGCCAAGCACTCCGGCTATGGGCTTTACTCCCATCCCGACGAGAAAAAGAACCGCAAACCCCGTGCTCGCGAGACCGACCGAAAATCCCTTTTCGAACTGAAGAAACGTCGGGAGAAACCCGGTTGTACTCTGCCACGTGAACGCGAACAGGACGTAGGCGAGGAGGGACCACCGGAGACGATCGTTACCGAACAGCCGTCGCCCCGTCGACCGGACGCCGAGGTGAACCGTCTCGAAGACGTATGCCTCACGGCTCCACAGATGGAAAACGAGCAGTAACCCCGCAAATATCCCGACCATCGGGAGAAACGCCGCGTTCCAGGTTGCAAATGCAACCGCAACGACCGCAAGCCCTGCCGCGGAAGCGTTCCCGAGATCTCCCGCTGCGGTATGGACCCCAAACGCTTGTCCACGGCGTCTGACGAAGAGGTCGGAAACAAGTGCTCGTGCCGCCGTCGGATACAGACCGGCACCGAGGCCGACGACGGCCACTCCGATCAAAAACATCGAGTACGATACTGTTCCCCAAACGACGAGAAATCCACCGATGAGCAGACCCAATCCCGAAACGAGGAGGGTTTTACGAGAGAGTCGGTCCGACAACCGCCCACTCGGATACTGACAGAGTGCATAGATGCCCCACATCAACGTAAGCGCAAACCCGGCTTGCGTCGACGTGATCTGGAGGTCGGCGATGATGTTCGGCAAGAGAGGCGGGAGCAGTTGGCGCCCCATCTGGATGAACAGCCATCCGAGTGACGTCGCGAGGAAGAGTCGGCCGGAGTACCCAGTTACCAACCGCTCCCGATCGACTGATTCGTTCACGCTACCACGTAGCTGACACGAGGTCCGGAAATATGCCTTGGGATATCCGATCGGAACTGTGGCGTCTGTGAGTCGATCGTTTCCGGAGAGTCATCTCCGAGGTGGTTCGAACGGATTTTGACGCCGACTGAACGTCGCGGGTCGATTCAGCACCATGCGTTTACTCGGGGCGCCACCGTCCGCCGATCTCCTCACGTGGGTAATCCTGATACGTCCCATTTAAAAACGAAGAGACGCGACCGTTTTCTTCGCTCAAGGTCACAGCCCACAGCACTTCCTCACGGGTGGTGATCTCCATCGCACTCAGATGTTTCGTTCCCATCCAGTCAGCGTAGGCCAACTCCGCAGTGTTGTTCATCTCATCCGGGCTGGGGCTCCGAACACGAACCATCTGTTCTTGAATGGTGCCATCCGCAGCAATGACGACAGCCCCATCGCAGCTGAATGCCACGTCTCGTGCCACGTCGATAAACGGTTCAGCCGACTCGGAAACGACGCTGCACCGGTCAACGGGCCACGTGTTCGCCCCAAGTGGATCCGTGTACTCGACGAAGTCAACGTCAGCAACAATGAGAAAATACAGACTCGGTCCGGAAACGTACTGCTCGTCCCATCGGGTGAACTCGAGACTGAGCGTCTCACAGGTGTACCTGAGTAGGTCCATCAGCTCCTGGCTCGTCTCATAGTTCACCTGGGATGAGGTACGATCGACCATTGGTATGGTAGCTATCCATTTACACCCTACAGCTACAGTCGCTTCAACCCTTGCTCCCTGATGGAAAACGACAGCGTGTTCGGGACTGAACATTCGCCCCACCTTCAGAACGAGCCGGCCGGTCTCACGGATGGTGGGAGAACGTTCGCCCAGTCGATCCCGCGCTCACAGATCGAGGCCAAATATCCGATTGCTCGCGAGCAACAGCACACACACAGAAAGCAAGGCGACGACTGCACCGTAGCTGACGGGCCAGCCGAACTGCTCCGCGAGGGTGCCGACGACGACACTTCCCGACGCGCCGACGAACATGTAGACAGTCCGCACCAGCCCGAATCCGTATCCGCGCTCCGCATCGTCCAGTTGGTCCATGAACCGGGCCTGTGTCGTGCCGGGCCAGGAAACACCGACGCCGAGCAGCGCCGTCCCGGCGACGAGTCCGAGGTTGCTCGGGACGAAAATCAGGATCAAGAACGCGAGCCCGGTGAGTGTGACACTCGACCCGATCGCGAAGTCCCGCGAGACGTAATCGGAGACGAGACCGGCAACCGGCTGTGCGATCGCCGAGATACCGAAGACGGCCCCGAATCCGACGCCCGCCAGGCTGGGTTCGACGCCTCGGAACTCCACGAGAAAGGTCGGGAAAAACGAGCCGATCGCCTGGAAGGTGAACGCGGTTATGATCGCTATAATCGTTGTGTAGGCCACGCTGGGCCGGGAGAGCAACTCACGGATCTGCTGGACATCGACCGCATCGCGGAGGCTCCGAGACGAGTTCGCCGGCGGCAGCGACGAGACCAGTCCGAGCGTCATCAAAAGCGCCGGGAGCGCAACTGCCGCGCCGACGGCGACGGAGAACCGCCAGCCGAAACGCGCGGCGAGATAACTCCCACCGATCGGATAGACGACGCCCGCGACGGCTCCGCTTGCGGTTAGCATGCCGAGTGCACCGCCGTGCTCCTGGTAGAGCCGCGAAATCAGTGCCGAGGCTGGTGAATAAAAGAGGCCAGCGCCGGCTCCGAGAACGACGACGAAGATGCCGTACAGACGTATCGACGGTGTGATCGAGACGAGCGCCGCTCCGACGACGGTGCCGGAGAGCCCGACGAGCAGGAGCGGCCGTTCACCGAACCGATCCGCCAGGATGCCGCTCGGAAACTGAAAGAGGGCGTAGACCGCCCACATGCCCGTGAGCGCGAGCCCGATTCTCGATTTCGTCGTTCCGAGATCGGTAAGAACCAGCGGAACGACCGCTCCCAGCAACAGTCGGACGCCGAACTGAGCGAAGTTACCTCCGGTGAGGGCAACAAGCGTACTTCGTCGTCCGTCGGGCGGCCACTGTTCCACGGTTGTTCTCGGGCCGGAAGCGTGGTGGTCGATCGGGAGAAGGCAACACTGGCCGCGATCGCCGGCTTCGAACGAGACCCGGCTCTGGGTGATTTGGGGACTCCATCGATGACCAGGGATGTCGGATCGCCGACGGTCGGTTCGTCGACAACTCATGATCGGCTCGTACACCCACGATTTAAGCGGTCCGGACGCTACCCTTCCGGTAATGGTGGACATCACCGTTCTGATGGACGACCGGATCGAGGCCTTGCGACCACGTGCCCTGCAGGCGGAACACGGCTTTTCCGTGGTCGTCGATGGCATCCTCTTCGACACGGGGGAAAGCGGGGCCGCCGTAGCCAACGCCAGACGTCTGGGCCTACCGACGGCGTACGACACGATCGTCTTGAGTCACGGTCACTACGACCATACGGGCGGGCTTTCAGCCTTCCTCCCGGAGGCAGAGACGCTTTACGTCCACCCGGACGCCTTCGAATCGAAGTTCCGCGAGGACGATTACATCGGCAACCCCTACCGTCGCGATCGGATCGCGGCAGATGTCGACGTGACTACCCACACCGATCCCGTAGAGGTAGCTCCGGACATCTACGCGCTGGGCGAGATCCCCCGCTCGTACCCCGACAACCCGACCGGCGTGACGGTGGACGCGGACGGCAAGCGAGTGACGGACCGGATCCGCGACGACCAGTCACTGGCGATCGACACCGACGACGGCGTCTTTCTCATCTGTGGATGCTGTCATGCCGGTCTTCGGAACACGATCGAGCACGCCGAGACGGTCCTCGACGGGCCGGTTCGGGCCGTTCTCGGCGGAACCCATCTTACCGCCGTCGACGAGGAGACCGTCCACGAGATCGCCGACTGGCTCGAGGGGCGACTCGACCTCCTTGCACCCTCTCACTGCACCGGGCCGGCCGCCAAACGGATCCTCGCTGACCGCTTCCCGGCGGCGTTCATGGAGGTCGGTGTCGGCAGCGAGATCGACTGGTAGCTGACGCGACCGCGAGTCACACCCTCCGGTGGCGCTCACTCCGGCCTTCAGACCATACTTTGGATACCGTCCCCTCACAGGGATTCGGAACTGATGCAGAGTTGGGATACCGGCTGCATGATTCGATCAAACAGCGTGGACTTTCGTTCCTGTCTCTGTGGTCGCTAGACCGGCGTGACTAAAACAGTTTTAAAACGAAGACGTTCTTGGTTATATCATATTAAATAGACGTCCAAATGGTTGCAGTAGCTGTGGGTCTCGACGTGAAACTCGACTCCGTCTTTTCTGAGACCGCCCGCGAGATCGGCGCGTCGTCGATGAGTGATCCCTGTGTGATCGGGAGCATAAACGTCGAAAAACGCCGTGTCTGGAAGTTCCGTTTTGGTCAGAATCGACGGCGGCGTACTGCCGATACTGTTCGCTGATTCGGATCGCCTTTTTGAACTCAGTTGTGAACTGCTGTACATCTCTGTTTTTGGAGTCTAAATTATCCCAAAGGAGAATATATTCAAAAGTGATGGTTCTTCGAAATAGTGGCGAATACCTGTTCACTGATCGCGCGGGTGTCTACACTCACCTCGCTCCCACAAACCTCACCTCGCTCCCACAAACCTCACCTCGCTCCCACAAACCTCACCTCGCTCCCACAAACCGCAATCGATCTACTCACGAGATCCGGTGCGGCGTCACTTTCGATCAGCGGAATTCGAAACGCTGACCACCTCGTTCGTAACGTAACACGATGATCTCACGAAACCCGGGTGCTTATATATGAGGATGTTCGTACTGGAAGGTATGGCCGAACTCTCTTTAAGTGGGACAACAAAAACATTCAACGACGGCGGTGACGAGATACTTGCGGTGGACGACATCGACCTCGAAATCAACGACGGGGAATTTCTCGTTCTGGTTGGGCCTTCCGGGTGCGGCAAGTCCACAACCCTTCGGATGATCGCAGGTCTTGAAACCCCGAGTGGGGGGGACATAGCTCTCGATGGCAAGCCGATTCAGGATAAGCGCCCACAAGAGCGGGACATTGCCATGGTGTTCCAGTCGTACGCCTTGTATCCCCACATGACCGTCCGGGAAAATATGTCGTTCGGACTTGAAGAGTCGACCGAGTTGTCGGACCAAGAGGTCAACGAGATGGTCGAAGATGCTGCCGAAACGCTTGGAATCCCCGAACTCCTCGACCGGAAACCAGGGGCTCTCTCCGGCGGTCAACAACAGCGTGTTGCGCTCGGTCGTGCTATCGTTCGGAACCCGGAGGTGTTTTTGCTGGACGAACCGCTCAGCAACCTCGACGCGAAACTCCGTGCGGAAATGCGAACGGAACTCCAGCAGCTACAGTCCGAGCTCGGTGTAACGACGGTCTACGTCACCCACGATCAGACCGAGGCGATGACAATGAGCGACAGGATCGCCATCCTCAACGACGGAGAACTCCAGCAGCTCGGGACCCCGATGGAGTGTTACCACGAACCTTCGAACCTGTTCGTCGCGGGATTCCTTGGCGAACCATCGATGAACTTCTTCCACCTGGACCTCGAGGGTGAGACACTCGTCTCGGATTCTTTCGAATACGACCTCCCACCCGAAATCGCGTCTACTGTGAAAGGCCACGATGAAATCGTGTTGGGCGTCCGGCCCGAGAGCGTCGAGATCAGTGACGACGTCGAGACGGACGGGAAGCAAGGCGAAATCCCGGCGATCGTAGATGTCGTCGAACCTCACGGAAACGAGAATGCGGTCCACCTCCGGTTCGAAAACGGGACGGCCCCCGATCTAACCGTGATGATCGATGGGATGCGGTATTTGACCGCCGAACAGGAAGTCAGCGTCCGTTTCCCGGAGGATTCAATCCACCTCTTCGACGCAGAAAGCGGTGTCGCTCTCCATAACCGGAAATTGACGAACGTCGACGGAGTCGAAGAGTATTCGGATAGCAGGGACTTCTCCGAGTAAGGATCGCTCTCACCGGTGATCGAGTTCTCAGCCAGTTAGTACGGATTGGAGTCGCCCGGGCGGATCGAGACCACGTTGCTTCTACGCCGCCAAATCGTTGTGAGTGTCAAATCATCGTGAGTGCCTCGTGAATCCGGACGCCGTTACTGATTGAAGACGACGAAACGCCCTCTGCAGCAATATTGTGGAGACTACGAAACACCTCCCACAGCAACCCCGTTCGCGCAGAGCCCGCTTTGCGTGATTACTGATTGCTCTCGACGTCATCATCATGGTCTAGATCGTCCGACAAGGACCCGCTATCTACCGATCCGTCTGGTTTGTTCGACACGTGCTCCACGGTTGGATTCCACAAGTGAGACGGCAACGAAATCGGACTGCTATCCGAGGCTGAAACACAATTACAACCCCAGGAGGAAATGCTTAAATAGTCCGATTTGTAATGGCTCTTCATGCCATACAATGGCAGCGAAGGTAGTGAAAGCAGTCGTGTAACCCGTCGTCGAATGATCCAACTGGGATCCGTCGGAGTGGGTACACTGGTGGCAGGGTGTACTGGCAACGGTGGCAACGGTAACGGTAACGGTAACGGTAACGGTGACAGCAACAATAACGACGATACTGGAAACGGCAATGGCGATGACAGCGGAACGCCGGAGCTATCGGACAACGAAATGGAGGCGCTCCATGGTTGGTCCGGCGGTGACGGAGCTGCAGCGGTCAACCACCTCGTCGAAATGTTCGAGGAGCGTCACCCGGACATCGAACACGACATCAAGCCCATCGGTGGCGACGCGAACGAGAACCTCAATGCGACCATCGCACGGCGGCTGGCGAACCGAAACCCGCCGGATGCCTTCGCTTCCTGGCCGGGCAAAACGATGGAACAGTACGGTGGTCGGTTGATGAACATCACCGACGTGTGGGAGGAGAACGACTACACGGAGACGATGCATCCGAAGTCGCTCGAAGAGAACCGTCTCAACGACGAGTTCCGGGCTATTCCGCTCGGCTCGCACAGGCTTAACAACCTGTTCTACAACGTCGAGGTCCTCGAGGAAGCGGGAGTCGACCCGGAGAGTCTGACGTCCTACGACGCCTACATCGACGCGCTGGAGGCGGTCCAGAACAATACGGACGCAATCCCGATGACAATGACGACCCGCGGATCGTGGGCCAATCTCCAGTACTTCGTGGAATTCCTGCTCGGGACGGAGGGACAGGATGCCTACGAGTCGTGGCTCGATGGCGACGGCGACAAGGATGCGCTCGTTCGTGCGCTCGATAAGACGAAGAACGTAATCGAGAACTACACGAACAACGACAAGTCGTCCATCAGCTTCCCGGAGGCAAACGACAAACTGATCAACGGGAACGCCGCGTTCTTCACGATGGGCAACTGGGCGTACGGGATGTACCGGAACACGGACAACTTCGAGTACGAGGAGGACTGGGGTTGGGTTCCGTTCCCTGGCACCGATGACATGTATGTCTGGCACCTCGACTCGTTCCTGTTCCCCAGGGACGGAAACGCTCCGCAGAAGGCGAAGATCTTCGCCGAATTCCTCGGGACGAAGGACGTTCAGGTGGAGTTCAACAACCTCAAAGGGTCCATCCCGTTGCGGACCGATGTCGATGGCAGCCGACTCACGGACTTCCTCAACCTCAACGTGGAGGATCTGAACAACCTCGACAAGTTCCCGCCGACCCTTGCCCACGGGCTTGCCGGCACCGCTCAGGAACTCAGCGATTGTAAGGACGCGATCGCGTCCAACTTCATGGGTCCCTACGATTCGGAGGCCACGGCAGAAGATCTGATGACCGTCTTCTAAGTGGGCATCCTACAGTTTTCAAACATATGGCTCGTTCACAAGATTCCGCCACTGGATTCCAACTCGTAGATACAGATACGGTAGCAGAGTGGCGTACTCGGCTTCGTGTGATCTGGAAGAGCGATTTTGTTCGATCGTTTCCGTTCTGGTTTATCCCGTTTTTCATCATGGGACTGGGAGTGTACGGCGGCATCGGATACAACACGCTCATCTCGTTGACGGATTACGAAGGATTCAGCCAGGGACCTGACTTCACGCAGTTAGACCTGGAGATGTACGTCCAGGCGATGAATGACCCGTGGATCTGGCTCACGGCGAAAAACACGTTCATCTTGCTCATCGTCTTTACGACGGTGACCATGTTGCTCGGTCTGTTCCTCTCGATCATGCTCGACAGGGGCATCCGATTCAAGGAGAGGGTACAGACCATCTACCTCCTCCCGATGGCTCTGTCGTTCGTTGTGACCGCGCAGTTCTGGCTGTGGATGTACAACGTGGATAACGGTCTGGTTAACGTGATTTTGGGTGTCTTCGGGCTCGGACCATACAACTGGATCGGGAACCCAAAACTCGTGCTCGGTGCAGTGATATTCGCCCTCATCTGGCAGTTCAGCGGATATGCGATGGTCGTCTTCCTCGCCGGACTCCAGTCCATTCCGAATGACCAGTTCGAAGCCGCGAGGGTCGACGGCGCCAGCATCTACAAGACGTACTGGCGGGTGATCATTCCCCAGCTCAAATCATCGTCCGTCAGTGCAGCCGTCGTCTTGATGATCTTCGCGCTGAAGGCGTTCACCTTCCTCTTCTCGATGTTCGGACAGTACCGTGTCCCGAAGGGGACGGACATCCTCGCGACGCTAATGGTCCGTGAGGCGTTCAAACTCCAGAACTGGGCGTACGCCGCCGCGATTGGAACGATACTCCTGGTGATGGCCCTCGCCGTCATCGCACCGTATCTGCATTACCAACACAAACAGGGAAGTCTCTAACATGAGTGGACCGACGCAGTCACGAGAGCGAAGTATCGTGGACGCACTCCCGGAACTGAATTACGGGAAGATAATTCTCTCACTGGCGGTTACGCTCTTTTTTGCGTTTTTCATCGCACCGATCTGGACGGGGTTCGTAACGTCGTTCAAGACGACTGGGGCAGTGACGGCGACGTCGCCGTTTATGCCGGCTGGACCGGGTGGGTTTACGCACGCAAAGTGGCTAGAGGCGATGAACCACCTCTCGAGAGGGTTCATCAACAGCCTCATCATGACGTTCCCGTCGACGATCATCACCGTCTTCTTGGGTAGTACGGCGGCCTTCGGACTGACGCTCGTCAACTGGGGGAAGCGGGCACAGTTCTCCGTCCTGATCCTCTTTCTGATCGGGATCTTCATCCCGTATCAGGCGGTGCTCGTCCCGCTGTCGGACTTCTGGATCAACATCTTCCCGCTGTCGGAAGTCCTCGCACCAGTCTGGGAGTTACCCTACTTGGATACGGAATACGCACGGCTGCTCTCGCTGACGATCACTCACGTCGTCTACGGGATCCCACTGTGCATGCTCCTTTTCCGGGGGTACTACCTCACACTCTCGGACGAGCTGGTCGAGGCCGCAAAGATAGACGGTGCATCGATTTCTCGGATTTACCGGCGGATCATCCTGCCCCTGTCAAAGCCCATGTTCGGCGTGGTGTTCATCTACCAGTTCACGGCGATCTGGAATGAATTCCTCTTCTCGTTGACGCTCATTGGGAGCTCCTCGAGTTCAGCCGCGACGGTAACGCTCGTTCTTGCGGGGCTGGGGACTGACCTGTCGGGGATCGACTTCGGCCTCCGAATGGCGGGGGCCCTATTCGCCGCGTTACCGACCCTGATCATCTACGCACTGTTCGCAGAGCAGTTCGCAAAGGGTCTCGCGGCGGATAATTGAACTAACCGTACTCTATCCCCCATTCTATTCGAGGTGTATTCCATTCGAGACGGCTAGATGTCCGCGTATGACATCGTTTCGACGACGACATGAGAGACAGGTAGTGACGTTCGAATCGAGACACCTGGAGCCAGTCTCGAAACCATTACATATTGCTGGCTCGGATACTGTCAACAATGTCGATAGGCCGCCGCTTCCGGTTCCCAAACGCGTCAGGCGGGGATTGTGTGGAATTATGCGAATAAATTTCGGCCATCCGATCTCGTGGGCGATCGGACTCGGTCTGCTCGCTGCGGTCATCGCCGGAACGGTCGTCCCGTCCCGCACAGCGGCTCAGGAAATCCGTCACATCTTGGGATACTTCCTGATCTTCGCCCCATCGATCTATCTCTTTATCACCCGACGAGAGACCGACTGGGAACGGAAACACCCGAACCTTCGGTTCGTCGTGTTCCTTCTCACGATGACCGTTGCAACGGTGGTCCTCGTCCAGTTCGTCACGTTTGCCGTCGACGGCCCCGGGGGTGTGAGGAACGTCCTTGAGCTCCTGGCAGGAATGGGCGGGTTCCTGATCACGATCTGGATGACGTTTTATGGCGGGGCCGAACGGCTCTGGAGGGTGTTCCTCTCCCGGACGGACGTGAATTGGTGACGGACTCCGAGGTCGGCCATCGAACGTACGCTCGGCCACGACGACACTGAGACGCTTGTGAGGACAGTTGTCCCCTGATCGATATCGAGTCCCAGCAGGACCTCGTGCACGGGATCGTTCCTGCTGGTATCCGAGGACTTACGTGATTCTCCGACATCTGTAACGTATGCGATTTGGAATCATCAGCACGGCCGATATCGGCGTCGATTCAGTCATCCCTGCCATCGTCGCAAGCGATCACGACGTTGCGGCCATCGCCTCGCGCGATCAGTCGGCTGCCCGGGCGGTCGCGGATCAGTTCGACATTCCCGAGGCTTACGGAAGTTACGAGGCGCTCCTTGATGACGAGAGTTTGGACGCAGTGTACATCCCGCTTCCCAACGGACTACACGCCGAGTGGATACGTGCGGCCGCTGACGCCGGTCTCCACGTCCTCTGTGAGAAACCGGTAACTGGCGATCCATCGGAAACGGCTGCCGTCTTCGACTACTGCGAGGAGCAGGGCGTCGTCCTGATGGAGGGGTTCATGTATCGGTTCCACCCGCTTACCGAGCGTGCAAAAGAAATCGTCGAGTCGGAACTTGGCGAGGTGCGTTCCGTCACGTCGACGTTCACGTTCCGAATGCCCGACAAGGCCGAAGACATCAGACTCGACCCGGATTTGGAGGGTGGATCGATCCTGGACGTTGGCACGTACGCAGTCAACGCTGTTCGTCTATTCGTAGGCGAACCCGACCGGGTATACGCGACGACGACCGACCGGCGTGACTGCGGCGTTGATACCGAAATGGCGGGGGTTCTTGAGTACGAGTCCGGCGAGACGGCACGGATCCAGTCCGGATTCGAAACGCCGCTGACCCAGTATTACCGGATCGAAACGTCTGACGGGTGGCTACGTGCCGAGCCGACGTTCGACGTCGGCGTCGACAACAGCACCTCGTTGACGTATGCGGTCGATGGTCGGGAAGTCACTGAACGATTCGGCCCGGCGGACCACTACCGGCTGGAGGTCGAACATTTCGCAGACTGCATCGAACGCGGCGAAACGCCTCGTATCGATCGGGAGGAGAGCGTCGCGCACGCGAACGTACTGGAGGCTGTGTTCGAAAGCGCCCGCACGGAAGAACCGGTCGCTGTCGGCGAGGAATAACGCAGGGCCGTTCGGAACGGTCCGGTATCCATGGATCGGACGTGAGTACTATCGGCTCCACGAGTCGTTCATCGATCGCTGGGACGTTCGAGTGATCGTCTCGTCGGGACTGGATCGAGAAACGGACGGACGGAATGGAGCTATCCGGGAGGAAACGGCATCGCTCCGATTCGTTGTCACCTGTGGATCGTTGCCTCTGGAACGGTATAATCAGCAATTTTATAGCCACTGGTTTCTTTTCCGCAAAGGAATGTCACGAGCAGTGGTTACTGGCGGTTTGGGTGGTTCAGCGAGTTGGGTCGTTTCATCCCTTGCAGAACAGGGATGGGACGTCAGAAGCATTGACTTCCGGAATCCGGATCCGGGGGCGGGACCGGCGAACGTTGATTTCAGGGCGGCGGACCTGACGGACCAGGGACAAACCTGGGAACTCATCGCCGAATTCGACCCCGATTATGTGATCCACTTTGCCGCGTACCCGAATCCACTCGGACATGGCGGTGCACACGTGTATGAGAACAACAGTATCAGTACGTACAACGTGCTTTCGGCTGCAGGAAGCGTCGGTGCGGACGTGGTGTGGGCCTCCAGCGAGACGGTTTATGGAACCGTCTTCGCCGAGCCGTCCTTCCTCCCCGATTACTTCCCTATCGACGTCGATCACCCGCTGCGGCCCGAAGATCCGTACGGAACCTCGAAAGTTGCGGGCGAAGAAATAGCAAAGATGGTTGCAAGGCGACACGACGTGTCCATCGCCTCGATCCGACCCTCGTGGATCAACTACCCCGGCGAGTACGACACCGCCACGATACGTGAGAACTTCGAGTTGGAGACGGCAGAACTCGGCGACGACTTCGGCATCACGTTCCATAACGCTGCAGGGAATTTCTTCTCGTACGTCGACATTCGTGACGTCGTCTCGCTGGTTGAGCGTGCAATGGACGTCGATTTCGACGGCCACCAACCGTTTATGGCCGTCGCTGCCGACAACTTCCTCGACGTGGATACCGTCGACGCCGTCGAAGCCGTCTACGGCGACCTCCCGCCCGAAGTCGACATCAGCGGCGACCAGTCGGCGATCGACTACAAAAATGCCCGTGAGGTGCTCGACTGGGAACCCCAACATTCCTGGCGCGACGCGGAAACGGAAGCGGTTGAGGGACCGAGTTTCGTCTGAAAGAGGCGAACGGGACATCGACGTGTCCCTGTTTCGAGAGTAACTCCGTCACTCCCAGGAAATCTCACACGCGTATGCCAACGAGTGTGTTGGTAATCCGATCCCGTTC
>NZ_JBGUBC010000036.1:0-15674 GCF_041821145.1 Halopenitus sp. H-Gu1 | reverse complement strand
CTATCACGAGAGCGAGAACTTAAAAGGGGTCGGCGGGAAATATAACACCATGCCCACCTTCGAGTTATCCCTGTCCGATGACGTGTACTCCGAGTTCCAACAGCTCGCAGAACAGGAGTTCGTGAGTGAAGAGCAGGCGGCCGAGGAGCTCATCTCCTCGGGGATCGAGGCGTACAACGTCAGCATCGTCGACGAGGAGCCTCGCGACGAGATGATGGAGAGCGCGGAGAACAACATGTTCGATACCGCAGAGGATCCCGGCAGCATCGAAGACGACCGGCTGTAACGCTCCCGTCCACCGTCGAACGCTATGCGGTTCGTCGCCACGACGTCGCCCCCTCGAGTCGTGAGAGTGCCGACTGTGCCTCCGCCTGCAACGCCTCGTAGAATCGTTCCCTTCCCACCGGAGTGCGAACGCGTACGACGACGGTCTCGCTCGTCACCCGAAAAACCGACAGATTCCACGAACTGCCGGTGTGTCTCCAGATACCCTGCAGTGTCGTCTCATCGTCGTCGACGACGCGCGATCCCCACTCCCAGCGCAACCGACTCGGCTGAACGAACTCGAACGGCAGGAGTCCCGAACCGTCGCCGTGATCCTCGCCGTCATGCTGGGGGTCATGGGTAGTCATACCACGTGGAACGTCGCTGTCGAGTAAAAACGTGACCATTCCCGATCGGATCGCCGTCGGTGGATCGTCCGATACGGCGGGGTGACGGTCGACGATCGGAACGCCGAGAATCGATCACCGAGCGAGCCGAACGGTCGGCTCCTCGTCCTCGCTCGTGGTGACGATTCCGTCGAACAGCTGTTTGAGCGTGTTCATCGTCTGATCGTCGTGTGCCGTCGAGTCGATACAGAACAGCCCAAGTCCGTCGACGCTTTGTACGCGGCCGGTGAACACGTGCAGAAACCGGAAGACGGTTTGGAGTTCCGCATACATCAATAGCGTCGACAACGAGTGGACCATGATCCGGTTGCGTTCGATCCCTCGATCGGAGTAGAATGCCTCCAGGAATTCCGAGAGCTTGATACCGATTCCGGTCATGTCGACCGGCGAGGAGGCATACTTGATCCGGTCGTCGTCGCGGATATCGTCGACACCCTGCTGGCGGGAGACACAATCGACGACGGCTACCGGCTCGTCCTCGTAGTCGAGGCGCTTTCCGTAATCGCTCAGGATACGGTCGGCACTGTCCTTCGTCGTCACGATGATCGAGGAATCGCCGTTGCGAGTTCCTTCAGCGAGGATATCGAGTGCGAGGGTTCGCTTTCCGGTGAGTGCGGGGCCGCTCAACAGGAGATTCGTTCCCGGATCCACCTCGGCGTCGAGGTGTGGACGGAGGTCATACATCTGTTGGCTCCGCACCTCCCGCTTCGAGCCACGGGCGTGCGATCGATCGGCGCACCGTCCATCCGGGTGTCATCGGGTGTCAGTAGGATGTGTCGTACGGATAATATTCTTTTTGATCACCGACGGACGAATCCGCTTGCCGTCGGTTGAGACATCCCGCGAATGAAACTCATCAGACCATTGTGGCACGGCCGAGGATAAACGCCACCACTGCAAGCAGCATCCCCGCCTTCAAACGACGCTGTGCACTCGCCGGGTCGCGAAGCGATCGGATGGCCGCAGCGAGCATCACGAGATCGGCTGGTACGATGACGAGGAGATAGACGGTTCCGAAACTCCCGGCAAGGTAGGGGAGCGCGCTCGCGGCAACCGCAACGATCAGGATCCCGATCCCGATCGACGTCGCCGCCCGCTCGCCGATCGCGATCGGGAGCGTGTTGAGCCCCTCCTCGCGATCGCCGGCGACGTCCTCGACGTCCTTTATGATCTCCCGAGTGATCGTCGCGATCGCCGCAAGCACGAAGAGGACGCCCGCTCCGAGCGGTGCCCCAACCGCTGCGCCACCGAAGAGGAACGTCGATCCGGTGAGAAATCCGACGACGACGTTTCCCACGCCGGGCAGTCCTTTGAACACCTTCGTGTATGCAAGCAGCAATGACAGATTGAAAACGGCGATCGCGATGGCCACAAACGGGAGGATGATCGCGAACCCGATCGCGCCACAGAGGAGGAGGACCCCGAAGGCGAGTGCGCCTCGTTCCGAGATCGCTCCACGGGGGATCGGTCGATCGGGACGGTTTATCCGGTCGATTTCGCGATCGAAGTAATCGTTGATGGCGTTTCCGGCTCCCGTCGCGAGGATAGTCGCACACACTGCGGCGACGACAGCAAATGCGTCTCCGGCGAACACCTCGCCGCCAGCGACGTACGCGCCGGTGAACGTGAGTACGCCCGCAGAGACCGAGTTGAGTGGGCGCGTCAACTCGAGCGCTCCCTGGACGGTCCGGCGTATCGACATACGTCACCACGAGGCTGCGAATCCCTAAAAGGGATGGCGGTTCTCGACCCGCGATCCGAATCGCGGGACTTAAACACTCGACCGAACTACCCCCAAAGCGAGGGCGCTTAGCTCAGTTTGGACAGAGTGCTTGGCTTCGGACCAAGTTGCCGCGGGTTCAAATCCTGCAGCGCCCATTCGTTTTTCGAACGGATTACATTCGCAAGACGGCGGTACATCGTTTATAAATGCGCCGTCGTTCGCGCGCTTGATTTCATTCGATTATCGAACGGGGGTCCCTGCTGTCCTGCGATTCGCCAGGATTTACTGGACAGCCCAGGGACATAAATCTCGGTTCTGACCTCGTGTGCGCGCCACAAATGGCTCGGCAACCTTGTGGAAGTACCACTTTGAGAATGTTTTATGCAACGTAGAATCTCCACCGGCTCGCGAGTCAACTACTCTTCAGCTTCTGGAAGCGCTTCGTCTTGGTACCCAGCATCCAAGAGGAACTGTCTCACATGGCTCGCTTCTTCGTCTGTCAGCGATTGCTCTTCGAATAAGGTCTCTATCACCTCTCCCGCGTTTTCGCACAGGAATACTTCTTGCTCAAATGGCTCCTTCTGAAGTTGATCACGTCGTTCATCAACCAGAATAGGCTGCATACCGCCCCCGTGGACGTAGCGATAGAGGGTTAGTGAGCGGACAATACGGTCCTCGACAAGGAAACTACTTTGCTCTCGTTTCGGCGCGGTTACGATCTCGCGTGATTCGAAACCTTCAGCGAGTCGCTGAAA
Source organism: Halopenitus sp. H-Gu1 (assembly GCF_041821145.1). Classification (NCBI taxonomy): domain Archaea; kingdom Methanobacteriati; phylum Methanobacteriota; class Halobacteria; order Halobacteriales; family Haloferacaceae; genus Halopenitus; species Halopenitus sp. H-Gu1. Next base: position 12,525 of record NZ_JBGUBC010000036.1, on the reverse strand, counting down.
GTCCCGGAACTCAGCAGGTACTGGTCCATCAATAGGATGAGTAACAATCCCAGGCCAGGTGAAGCCATAGACACGCTCAAAGAAGTTGACGACATTGCTGTCTTCCGACTCAAACACGAGGAGCAAATCACCGATCTGTAGTTCTGTTTCTTCCATCCGGATATGGGACGAATATGGATAGGCATCCCCTTCATCAAGAACGTCAATCTCTGGCTTGGACATGTGGCCCTCCAGCATCCCTGGGTTCAAAGAACATCTCGTTTGCCAGTAAGTGGTAGTGCGACTTCTTCATCCAATGGGGGTGCTGAAATCGCGTCGGCTGTAGAAAGTGGGGTATCAAGCCGTCCGGAATTGCCGAATCCGGGCTATTGTTTATACAGAGTGGGCTGAAACGCATCAATAATTGATGTCCCCCGAAGAGAAAGTCCGCAACCCAGGACACGTTGATGGAGAGCTCGCAGAGTTTCACGCGGCGGCGGATTTGGTTGACCACAATTGCCGGGTATCCTATACCCATGGGTTGTACAAGTACGACCTCATCGCAGACAAGCAAGATGAACTAATTCGCGTTCAGGTGAAGAAGGCTAGCCAAGATGCGGACAAAGAGTGGAAATATTCCATTCCGACAGAAGGCTATTCTGACGATGAAATCGACCTGTTTGCGGGGTATGCTCCTGAACCAGACAAAGTATTCTACGTTCTCCCTGAGGAGATCGGATCGGAGTTCCGCGTGCTAGACAAAACAGGGGAAAATATGAACGAACACAACCGTGACCTCGCGAAATTGATTGACGACTACAGCTTTGAACGGGCGTTCCAGAAATTGACTGATAAGTGAACTTGCGGACAGGCTGCATGTGCTACCCAATCTGGCGAGAGACACCACACCTACTGAACAAAGTCTCATCCTCAGATTCGGGCAGATCATGCTACCGCCAACTGTTATCGAAACGGGTCAAGTCCAGGATGGAAGCCTCTCAAAATTGCTTGTCAAAATTTATCAATACAGAACGAGACGCTGGTTAGACAACCCTCAACATGGCTGAATCAGTCCCCGTTTCCCGCCGCCTTACTGATCTTTGTCGGAATGAACACGTTGAGCTTCTCAATGGACTAAACAACAAAACCGCGTGGAGTAAAGAAGCCGATCTGGGATATGGAAACCAGGTTGTCTCTGTCGCACACGATGACCGAACAGTTCTTGAGCTTGTACAGAACGCACGGGACGCGATTATTGATGGCGATGGGGACGGGCATGTTTCGGTAATCGTCGGGCCAGAATCTTTGATGGTCGCCAACACGGGCAGTCCCTTTCGACTGGATGACGAAGATGTCTTTAGTGCCGTAACGTCACTTGGACGCTCGGCCAAAGCACAGGATCGTGGCTCGATTGGCGAGAAGGGCGTCGGTCTCAAGTCGATTCTCCAGTTGAGTGAGCAGTTCAGCATTTACTCCCAGGTGGATAACCACCATCTCTCGGCACACTTCTCACGAGCTCGCGCTGCTCGTATGGTGCTCGCGATGTACGACGATCTCCTTGACGAGCCGAGATTCACAGGGCAGTTGCAAGATGGTAGCAATAATTCACTCCTTGAGGAGTATAGGTCGCTCGCAGATGAGGTAGGGGCTGATGCATACCCTGAGTACCTCGATGTCGATCAGATACGCGCGCAACTACTCGAAGAGGAACAGGAGCCACCGAGTCCCGCTTCCATTTTAGGTGATCTTCCTCGGCTTTCGTTGTTCCGCTATCCGTTCCCAGATGGGGCACCGAATAGGGACTCACCATTACGCTCGAACCTAATCAAGGGGGCTGACTCAGCTCTTTCATCCTCGAATCGGCTTGGAGACGATCTCCAGTCGTGGCTGGGTGCAGAGGAAAACACGTTCACTACGGTCATTGAACTGGATTACGTAGACAACGAATGGCGAACTCTCCTTGACCGCGTCGACAGCGGGCTTGACGGCATCAACACTGAGGCGCTCTCGACATTTCGTAATAACCGCTCGTCAGCCACTACGGATCAAGATGAGTTCGCTAAGCAGCGACAGGAAGCGCTCTGGGAGGAGTGTACTAGTATTTCGCCAGAAACGCTGATTCTCCTTGGCCAAATCGATCAACTGGACCTCGTTCGGGTTACTCGTGACGAAAGCGGGACCCTTCAGATGGACGACTACCGCAAAATTACGGTTGAATCTGGGGACACGACGAAGCTTCCGGACACTCCAGCCGTCAGCCACCGACCGGTGACGTACACAAAGGTCGAGTCTAGAAATGAAGATCCCAGCACGTACACTCGCGAGTTTCGGCAGTACACTCGGACGTACAGCAACCTTAGCGATAGCGATGAGCAGGAGGAAACCGAGAACGATATTCACCTGCTGATTGAAAGGCCGCAGCTGGATGCAGAATGGCATCCGACGTCCAAGCCGCTGTTCCTGTTCTACCCGATTGAAGAGGTCGAGACGCCGTTTCCGTTCGCTGTCCACGCGCCGTTCCGAGTCGATTTCGACCGTCAGTCACTTGCTGAGGCCGATCAGAACCAGCGAATTCTTGAGAAGCTCCCTGCACTCATCGCAGAAGCGGCGACTGATCTCGCGACAAGTAAATGCCCAGAAACAGGGTCTACGATGTCGTTCGCCAAGTGGATGCCCTGGCTGATGACGCCAGTCGCGCCAGTGAATTTGGACGATAAGACAAGCCCGATTGGCGATGCCATCGAGAAAACATTCAACCGACTACGGAATAAGCCGATAGTTCCGACTGACACGGGCGAGTTACAGAAACCGTCAGAAACGCTTGTCGATCCACAGCGGCTGCTCGCGTTTGAGGCCCTTCGTGAGCGAGCCCTAAATCCACCCCTCCCTGCGGCTGGTGCCATTGAGTCAGGACAGGCGTGGCGTAACGCCGTCGTCGCTGACCCCGAGGAATTCGGCGAGTGGACAGCCTATATCGGCCTCACTGAGGTTCTCGACAGACCACGCGACAACGAGGGAAGACGCGGAAGCATCGACCTCCTTTGTGAACACTGGGAAGCTTCCGATGTATCGGCGAATGATTGGGCGATAAGTGTGAACGACTCAAAGTACGCAGAACAGTATTTCGGGGCTGTCCACGGTATCCTTCAATCGGCGTCAGAGGGTGACGAACTCGACCTAAGTGACGGAACGGCTGCGAAGGAAGCCGCGAAGAAGCTTGGAAACGAAAAAGTACCATTACTACCCGCCGAGGCACATCAGAAAGGTAGCAGCTCGGAAACAACGTCAGTAACGCATCTTGTCCGGGCCCGGTCTCGCAGCACAACTGGCGACGGTGGGGCTTCACGAAGCGAGCGAATCGTCTTCCGGCGTGCCGCCAGCAGTGGTGACTCAGATCGTTCCAGCATCGGCAATCTGCCGACCCCCCCGGATGAACTCCCAGTCTTCGTCATACCGTTCCGGACTAACTGGTCGGGTGCATTAGAGGGTTACAACAGAGACTGGGGGACACGAAGTCTCGAGAGTCCAACCGCCTTCTATCGTCGGGTTGCTGCCGAGGCTGGTGGGTTCTCTGGAGACCCACGATCAAACGCTGAGGTCATCAAGTACATCGCCGACCTCTACTGGACTGTTACCGGTAACCGGGTGGCGGAGTCGCTTCGGCCCAAGCCACACCACCACCATCGGTACGAAGATGTAGAAGAGACGATCAGAGGAGCGAAGACTCATACAGCACCTACGGACTACGACGACTTCCTTGAGCGACGATACACTCAACGAGTGCAACTACCGGTAGCCCCCGCCGGTTGCGATGGGGGCGAATTGACAACACTTCCGGCTGAGACACTCACATTTGGCCCGGAGTGGGCTGCTGAGTTCGTGGATGCCGCTGAGATCCTTGAGTCTGTTAGGACCGAACGGTACCCGTTCGATGGTGACGAGTCGCGTGAGGAAACGAGAGCTGAGGCCTTTCGTCGATGGAGTGCGTCCATCGAACTCGCTTCCGAGGCGAGATGTGATGCAAGTCACGAGGTAGCCCCGCCGAATCACGATTATTGGAATGAAGTCTTCGGCGATGACGATACTGGTGACCCTCTCGACCGCGTCCGTCGTCTTGATACCCTAATTCACTTCGGCGTACAGGTTGGCCCCAGGATTGAATGGAAATGGTCGCTCCCCCAACAGGCCCAAAGAAATCGGACTGTGGGAGCAATCACAGCTTCTGAGGCCGAGTCCCTCTCCTGTGGAGAGACTCCAGACAGTGGAAAATTCTCTCCTCCAGCGACGCTTTTAGAGAGGTATCAGGATGTTGTCTGGCGCTCGGATAATGATCCGGCGTTCAGCGCTAGCCATTCCAAAGAATGCCGCAAGAAGTGGCTGGACCCGAATATCGACGAGTGGGCTGGTAGATACGGCGGTGCATTAATTCCGACTTGGTGGTTCTTCCCAGACTTCCCAGAGGCCGAAGAGGATGCGGAGCATCGCTACCGCGACGCTGCGCTGCTGATATGGCCCGAAATGAATGACGCCATAACCGAGTCGGCTTGGATCTGTAGCAGCCAGCATCAGTTCAAGTCTCCACGAGCCGAAATACCATCCCTGGGCGTTGTACAGCTGGCCAACCGAAAACTGTGGCCCGCGGAGAGTACATCCGGGGACGACTCTGCGGACGATCGACTTGTGATTCGCGAGGGTGCGTACTTTCAGGCACGGCGACTCCTCCTAGATGAAAGAGATACTCCACGCGGCGCTGCACAGTACCTCCCACGGGTAGACATCAACGCGCTGGAGAAGCGACTCAACCGTGCGACTGACAGTGCTGAATCAATTGAGGTAGACGTCTCCTCGGCGCTCCAGTCACTCGGAATCAATCGGTTGGATAATCTGACTCCACCGATGGCAGCCGAACGTCTTGGCTGGTTCCTCTCACAGTTTACTGTCGCTGATTCCAGTGGTACCAGTCGTATGGTCGAAGTGAAGAGTAGTTGGTCCGCCCGATCGATGTCAGTCCCTGTTAACGGGCTAATGAGGCAACTCGTCGCCGATGAGGCACTTTCTCGAAGGTTTGAAGAACGAGAGCCCAAGCGACAGTGGATCCGACGCGACCTCTACAACCTGGGCGCCCTAGTTCCCATTACGGAGGGAGATACCTCGAAGTTACTGTACATTGGAGCGGATTCGCCACCTGGGACAGAACCCGATACCGTCGTGTTCACCGAGGCGCTCTCGAAGTTCGCTCGCGCCCGGTTAGTCAACGACCGACAGTCATTCGTCGAGCGACCAGCTGAACCAGCCGAGATAGCGTACGTGCTCGGAAACAGAGATAGTGCTGGCGAGTTCGGTATTCGTCTTCGTAACGATCCCCCGGCACCCCGTGCGGTTCGTGGCGCGGCAACGACATTAGGCGACGACCAACTTGAGAGCCTCCGCTCCCGACTCCAGGAGCGTCACGAATTCCTGTTAGCAGCCTGCCTCGAGAATACAGCAGGAATCGACTTAGAGGAGACCAACAGAAAACTAACAGCAGTGTTCGAGAACCCGATTGGCATCGTTCAACGGGAAGGTGTCGATAGTCGACGTAACTCCGCGGAATGGGAGGTATCTGACGGCTCTAGTGGACCACGAATAGCACTGTTCTCTGACTCGCTGGACCGCTCTCAGAGCGACGATGAGGACGGGTCTGAGAAGATCCCGGCATACTTAGCCGCTGACGGACTCGTACAGGTGATTGACCAGTACGACCTTCGAGATACCTTCGAGGCTATCCTGTTCAAGGACGCGACCGCTCTTGAGAGTGAGTACCGTGGCACCCTTCGCGACGTTCGACGAGACATCGCCGAGTTACGTACTCGACGGCTAGAGCGGGCACATGAGAACCTTTGCTCTCTTGCGACGTTGATTGCAGACGGTGCCGCCGTATCACCACCAGGGGATTTCGACGTCGACCAGAGAACTACGCTTGCGGCGGTACGCACGGCCGTTAACAGCTGGAATCTGGAAGGTGCTGAAGAATCAACTGGGGCGGGGACCGAACTGGCCAGCTCCGACAACCCACTCCTACGTTCTTGGATTGGCGAGTTGACTGATAGCTGTGGGCTCTCGCGTGAAACCGCTACGATTTGCCTTCTTGCAGCAGCCACAGAAGACCACGAGGTACGACTGCAAGCCATCCTTCAACTCGATAGCACCGGCGTCCTGGATGTCAGCGCGCTCAGTGACGCAGGCCAGCAATGGCGGAACCTTGATGTCTGGCCGGATAACGGAGACACGCGTTCAGTGGAAGTCTACGTCAAGGAAGCCGAACAGATTCAACGCTTCTTTGAGCACCTCGCCGAGCACGAGGACGAAGGAGAAGACGGTATTCATCGGGCGATAAGTGAAGCTTCGTCCAACCACAAACCTCCAAGTCCTCTAACGACGGGGGCGGAATTCGTCCCAACATCGGGGGCTCTTGCGGCTGACCTCAGTGATCGTCGTCTTATCGAATTTGCGTACATAGATCGAGAGCCGCCAGCACTTCAGGCGCTTGCCGAAGCGGTTGAGTCGTGGGTGACAAACGAGTGCGACGACCTTCGTAAATCAGATGTCATCTACCATGATCCGGAAGTCGATGAACTGTTTGACTGCCTCTCTGATGCCGCAGGTGAGACCGATGATCCTGAGGGCAACGTAAAGGAAGCTTTCGACAATTTCCAGAACCAGACAGGTAGACAAGCCACCGGTGCAAAGTCCTCACGTACTGACCGAACCGCCGATTGGATCGCGGCCACCGACGACTCCCTTCAAGAAATTTCGAAGAAATTCGTAGAGGCGAGTGCAAGCTCAACGGCAAAAGGGGGCTCACCAGATATTGGTGAATCCTCCAGTGGCGGTTACGACCACGTGAATGCCCAGATCGATGTCCGTGGACGCGATGGCGAGTTGATCTGTTTGGAACGTGCCTGGAGCCGCTTCCGTCATGCACCGATCGAAGTTCGGTCTGATATTTTGCAAGAGGTCCAGAGGTGGCGTTCCTATAACCCCTGGCGACTAGATTCGACAGACGATGTGGCCTCCTCTGCATCAGATCCTGCTCTTGGTATGGTTACCAGTGGTGACGAACTTGTTGGGCTTCTTGCTCGTAATGATCTCGACAGTGGCCGTACTGAACGAGCTGCATTCCATGCCCTGTTCGACACGTCCTCCGAACGGGGCCCCGGTTTCGACCTGATTGACCCGTTCGCGAGGATGCCTGATGATGAGCCTCTGTCGGAGTGGTCAGCCGACTGGATGCGTCGAGTTGAGGCGAAAGCCGTTGCTAGTAATCGCCTTCAGAAGGGGCGAATCAAACTCACCGGTAACGAGCTAAGAATGGCGCTACGTGAGGGACCAGATGGTGAGGGAACCGATGCTCGTCGGTATCTGGTTCGTCTGATTGGTTTTCCGACTGGCTGGCGTGACGAAGAAATCAGCTCGGACGACGTTCAACTGCTGGACATAGAGGACGTCGTTGAGTTCGCTGGGCTTGATCCCGCGGCGACTTCAATCTTAGAGAAGCTTCGAGGTGGGTCGTTCTACGTCACATTCAGCGCGAGCAGATAGCGAGGACTGGCTAACTTCGAAATACTACGGCTTCCCGGACTAATTCGGGCTCGAAGCCTTGTTTCGGTTCTCGAGGAACTGCTCACACCAACTTGGAAGTTCCTCGAGTTCGCCAGCTTCTGTCACTTCTCCTTCGTCATTGACTCTACCAAATATTCCCTTCCGTCCCCACACGCTAACTACGGGATTGGTTTTTTCTTCAGGACGCATCTGAGCTTGCTTACTGAATCGAGCCTTCTCCTCGGTAGCGTCTCGTAATACAGCTACTATTTGATGGAAGAGAGGATTTCCTGGTGCAAGGTATTGGACAGAGGGGTACTCATCTGCACACTCCGCAGAGAATGTTACTGCCGTATCCCCTTCTCTGGGAGCGATTGCTTGAGCTAGCGTCTGCTCTTCTTCCGTGATCGGGATCTGAACAGAACTCCCATTTGTGGACAGCCGATACGTGCTGTCTTCGAACGCAAATTCGTCCTCGTATTGGCCGTTGGCAGAATCAAGGTCGATGTCTCGACCCGACGTAAACACCAATCCATTTTCGGCTAACGTTTCGTTCTCGACTAGAATCGCCTGTAGGCCCGACACTTCGTACGGGGCGTCATACTCGTAATCGGTATCACCGACATCAACGATGTCTGGGTGACCGTATGACTGCCAGGCATCGAGTTTTGCCTCATCTATAACATCCTGTGCAAGGAGGTCATCGACCGAGTCGAGTGACTCCCCAATATCGACGCGATCGTCCTCCTCCTGGTCTTGGATTTGTTCGGACAGTTGGCGGTCTGCTTCCTCAACGACGTCCTTTCTCTCACCGCGATCTGCGTTCAGCGTGGCGTCTCGAATCTGTTGACTGACGCCCGAGAGGATGGGCTGCATTTCTCCCACGACGTTCTCGAATAGGCCGATTCGGTCGTCGAGGCGGTCGTAGATGTCGGTCTCAACGGTGTCTTCGTAGCTGTAGTTGAGAATCGTGACTTCGTCATACCGTTGGCCAATACGGTCGATTCGCCCGATACGCTGTTCGACCCGCATTGGGTTCCACGGGAGGTCGTAGTTGATGAGGGCCCCGCATTCCTGTAAGTTGAGGCCCTCACTGGCTGAGTCAGTACAAACGAGAATATCGACTTGCCCGTCATCGTCAGCGAACTCTCGCTTTACACGCTCTTTGCCGACGGTCGTCCAGGTTTCGCTGTCGAGATCATACACTTCGCCGCCGCGGCCAGAGTAGGTCGCCACCGTTGCACCGTGAATGGACGTCAAGCTGTTTCGAATGAAGTCCATCGTATCGGTGTACTGCGTGAAGATGATGACCCGATTGTGTCCTTCACGATCCAGTTGCCTGAGGTCGCTGATGAGTTGAGTGATCTTCGGGTCTTCGTCGATACGCTTGAGGTCATTAACAAACGACTCCAGCTCCTCGATCTCCTGTTCGAGTAGATTGATCCCTTGGTCGGTGACGTTCGGGATGATCTCGGCAAGGTCAGCGTCTTCGAGGTCACTACTGACTTCGTCAATCGTATCGAGGTCATCCAGTTCGTACTCAGAGAGGGTTTCCAAGAGGGCCTGGCTGGTGGACTTCCCTTGAGACCGATCTCGATTGGCAGCACGCTGTTTGCCTTTCAGCACTGTTCGTTGGGCCCGGAGTGTTTCGAGGCGGTTTTGGAGACTCTGTGAAATCGCGTAGACGCTGCTTGTGAGGCGCTGTCGGTAGGTAGTCATCACGAAGCCGATGGCCCTCGTCTCGGCCTCGTCGGACTGCTGGGCGAGTTTGTAGAACTTGCTCGTGTATTCGTCGATACGGTCGTAGACGTCTCGCGTTTCGTCTGTCAGTTTGATCTTCCGCTGCGTTGGGTTTCGATCCGGGACTGTCTCATCCAGTAGTCCGACTTTCTCGTATTTGCGCAGGGTGTCACGCGTATTCCGATGGATGAGCGCGTCGACGGGCGTCGATTCAGCGAGGACATCCCGAATGACTCGCCAGCCAGCTTCCGAGAGGTCATCGAGGGCGCGCAGTTGATCATTCCGCGAGTAGGTGAGCCACTCTTCCTCGGCCTTCCAGTCCGGGTAGAGGAGGTACTTGAGCTTCTCGTCCTCGTTGGCTTCGAACGGGTCAACGTCGTACTCCTGGACCGCAGTTTCGAAACGGTCGATGTACCCGTCGTACTGGTCGCCGTAGTCTGAAGCGAGATTGCATGCTTCGAGTACACGCTGTTTGGCGATTCCGCGTGCATGCTGTTCATCGGCGACATCAAGTTTCTCCGCGACAGCGTCGAATACCTTGTCCGAGAGCGCCCGTTCGTTTGGTAGCCGATCCTGGTACCGCTGTTCGTCTAACGTGGCTTGCGCCGACCAGTCCCCTCCTGACGACGCTCCATCGCTCTCAACTTGTTCCTTCAAAGCCTGACTGAGGGCCTGCCGGGTTTCGAAGAACTCGACGAACTGGTCTCTCGTGTCCCACCCGTCTGGGAGGTCAAGCAACGTCATCAGATCGTAGAGTTCGCCGGCGTGCAACTGCATCGGCGTCGCCGTCAACAGATAGTACGTCTGGGTGTGTTCACGGAGCCGCTCGAGGAGTGTATAGAACTTGCTCCCGGAGCGAGCGTTGTGTGCCTCGTCGATGATGACTGCATCCCAGACGCCCTCTCGACTGGATGTGTCACGCCCGCGTGCGCTCGCTGGAACGTCGGCGCGAGAACGTACCTCGCCTTCGTCGCGTGGGGCAACCTGGTCCCAGCGGTCATCAAGCCGGGCGGTATGCCACGACATGATGACGATCGATGGGCTGTCGGTTTGGTCGTCGGACTGTTGGTCATGGAGAAATCGCCAAATCGGACTCTCGGTCCACGCCTTCGACCGCTCGTCGGCGTCGAGGTCGAGGCTGGCAACAGAGGGCGGCGCGTGTTCGCGTCCGAACGCGTCGTGGAAGACGTACTGGTTTCCGCTCCCCCGGTCGAAGCGGTAGGCGTTGATGTTGAACTTCTCCCAAAGCTCCTCTTGCCACTGAATCGTCAGGCTTGCAGGAACGAGGAGGAGGCCGGTTTCCAAGTCGTCTGTCAGCCCAAGCCGAGAGAGGGTCAGGCCAGCTTCGATCGTCTTCCCGAGTCCAACCTCGTCGCACAGGAGGAAACTGTTCGGGTAGGTGTTGACGAGCGTGTCTGAAACGACGCGCTGGTGAGGCCAGGGCGTGATCGTACTTCCCTCTTCAGCAAGAGCCAAGCCCCCGGGTGCGAGCGATCCGTCAGCAATGACGTTCGCTTTGTCGCGTTCTGTCGGTGGTGCTTCGCCGCGCGCGATTTGGATGGCAGTATCGACCTCTGTATCAGAGTCGGGGGCCTTCCAGTGGATGATCTCCTCTTCGATTGCCTCGGGCAGGTCGTAAACTTCGACGTAGGGATGATCGTTGTCCCAGAGCCGGTCGAACGTGTCGACGTCGCCCTCGACGTATTCGCGCTGGCCATCGCGCCACTCGCGATGGACCTTGAACCGCTCATAATTGCGTTCCCAGCCGCCAGCGGTCTCGTTGACACTGCCCTCGAACGACAACGAGTTCCCTTGATCGTCGTGGAAGATACCGACCTTCGGGTGGAAAATACCCCAGTTACCTTGCCTGGGAACAGCGACTTTGATTGTGAGTCGGCCCTCTCGAAGGAGTTGCGCGAGGAGTTGAAGCTGGGCATCAAGTCGTTCGTCGTCGAGCTCATCGAGGTCCTCGCTGAGTTCGTCTGAGAGCGCTTCCAGAACGGGCCGGTCGGTCTCGTAGAGTTCTGCTCCCACGATAAGCCGCATCTGCCCATCGTTTTCCACGAGTGCGTGAACCCCACGGGCAGCAACGGCCAGGGCACTGCTAGAGAAGTAGCCTGCCACTCGGTCGTAGCGAACGCTTCGTTCGAGGGCAGGAACGTAGAATTCGTCAACTAGATGAGAACCGCTTGTCGAGGGCTGGCTCTCGTAAATCGAGTTCCAAGAATACGTCTGAAGGTCAGCCATCTGTGAGCTTACTTGACCATCTCATTCTGGGGCTACTTAATCACTCCAGTCGACCGTGGTCGCAAAACCCACCTATAGAAGAGATTGCCGACGCCGTTGACTGATTTATTGAGGCAAGGTGCGGGTACCAATTGGCGGGATAATACCGCGTGATTTGATACTACACGAGAGAGAAGCGCCTGTATGACCCCCTCGCTTTCAGACGCTGATCGAGAACAACTTGATGAACTTGTCCAGGGACGTAGGATTTTCACGCTGCTTTGCTCTGATGACACCTATAGAACGTGGGATGACAGACATATCGCCGCCTTCGAATCCACGCCAGATGCAGACCAATCTTCATGGAAATTGTTCGGCGAGATGTCTCCCGGAGACATCCTAATTACATATGACCGTAACGGCGACCGAGACTATTTCTATGGCATCGGAAGGGTGGGCGGGTCATTTGATGAATCAGTTCCCCGTGTTGCTGAGGACTTAGACGGCGACGACTACCAGTATCAAATTCCTGCCGACTGGATTACTGTTGAGAATAGCGGCGAACGCTTAGATAAAACAGATGTTCCGTCACTTTCCAACGAGACTGTATCCGAAGTTGCGCCTTCTCGATTTGATGAAATTTTGGCAGGTATCGATCGGGAATTAGGAGAGGACGCACCGTGGTCGCGGTCAGCTGGGGAGTTCTTATCTAAACTACACGGAATTGCCGAGTCCGACCGAATTAGGGAAATTACAATTGCAGCGATGTCTCAGGGTGTCAGCCGAGATGACGATCTCTTAGAGGTGTTGTTGCCTGTCGTTCGTACTTACCTGTTTGAGACAGACACAACAGCGCCAACAAGCGAGCGCCGCTCAACAGCAGTGGAAATCGTTGCTGATGAAGAGGAAGAGGCTCCTCAACAGATCCTAACACAGTGTCAGTACCTCACAAAGCCGGTTAGTTAGAACGTCTGCTTGCTAAGGATGTGCACTCCAAAC
>NZ_JBGUBC010000035.1:0-16690 GCF_041821145.1 Halopenitus sp. H-Gu1 | reverse complement strand
TTTTCAGGTAACGGACGTTGGTCCGGGCGTCATTCGAACCGCCTCCCGTCACAGTCCGGGCAGTAGTGTTGTGGGTCGTGCCGAGCGTGGATGTCCCCATCCGCATCCGGGTCCCGTAGCGCTCACAGAAGCGCCTCACGGGCGGCACCCTCCGTTGTCGAGAGCGACACACTTCTGTGTGTATTCGGTTATGTAGAGTCCGCAGAATTCGCAGATCTTCGGCTCAACCTTTACCTGAGGTTCACAAACCTTTAAGCACGGTATGGGGCCGGAGGGATTTGAACCCCCGATTGACTGATATCTCCGGTTGCCTCGGTACTCCAGAACGTCGTCAACGCGGTCGATGATCAGTCGTCCGCTCGGAATATCAGTCCGGAGTTCGTCACCGGGCGTCACCTCTGGAGTCAGTCGCCATGCCTGGCTTGGCCACAGCCCCTCGTGATCCTGCATTCGAGCGTTCACCATCGGGCTCTAAAGGGGTTTCGATCGATCGGTCGATCGCTCGGGAAAACGAGGGCCGGTCGGCCCTTCGAGGCCTACTCGGCGTCCGTCTCCGCCCAGTCGCATTCCTGGCATTTGTACCCGGTCACGAATGCGGTCACGGTCGGCATGTAGCCGACCCGAATGACGTCACCGCCGCATTCGGGACACTCGCGGTCGGCGTCCTCGATCGACTCCGCCTCCAGAACCGACTCACCCTCGATCAACTCCGCGAGCCGCTCCGGCGTTACCATCCGTCCCTGGACGACGCGATTGCTCATGTGGCTACTGACGCCCCGGACCCCTAAAATACGACGGTCGGCTCATCGATCCGTTCGATCACCTAGGTTCCCGGTAGCTCTTTGCCGGTCGACTTACGAATGATGAACATGGATCTGAACGCAGTGACTGAGGAGTTCGATCGACGTGACTGGCAGACCGTAACCGAGACGGAGGACCCGATCCGGATCGCCATGGTCGGCGTCGGCTGGTGGACGCGCGAGCAGGCGATGCCGGCGGTCGCGGCCGCCGACCTCTGTGAGACGACCGTGCTCGTAAGCGGTCACCTGGAGAAAGCGGAGTCGGTCGCGGCCGACTCGGAGACGGTCGAACGCGCGATCACCTACGAGCAGTTCCACGAGGGTGCCGCCACGGACGCTTACGATGCAGTGTACGTGGTCACGCCGAACGCAAAGCACCTCCCGTTCGTCGAGACGGCCGCCTCGCTGGATAAGGACGTGCTCTGTGAGAAGCCGATGGAAGCGACGATCGATCGGGCAGAACGCATGGTTGCGGTGTGTGCGGACCACGACGTCACCCTGATGGTCGCCTACCGAATGCACACCGAGCCGGCAGTCCGTCGTGCGAAGGATCTGATCGAGGAGGGCTACGTCGGCGATCCCGTCTTCGTCCACGGGAACATGACCGAGCCGATACTCGAGTTGGTCCCGGACCCCGACCAGTGGCGGTTGGACTGGGACCTCTCGGGGGGGTGTGCGGCGATGGACATTGGAATCTATTCGCTCAACACCACCCGATTCCTGCTCGATGCCGATCCGCTGAACGTCTCCGGCTCCGTCGCCTCCGTGCAACCCGAATTCGAGGACGTTCCGGACGAACACGCCGCCTTCCAACTGGAGTTCCCGGACCACGTCGTCGCTCACTGTACGGCCAGCCAGAACGCCCACATGTCGAGTCATATCCGAGTGACCGGAACCGCAGGGGAGGTCCGTGTCGAACCGGCTTTTTACCCCTGGGACGACCGGAAGCTTCACGTCTCACACGGCGATTCCGATCTGACGATCGAGTTCGAACAGGTCGACCAGATGCAAGAGGAGTTCGAGTACTTCGCCCACTGTCTGTTGACCGACACGGAACCGTACGCGGACGGGGAACACGGTCTCGTCGACATCAAGACGATCAAATCCGTCTACGCATCCGCCGAGTCCGGTTCGGCGATAGATATCCAATAATAGCGCTGTATCCCCTCCCTACTCGCTCCCTTCGGTCGCTCGTTGAGGAAAGGGCCTTAGCGCCTGCGTTCAGGTAAAAACGAGCGGATACGAACGAGAATTATCGCCGGTGGATGAATCCGACGGCGAACGGCCTCGAAGCGAGCGTTATCAGAAGTACTCGTCGAGGTAGTCGGAGGCGTTCTCCTGGGTGACCTTGAGCCCCTCCACGGTGATCGTGTCCTCGACGTCCTCGCCAGCGAGGTGGGCCGTTCCGGTCTCTATCGCAGTCATGACCATCTCTTCGGGAAGCTGTGCGATGGTTCCGTAATACTGGTTCTCCGAGAACTCCTCGACCCACGCCTCGGTTCCATCGATGCCGGTTACCGGGACGGACATGTCGGAATTCTGAAGAGCCTGATGGACGCCCAGCGCCATTAGGTCGTTTTGACAGAACACGCCGTCGATATCATCGCCGTACTCCGTGATGTAGTCCTCCATCACGCTCAGCGCCTCCTGGGTGGAGAACTCGCCGGTCTGGCTCGCAAGACTGTTCAGCGAGTCGTTCGCGTCGACGGCGTTCTGGAACCCTTCGCCGCGGTCGTTCGTCACGCTCGCGCCCGGAGTCCCTTCCAGTTGCACCACGTCGTAGGTGTCCGCGTCGCTTTCGTCCTCCATGAATTGGAGACACAGCTCCGTGGAGCGCTGGCCGAGCTGGACGTTGTCCGATGCGACGTAGGAGACCGTCTCGCCTTCAGCGATGTTACGGTCGATCGCGACGACGGGGATGTCGGCGTCGTTGGCCTCCTCGACAGCGCTGATAATGCCCTCGGCCGTGATGGCCGAGATCAAAAGCAGGTCGACCTCGTTCGAGACCGCGGTCTCGATGTGGGACACCTGGGTGCTCTGGGTGTTGCCGGCGTCATAAAACGAGGAGTCGGAGGCGATCAGGCCCTCGTCGATGGCCTTTTCGAACGCGTTCTCCATGCGCGCGAAGAACGTGAACTCGAGCGACGGGATGGACAACGCGATCGTCGGGGGCGACTCCCCGCCTCCATTGCCGTCGCCATTTCCGTTTCCGTCGCCGTTTCCGTTTCCGTCGCCGTTTCCGTTTCCGTCGCCGTTTCCGTTTCCGTCGCCGTTTCCGCCATTCCCGCTACAGCCGGCGAGCATCGCGGTGCCCGCGATGGCTCCCGATCGGATGAACGTTCGCCTGTCGATATTTCGTGACATGCGTTGTCCAGTATCACTGCTCGCGTAAAAGAGGTGTCGCTTAAGCTGTTTATATTGACCCACCCCGTTTCGCACGGGAGAGCGTTTAACTTCGGACGTTCGCGAGCACGGCTAACATCAAGACGATCCCCTGTGCGACGAGTTGGCCCGACGGTCCCACGCCCATGAGGTTGAGACCGTTTTGCAGAACGCCGAGGATGAGGACGCCGATAAGCGTCCCCATCATATTCCCCGATCCGCCAAAGAGGTCGGCCCCACCGAGAATGACTGCAGCGATCGGCGGTAACAGCATGTTGGAACCCATCGTCGGAACGGCGCTCCCGAGACGACCCAGGGTGACGAGGCCCGCGATGGCAGCGAACAACCCCGAGATAATGAGCGTCCCCATCCGAACGGCCATGACGTTTATCCCCATCCGCTTGGCCGACTGACGATCGCCGCCGATCGCGTAGATGTACAGTCCGAATTTGGTGTACGAGAGGATGAACTGTGAGATGATCAAAAGCGCGAAGAAGACGATGACGATGCTCGGAAGACCAAGGATTTGCGACCCACCGATGGCCGTAAGCGAGTCCGGAAGGCCGGTTATCGGCCGGTTACCCGAGACGATCAGTCCGAATCCGTCCGCGAGGAACAACATCGCAAGCGTCGTCATGAACGACGGGACGCCGAACCGGGCGGTGACGTATCCGGAGATCGTCCCGATGAGTGCGCCGACCGACAACCCGATCACGATCGCCACTGGGATCGGGAGAGCGAAGCCCTCGAAGAGCCGCGCACCGACGGCGAGTGTGGCGATCGTCAACCCAGCGACCTCCATCACCTGGGCGATACTCAAGTCGATCTCCGCACAGAGGATGGGGAAGGTCACGCCGATCGCCATAATGCCGATGATCGAGACCTGCCGCAGGACGTTCATCTGGTTCCCGACGGTGAGGAACCGGTCGTTCAAAAACGAGAACGCGACGTACAGCCCGACGAGACCGATGATCGGGCCGTAGCGACCGAGACGATCCAGGGAGAGCCGGTCAGTGAGCACCTCGAAATCGACCGCCGAATGGGACATGTGACACCGATTTCCACGGCGATATATTATACCTTTGGAAGACGTCGTCATCTCACTCGATCGGCTCGCGATCTCCGGGCACGTGTCGAAATGAGAGGTGCGGACGAACGCGGGACAGAACGCTTTTATCGACACGTCATGACCTACCACTATGGAACCGGGAGACCGCCAGACGACCGATCACATCGTCGAGATGGAGAACATATCGAAGCGGTTCGGTGAGGTCGTCGCGCTCGAGGACGTTACTCTCCGGCTTCGTCGAAACGAGGTGCTCGCACTTGCGGGCGACAACGGTGCCGGCAAATCGACGCTGATCAAATGTCTCGCGGGAGCGATTCGTCCGGATTCCGGAACGATCCGGATCGAAGGGGAGGAGGTGCACATCGAATCGCCACGGGACGCCAAGCGTCGCGGGATCGAAACGACGTTTCAGGATCTGGCGATCGCCGGAAACCTCACCGTCGCACAGAACATCTTTCTCGGACGCGAACAGGTCACCGGGCCGGATTCGTTGCTCGGGATCCTCGATAAGGGTTCGATGCGCGAGCGGGCACGGGAACTACTTGAGGACCTAAATATCGACGTCGACGTCGACGCGAAGGTCTCGAACCTCTCGGGCGGAGAGCGCCAACTCGTCAGCATCTCTCGGACCCTGCTTTCCGATCCGGACATCGTCATCATGGACGAGCCGACGAGCGCACTTTCCGTCGAAGGAGCAGACCGGGTACTCGAACTCATCAACCAGATGCAAGACCAGGGGATCTCCATTATCCTGATCTCGCACAACCTCGATTACGTTCGCCGCGCAGCCGACCGGATCCAGGTCCTCTATCACGGCCACAGCGCCGGCGTCATCGACGAGACGAATGTGGACAGAGAGGACATCGTCAGCCGAATGATCGGCGGGCTTCCGGAGGAAGAACGCGGCGAAGGCGGGCAAAGCGAGGACGCAGTCAGCGCCTGATCCGTTTGTATCGACGGCAGCGATCCGATCGTTCCGAACCCGTTTTAGTCGACCCCGTGAACGCGATCGAAACTTCGAGACGAGAGATACGAGAGGTCACGTGCCGAGAGGAAGGTGACTTCCTCGATCCAGTTGAGACACTCCTCGTAGCTCGCCCAGTCGTCCATCCAGGGATAATCCGACCCAAGCAGCAATCGCTCGGGTCCGAACCACTCAAGCAGATAGCGGAGGTACTCCCACAAATCCTCGTAGGGCCAGCCCGTCTCGCTCGATCGCGGCAGTGAACTGACCTTCACGGCGACGTTTGCGTGTTCGGCGAGCGCCTCGAAGTCGGTCCACGGCTCCGTCGTGGGATCGGTCCGATCGTCGGGATACGCCATGTGGTCGACGACGATCGTGACGTCGGGATGTCGCTGCGCGAGCGTCTCGATCATCGATATCTGCTCGGCCTTCGGGAAGATGAATACCGACGTCTCCTGGCGTGCCGCCTCCGTCCAGACCGGGTCGAGATCGTCATCGAGGATCCAGTCGGCCGTTCGATCGAGTTCCGAGGGATGTTCGTCATACCGTAAACACGCGTGCATTCGGACGCCGAGCATTCGATCATGACCGACGACGCGCCGCAGATCGGCACGCACCTGTTGGGGATCGGAGCCAAAGAAGTCCATCAAACCGACGCCCCACAGACGATCGGGGTACGCCTCGAGGGACCGCATGGTGTACTCGTTCGCGCGGATCCCGCGGCCGTAAAGCGGCGGGGTAACGATAACGCCCTCGTCAACGCTTGCGGCGTCCATGTCCGCGATCAGCTCGTGGGCCGTATAGGAGCCGTTCCACCCCGGGGGGAGCGATTCGACCGACCACGGAAGTTCCGCAGTATCGGCCCCCCACGTGTGAGTGTGTGAATCAATGAATCGCATCGTCTCACTCCAGGTTGCCGCCGCCACTGACGCGGAGGATGTCGCCGACGACGTAGGACGCCCTCTCGCTGGCGAGGAACAGAACGGCGTCCGCGAGATCCTCGGGCTGACCGAGACGGCCGATCGGACGCGCCTCGCCACGCGCACGGAGGATCTCCTCCGCGGTGCGATCCGGATCCGCTGCGGCTTCCATCTCCGCTTCGTGACGGGTCTGATACGTCTCGGTTACGTCCGTCGATATTGCATTCATGCGAATGCCCTCCTCGGCGAGTTCCTGTGCCATCCGCCAGGTCAGCCCCTTGATCGCGGTCTTTGAGATGCCGTAGAGTCCAAAGGAGTCCGTCCGTCTGTCGCCGGCCTGGCTCGTGTGGTTGATGATGCTCCCCGCAACGTCATGTTCGATCATGTGTTCGGCGACGAGCTTCGAGGCGTAATACTGTGCTCGGACGTTGACGTCCATGGCTTGATCCCACTGCTCTATCGACGATTCCACGAGCGTCCCCTCACGCGGCCAGATCGCAGCGTTGTTGACGAGGAGATCGATCTCGCCGAACGCGTCGGCTGCACGCTCCACGAGACGTTCGATCTCCTGCGGGTCACCCATGTCCGCCGTAATGCCGATCACCTCGCCCGTCCCGTGCTCGGAAAGCTCTTCGGCCACTTCCCGCACATCGGATTCGGTTCGAGAGTTGACGACGACGTTCGCGTTCGCCTCGGCGAGCCCTGCCGCGATCCCACGCCCGATTCCCTTCGTCGAGCCGGTCACGATCGCGGATTCGCCACGGTAGTCGAATTCAGCATGGCCACTCATACCACGAGGCCTACTCGATCGGCGCAAAAAGAGCTACCGATGGATCCGCGGTCCCGTCACTCGCGACCCTCGACCGGGTCCCCGATCTCGACCGGATCGCCGACGGAAAGCGTCTCGCCGCGATCGGAGTCGGGAACGTCACCGATGATCATGAGCGTGTAGAAGTGATCGAACGCCTCCACGTCCGCCCAGGAGGGGAAGGTCTCCTCTCGCTTCCGAAGGAAGCGTTCGCGGAACTCGGGAGTCGGGTCGCCGGTGTCGGGATCGCGTTGGGGGACGACACACCGTCCACACGGCGTGACGCCCTCAATCCGGACGCCACCGATGTCGAGAGCCGGCGCGTCCTCGCCGACGAACCGATCCTCGAAGAATGCGGGCACGCCGGACACCTCGACGTTGGCTCGAAGCCGCCGCCGGGCGCTCTCGACCGTCATCCTCTCGAACCAGGAGGCGAGCGTCTCGAGCGTGGCCGTTGAGACGACCGAAGGACCCATCTCCCGGCGGTCGACGAACCCCAGCGAGCGATCCCGTTCGAGGGTCACCTCAAGATCGAAGACCGAGCCGAACCACCGCTCGGCTCGATCGCGTCCCTGTTCGCGATCGAGATCGAATCGGCCTCCGGCGTCGTCGCCGGCTGTGACCTCCTCGGAGGCAGCGTCCTCGCCGATCAGAGTCGCCGTCTCCGGATCGAAGTCGATCGACAGATCGTGGACGCGGGCCGTTCGTTTGCCGTTTATCACCTCGCCGTCGGAATCGAAGAGCGCGAACTCGCGGTCGTGAGCCAGCGTTCCGCCTTCGAGGATCCGTGCCGTCTCGACGTCGATCCCCGAGAGTCCCTTGATCGGATACACCCGAAGCCGCTCGAGTCGTGCCATCGGTGGCCGTTGGGGATGGGGTTGCATAGGTCTTCGCGCGAACGTCGAGTTCGGGACGGACGATCCGACGGTCGCTTGAAAGAACCGTGCCGTGTTTCTGCTCCGGCCGATCCGTTCGAACCCCCACGTAGAAGGTGAACTCCGCCAGTTCCTTGCGGTACTGCCCGATCGGGATTCGATATCGGAGCCCTCGATCGACCGGGAATCTCGCCTTAGAACCCGCTCGATCCCGCGAGGAGATGTTCGTCAACCACGTCCTCGTCGAGTTCGATTCCGAGACCGGGAGCCTCGGGAACCTCGATGCGGCCGTCGCGGATGATCGGCTCCTCGCGCACGAGCAGATCGTCCCACCAGTCGACCTCCAGAGCGTGGTACTCGAGGTAATCGAAGTTCGGGATCGCGGCGCCCAAATGGACACACGCCATCGTGCCGACCGGACTACAGACGTTGTGCGGCGAGATCGGCATGTAGTTCTCCTCGGCGCGGTCGGCGATCCGCATCGTCTCCGCGAGTCCGCCAACGGTGGTCGGATCGGGAGTCAGAATGTCCACGCCGTGTTCGTAGATCAACTCCGAGAGTTCGTGGACCCGGAATCGGTTCTCGCCGGTCGCGATCGGCGTCCGCGTCGATCCCGTTACCTCGATCTGGGCGTCCATGTTCTCCGGCGGAACGACGTCCTCAAGCCACATGAGATCGTACTCGTCGAGTTCGTGGGCCAGCCGCTTTGCGCTCTCGACCGTGTAGTCCCAGTGGCAGTCGAACGCGAGGTCGATCTCGTAGCCGATCGCATCACGGACCGCCTCCACGACCTGACGCTTATGCTCGATCGCCGCGTTGGAGAGTCGCCCGTTGTACGGATCGGGATCGTTGTCCATCGGCACGTCGAGATCGAATTTGATCGCATCGAAGCCCATCGCTGCGACGCGTTCGGCCTCCGCGGCGTACGCCTCCGGCGTGTATGCCTCCTCGTCGGCGTAGTCCGTGTAGCCGTCTTCCAGTTCGAAGGCTTCGCCGGCGTGGCAATCGGAGTAGAGGCGGACCTCGTCGCGATATTTCGACCCGAGAAGCTGGTAGACCGGGAGATCGAGGATCTTGCCCGCAACGTCCCACAAGGCGATCTCGATGCCGGAGGCCGCGGTCACGACCTTACCGGTCGTCCCCCCGTGGCCGGACATCTCCTGGACGATCCGTCTGAAGATCCGCTCGACGTCGAGGGGATTTTCGCCGATCAGAAATCGCTTCGTATACTCGATGAGTTCCGGAACGCCCCCGCCGCGATAGGCCTCGCCGATCCCCGTTACCCCCGCGTCAGTCTCGATTTTTACCAGGTTCCACTCGAAGTTCCCCTCGACAACGCAGCTTTGAATGTCAGTGATCGATACGTCTCGGCCGGCGGAGCGAGCCTCCGCGTGGTTCGAATAGTCTCTCATCCGTGTCTCACCGTACCCCCTCCCTCATCGTACGCCGGCATATAACTTGGCGTATTACTGTCGTCGCCGATCCAGCCGCGGTCGTCGACCTCCCCCGATCTGAATCAGGATCGTCCAGTTTCCAGGATCGCCCAGCGGCCTTGCCGTTAGGGAAATGCTTTCGGTCGCTCGGGCGATCCCTCTGAACGGACATGGATCTACAGATAGACGGCAACGCGGCACTCGTAACGGCCTCATCGAGCGGTCTCGGACGGGCATCGGCAAAAGCACTCGCTCGCGAAGGAGCGAACGTCGTGATCAACGGTCGCGACGAGGAGCGACTCGCGGAGGCAAAATCCGATATCGAGGAGGTGGCGACCGGCGAGGTCGTCGCCCAGCAGGGCGATCTGACCGATTCGGACGACATCAGCGCGCTCGTCGATCGAACGGTCGAGGAGTTCGGAACGATCGATCATCTCGTCACGAGTGCCGGCGGGCCCCCCTCCGGCGCGTTTCTGGACACGGACGACGAGGACTGGTATGAGGCCTACGACCTGCTCGTGATGAGCGTCGTTCGACTCGCGCGTGAGGCCGAACCCCACCTCACCGACGGCGGCGGCACCATCGTCAACATCACCTCCCGGAGCGTGAAGGAGGCGATCGACAGCCTGGTTCTCTCGAATTCCGTTCGGATGGGCGTCATCGGCCTCGAGAAGACTCTCTCGAAGGAGTTCGCGCCGGAGGTGCGTTCCAACGCCGTCCTTCCCGGCCCACACGAGACCTCCCGCATTCAGGATCTGGTCAATCAGGCGGTCGAGCGCGGCGAGTACGACACCTACGAGGAGGGACTCAAGAACTGGGCAAGCAATCCGCTGGGCCGAACCGGTGATCCGATGGAACTCGGTGACACCGTTGCGTTCCTCTCCTCGCCGCGGTCCGGATTCATCAACGGTGAGACCGTCACGATCGACGGCGGGGCCACGGGAGCGAATCTATGAATCCCATCGAGTTCGACGACGCCGAGACGTACGAGCCCGAGGAGGGCTGGCGTCGCGTCGCGCTTGCGGGCAGCGACCAGTTCAGTTTCGAGTGGTTCGAGAAGCCGCCGGGACACAGCTCGCCGATGCACGACCACGAGAACGAACAGGTTTGCGTCTGTCTGGCCGGCGAACTCACCGTCGCCACCGAGGACGAGGAGGTCGCGCTTTCGACGTACGACTCCGTGCACCTCGAGTCCAACGAGACGCACCGCGTCGAGAACACCGGCGAGGAGACCGCCATCGGGATCGACGTGTTCGCGCCGGGACGCTCCTTCGACTTCTGGACCGATCGAGAATGAGCCGAAAAACGGGTCTCGACCGATGAAGTATCTGGCACGAACCCGCGAGGGACGACCGCTGGTCGGCGATGAGGGCGGATTTTGTCCCCTCGGAGCTGCGGATCCGGATCTCGAGAGCGTTCGCGACGCGCTCTCACGGGCCGCCGACGGAACACTTCCCGGTCCGGCGGATGCGACCGCGGACCGGATCGATGCCGACGACATCGCGTTTGCCCCGCCGCTTGAACGCTTCGGGAAGTTATGGGGGATCGGGTTGAACTATCTCGAACACGCCGGCGATCTCGACGAGGATCGGCCGGTGGAGCCCGCGAGCTTCCTCAAGCCGTCCAGCGTCCTCACGGGTCCGGGCGGACCGATACGTCTCCCGCCGACCGACCAGAGCGACCGCGTGACCGCCGAGGCGGAGCTTGCGGTCCTGATCGGTCGCGAGTGTCACTCCGTGGACGAGGAGTCAGTCGACGACGTAATCGCCGGCTTCCTCCCGGTCATCGACATGACCGCTGAGGACGTCCTCCAGCGGAACCCACGATTCCTCACCCGCGCGAAGAGCTACGACACGTTCCTCGTCGTCGGCTCGGCGATCGCGGTTCCGGAGGAGCCGATCGATCTCGCCGACATACGCGTCCAAACGGTGGTCAACGACGAGGTCGCCGCCGAAAACGAGGTTCGAAACATGGCCTTCCCGCCGCGAGAGATCGTCTCGTTCCACTCGGAGGTAATGACCCTGCGTCCCGGCGACCTCTTCAGCACGGGCACGCCGGGTGCAGAACCGATCGAGCCGGGAGACGACGTTCGCTCCGTCGTCGAGTCGATCGGGACGGTCGACGCGTCGGTCACCCGCTAGTCGGTACTATCCACATCGTGGAGTCCTGCGCCGAAAGGCGCAGGAGGAAGTCACCCGTCGCCGCTACCCCGATCGGTCGGGTCACTCCCCGCCTTCACTCTCGCCGCTGAGAGCCGTCTCGAGACGCTCGATCAGCGATTCGTTGCCGACGTGCAGCGGGATCCGCTGGTGGAGATCGTCCGGTTCAACATCGAGGATCCGTCGACTCCCATCGGAGGCCGCACCGCCGGCTCGTTCGATGATGAAGGCGATCGGGTTCGCCTCGAACTGAAGTCGAAGCTTCCCGTTGGGAGCGTCTCTGAGGGCGGGGTACGCGAAGATACCGCCGTAGGTGAGCACCTGGTTGACGTCGCCGACCATCGCGCCGCCGTATCGGAGCTTTAGTTCCGATTCGATGCGGCGTGCGTACTCCCGGAAGCCATCGGTCCAGTCGGGGACGCGGCCGCCGAAGCCGTAGACGGTCGGGTCGTCGGGGATCGTGATCGATTCGTCGACGATCGTCCGGTCGACGCCCATTCGATCGGCTTCCGGCCGGTCGATCGAGGACGAACCGGTTCGATCAGTCGCCGATTCGTCCTCGCTCCGTGTGATGACCTCCTCGCGAACGCCGTCGTCGGTCGCGACGATCATCGTGGTGATCGGTCCATAGAGGACGTACCCGGCGGCTATCAGATCGCGACCGGCCGCCGGAAGCGCTCCGTCGTAGACGCCGAGGACGGTTCCCATCACGTTGTTCGACCGGAGATTCGAGGACCCGTCGAGGGGATCCACGGCGACGCCGTAACCGGAATCGGATCCGACGTCCACGACGTCCGTCCGCTCCTCGCTGGCGTACCAGCCGACGCCGTCGATCGCCGAGATCCGCGCTTCGAGCAGTTCGTCGGCGTACACGTCGGCGGCCATCACCGTCTCGCCGGAGGGATTGCTCGCCCCGCTTTCGACGCGCCGACCCGGCAATGACGCACGGATCTCAGGAGCGGTCGCCGTGACGACGTCGAACACCGATTCGACGATTTCGTCGGCGCGCTCGGACCCGGACATCACTCGCTGTCCCTTCGACGGAGCGCCTCGGTCGCCGAGCGCTCCTCGAAGATGACGTCCTCGAGCGCGTCCAGGATCTCGATCGGGTTCTCACGCTGGAAGACGTTGCGGCCGACCGCGAGGCCCTTCGCGCCGGCGTCGATGGCCGACTCGACGGTCTCGAGGAACTTCCGGTCGTCCGTCTTCGAACCGCCGGACATGATGACCTTCGTGGGGCCCGCCATCCCAACGGCCTCGGCCATCCCCTCGGCGGAGCCGGGGTATTTGACCTTGGCGACGTCGGCACCCAGTTCGAGCCCCTGTCTGGCCGCGTAGGCGATCGTCTCCGGGCTCGTGTCGTCCTTGACGCCCTGGCCACGGGGATACGACCACATCACGACGCCGAGATCGTGTTCGCGGGCGTCCTCGTGTGCCTCGCGGAACTCCTCGGCCAATTCGACCTCGTGGTTGGAGCCGCCATACAGCGTGAACCCGACCGCGTCCGCGCCGAGTTCGGCCGCGTACTCGACTGAACAGTTGACTGCGGTGTCGGGTTCGCCCATCCAGAGATTGGAGGTGCCGTTGAGCTTCAACAGCAACGTCACGTCCTCGGCATAGTCGGGATAGTACGCCTCCGCAAGTCCCTTTTGAACCGCAAGCGCAGTGACCGCGTCGTGGGTCGCGAGATCGAAGATCCGCTCGGGATCCGCCGTCTCCGGGTTCGGTTCGAAGTCGACGGGGCCGTGCTCCAGTCCGTGGTCATACGCGAGAATCAGGACCTTCCCGTCTCGCGTGATGGCATCCGCCGCATTCTGTTTCATCGTTTCGCATTCCGGTAACGACCATCAAAAATACTGCGGTACCGCCGCTCCCGACATCACCATCCGCCCACCAGCTGTGAGGCATGCGTCAGAAAAACTGATTCGCTGGTGAGCGCGAAACGAGGGTCACTCGGTCGCTCGCCGAGCCGCTTCGTGCCACCGTTCGACCCGATCCGGATCGATCGATAACACGTCGGCCACGTGTTCGGGATCTGCGGTTGCGAGGCTCCGAACCGACGTGATCCCGGCTTCCGCAAGAACGTCCGCGTCCGTCTCCTCGACCGGGGCGAGCTCGATCGTCGGCGTGGGCCGCGATCGATCGCACCAGGCCGACTCCGCGGAAACGGGGTCACCGCTTCCGTCGGCCGCCGCCTCGGTTTGCAAACCGGTTTCGGACCCGGCCCCACCGTCCCGTTTCGGGCTCGCCTCCGTCTCCCCGTCGGCCTCGCTATCGCGATCGACCGTTTGGCTCCAATCGCCCGAGGAAGCTGCGATCCACTCGGCCTCGTCGCTGCCAAGGCTTCGGATCTGAGTCGAGCGCCTCCGTAGCCCCTCACCGGCTTCAAAGGACCACGAAAGCGAATGCTCGCGGCGGATCTTCGCGGCCACGCCTGGGTTGACGCCCGCCTCAACGAGAGTCCGGTAGGCGACCCGCTTCGAGCGGACGTCCTCGGCGTCAATTCCTGCCGTGGCGAGGACTTCGTCGGTCGCGGGGCCGATCCACCGCAGGTCGGTCCGCTCGAGATCACCGTCGGGGGCGGCGGAATCCGAATTCGAACCGGAACCGGAATTGGCGGAATCGCCGTCGATGAGATCGGTATCTGACACGAACGGGGTCACCGGATACCGACGCGTTTGCGGATCAGGGACTTGAATGTTTCTCCGCCAGTCGGATCGTTGACGAGTCCGTGCCCGCCACACTTACCCTCCGCCCGACGTACGATGGCGTATGCACGAACTCGACGATGTCGACGCAGTCGGGGTGATCGGTGCCGGAACGATGGGCGGTGGGATCGCACAGGTCGCGGCGACGGCCGGCTACGAGGTCGTCGTTCGCGATGTCGAGACCGAATACCTCGACCGTGGACTCGAACGCATCGACTCGAGTCTCGATCGACTCGCCGATCGGGGGTCGCTCGAGGAGGACCCGGCGGCGGTTCGCGAGCGGATCGCGACGACGACCGATCTCGACGAGCTTGCCGACGTCGATCTTACGATCGAGGCGGTGATAGAGGATCTCGACGTCAAACGAGACGTCTTCGCGGATCTCGACGGGATCGTGGGCCCGGACGTTCCGATGGCGACGAACACGTCCACGCTTTCGGTCACGGCCATCGCGAGCGCGACCGACCGTCCGGCGTCGGTCGTCGGTCTCCACTTTATGAACCCCGTCCCGATAATGGAGGGTGTAGAGGTCGTTCGTGGCGAACGGACGGGCGCGGACGTTCTCGAATTCGCCCACGCGTTCGCCGAGGACCTCGGGAAGACCACCTGGGAGTCGGCGGACAAACCGGGATTCGTCACGAACCGTATTCTGATGCCGTGGATAAACGAGGGCATCCGCGCCTACGACGAGGGGGTCGCCTCCAAGGAGGACATCGACGCCGGAATGCGGCTCGGAACCAACGTGCCGATGGGTCCGCTCGAACTGGCCGACCGGATCGGACTCGACGTCGTCCTCGCCGCGAGCGAGACCCTTCGTGAGGAACTTGGCGATCGGTACACGCCGGCGTACCTGCTGAAACGAAAGGTCGAGGCCGGCGATCTCGGCCGAAAATCCGGTCGCGGCTTCTACGAGTACGAGCGGGACGAACGCTGATCCGGTCGAATGGACCGCGAGCGTTGCACCAGACGGTCAGGATCGACCATCATCGCTTGCGGTCCACCGACCGGCTCCGGGAACGATCGCCGTCAACTTGCGAACGTAGCCGAACTTGAACAGGCCGATCTGAGAGAGGACGCCGAGGACGAATATTGCAAGGAACATCGGTGCAGTCGGATCGAACGAAAGCGGATCGAGCGCGATCGGGTCCGTGGCCGCCGTGAAGTCGGCCGGGGTCAACGACCGGGAGGCGAACGCGGCGCCGATGAACGCGCTCGAAAACACGAGGGTAGTCCGGGTGAGCACGAATCCGACGACCGCCCCGACCGCCATGCCCGCGAGCGTTGCGCCCGCGAGAAACAGGGTCCCCTCGACGTAGAACGGACCGACGACGAGGCGGCCGACGAACGCACCGACCACGGCGCCGATACCGAGAACGGCGAACGAGAGCCCCGCATACGCGAGGAACGCGCCGATCGCCCCGCCGATGATCACCGCCGCGGCCGACAGGAGGAGTCCCTCGGCGGCGAGGACTCCTGCGAGGTTCGGTGCGGCGAGGTAGCCGACCCCCGCGCCGATCAGGAATCCGGTGAGCGTGACCGTATAAACCGAGACGGCAGCGCCCACGAAGGCCAACAGTAATCCGATCAGGACGACTCCGACGTCCATCGCTTCGATCGCAACCATACGCACCGGGTTCGGTCGCCATCCCATAAAAACCCGATCACGAGTCGAGTTCCCGTTCGACGAACTCAACCAGGATTCCCCCGGTCGAGCGCGGATGGAGAAACGCCACTTCGTGTCCCCATGCCCCCTGACGGGGAGCCTCATCGACGGGGTCGACGCCGAGATCACGAGCTCGATCGATCGCGGCGGCGACGTCCGGCGTCGCCAACGCGACGTGATGAAGGCCCGGACCTTCTCGGTCGAGATAGTCCGCTATCGGACCGCCCTCGTGCGGTTCCAGCAGCTCGAAGTAGGTTCCATCGGAAAGCTCCAGGAACACGACCCGCATGCCGTCGAACCGCTCTTCGTGTGCGATCGGTGCCGCGAGCAGATCATCGAAAAGCTTCGCGAGATCGCCGGCCTCCCGTGTCGCGATCCCGACGTGATCGAACTCCATGAACGATCGGCCGCGGCCGACCCTGTAAAAACCGTCGCCGAAAGGAGACCGAGATCAACCGTCGGAGCCGGTCAATGACCGATCGAGTACTGATCGAGTACCGATCGACAATCCAGTCAATTATCCGATCAGCCGCTCCATTCGCCGCCCATGTCTCCAGCGACGTTCTCGCGCCACTCGTCGAATCCTGCCTCGCACGCGTCGTTGTCCGAGAGATGATCGATGAATCCTGCACCGGGATCCGAAAGTGCCGTGCCGCAGAACGGACAATCGCTCGGGTCGCTCCAGTTCGGTATCGGGGTCGGGGATGGATCGGTTGACATATTCATATGCATGTCTTCCAGGAACTTATAATTTTACATTAAGCCAATATATGATCGGAGATGGCAAAAATTTAGGAACCAGTTTGGTATAAAATGAACTAAACATAGTGTGTATCTGGATATTAGAATTAGATGTTAAACACTACATTGCGCCTCTCTTTGATGATCGATCGGGTTGGAATCGCGTTT
>NZ_JBGUBC010000033.1:0-17683 GCF_041821145.1 Halopenitus sp. H-Gu1 | reverse complement strand
GACTCATTACTGGAGTCGTCGTGTGCCGCCCAATTAAATGGCCAGTAACCAGGCCTTCAGGATCAAGGTTTAGGGCCGTGAATCCTCGTCTTCCACTATCTCAAACTCGCCGTCGAGAAGAGCTCCTACCGAGTCGATGTGGTCGTCTCCTGCAAAGAACACGGTCCCGGAGTACTGGTCTCCGTACTTCCTCAGGTCTTCGGCCATCTTCTGGTCTCGCATTCCCATGTGTACCCGGTGAGTCCACAGCGCCATGGTCGGGACGAACAGGATGGACAGAAAGCTCAGTGAGGGGTGTAGAATCCAGCCGAAGAAAAGCAGTAGTACGGCGGTGCAGGAGGCCGCCGTCAAGTACAGCGGCTGCTGGTCGAAGCGCTGAAGCCAGGACAGATCCGTGTACTCCACTTCGAGCTCGAGCTCCTCCGCCACTTCCTCCGCTACAGAGGTTTGACTCCCTTCCGTAACCCTATCCGACGCCGATCTCCTCCTCTTCTGCCACCACACCGTAAGCAGTTGAATCAGGATCATACTCGGGTTCTTCAGGACCACCCACTGCGAGGGCTCCTCTCCACCAGTCTTCTCAGCGTGCTCCATCACCAAGACCTCAGCACTCTCCGGTATTACGGAGTGCAGCCGTTGCTTCACTTCGCCACGCGAGTCCCGATGGTTGTCCCCGAACAGCCAGATGGAAGACTTCTGGGAAACACTCACTCTGGACCTTAATCCTCAGAGAAATTGCTTCAGCCTTCTGATGCGTACTGAAAAACAAGCCATCTAGGACTCGGCTAGTGTCGATAGCGGTAACCAATATCCTGTCCTGATGAGCCCGAGTCGGGTTGGTTAAGACGAGAGCCGCCGCCGGCGATGCTCCTTTGCGACTACGTTGAAGACATTCCCCCACGAACACGCGCATATGTGTGGACGCACTTCTCTCTTCATCGACCAGACCGACTTCGAGGCTCGCTTCGATGCCGAGGTCGTCACGGATGGTGGGTATACACCCCGATACAACATTGCACCCGGCGACGACCTCCACATCGTCACGAACGAGGCCTCCGACGAGATCGACGCCTACCACTGGGGGTTGATTCCGTTCTGGGCAGACGAACCCGAGGAGGGAATCATCAACGCTCGCTCCGAGACTGCCGACGAGAAACGCGTCTTCGAGCGGGCGTGGGAATCACGTCCCTGCCTCGTCCCCTCGTCAGGGTTCTACGAATGGAAATCGCCGAACGGCGGGTCGAAACAGCCCTACCGGATTTACCGGGAGGACGACCCCGCGTTCGCGATGGCCGGGCTCTGGGACGTCTGGGAGGGCGACGACGAGACGATCTCGTGCGTCACGATTCTCACGACGGAGCCGAACGACCTGATGAACACAATCCACGACCGGATGCCGGTCGTCCTCCCGCAGGACGCTGAGTCCGACTGGCTCGCCGCAGACCCGGACACCCGCAAGGAACTGTGCCAGCCGTACCCGAAGGACGATCTGGACGCCTACGAGATCTCGACGCGGGTCAACAACCCCGGCAACGACGATCCCGAGGTCATCGAGCCGCTGGACCACGAGCAATCGGGCCTCGGCGAGTTCAGTTCCTGATTGGTGGCGGCATCACGGTCACTGTATCGGCGACGCCGCTGCCGAATCGACGAGCGAGTACTCTCGATCTCGGATGGCACCTTCTGGTGAGGCGGTCTTCGAGATGCTTACACTCGGTCTTATCCAAGTGTGCCTTCCGCTGAGAGAGCATCACGTACTATTCGACGATGACCCGTCTGTTATCGGGCTAGCACCTATCCTGATCATCTGATGCCGTGTCCGATGGCCATGTTGGGCCCTCTGGGCGGGGGATCTCCTCAACCAGATCCTTCTCGAACTGCGAAGCTCTCCAGGCTATCACGTTCTCCTTCCGCTGGACATACTTTTCGTCGGTATCCAGCCACCGGGCAATCTCCTCGTACCTGTGACTAGCACAGAGCAGCACCATCACTGCGAAATCGAAGCGATCGAGATTGCTCTCGTTTGCATCGGCATCAATACGGTCGAGGAACGCCTGTGAGGCATCACCGACGAATTCCATCAGTATCTCATACAGCTCTTCGTCATCAAATCCATCAAACGTGAATCCCTCCGTGATGTTGTTCCTAGGGTCACTCTCTTCGGTATCCCAGCGAATCTCTTCGATGGTTGCTCTTTCACAGTCGTGAAGTCTCGATAGGCGCTCTGGATTCTCCTGTTCCCAGGTCGTGAGTGTGTCGGCTACTGCCTCAGATTGAGCGTGTTCGATATAGGGATCACACCCTCGCTTCGCGATGACTGACTCGATGTTCTTTCCCGAGATCGTCAGCAGCACGGAGGCACATCGATCAGTCTGTTCGAGGATTTGTGCGACTTCACGACGCGATTCAAGTTCGTCAAGGCCTGCACGCTTCTGCGCGTCGTGGACGAGGTTGTTTCTGCGTTCTTTGACCTCGACAAGCGATCCGTGGTCACCTCCGGTCAGTATTTGGATATCACAGAGTTTCTCTAATCGCTTCGCGTGCCCCATACTCCGGACGTGCTCTGTGATGCTGTCGAGACGAGCTTCCTCGCGAAAGAGCTCGTTGAGGACCGTTTCTGTCGTCAACTCTTCGATGAGTGCCGAGGCGAGGAGGAGATACGAAAAGAATGACCGCTCAACGTCGCTGTCGATCTCGTCGGCGGACCGGAGTTTTTCAGCGATTTCAGTACGCTGTTCGAGATAATACTCGAGGACGTTGTCTGAGTGCCCGACGAGAGAGTTTTGGCGTTCTACGTAGGCAACTTGGAGGAGTAATTCCTTCTCGAAAGGGGTGCTCTCACTCAGCTTCTGGCACTTCTGGAGCGAAGTTGTGGGGAGATGGCGAGTCAAATAATCGATGTCGTCGTAGACGAGCGGCGTATTCGTCGGGCAATTGTCTACGATCGACTGAAAGTCATCGTTGTCAGCGAGCTCGCTGAGTGCAGCACGTATCTCGCCGACGCTAAGTTCCCGGACATCCTCTGACGCGTCTGATTCTTCACCGACCGGAACGACGCGGTACGACGCATCTCCAACGATGACGACCGGCCCTTCCAGATCGAGAACCTGATATTCCCCGATTGGGCTCAGAGAGACTGTCTCTGCGTCTATTGCGAACGATACGTCGAGATCAGTGTCGTCGCCCACGCATCAAAAACTGCAAAGGGCTCTATTCGACTTGGGCTTCGTACTCGTCCCAAAGCGTGTCGATGTCCGTGCCGGTCTCCTCAGAGATATGGCGCAGCAACTGCGCCCTGTTCTCGAACCGCCGGAGCTGGCCCTTTGCGCTCATAGTAGGACATAATCGCTCCTGCAGTAATAAATCACGGGGGTGCATTCTCTCGATCCACAAAACACGACCTACCAGTTCTTTAATCACCTCGTAGATGACGCGCTGGTGCGGCGCGATCGAGTCGATGCTCTTCTGGCAATGGGCACTGATTTGCTATTGATCTTCTGAGGCGGTGTCTGAGCCGTCTGAAAGTGACTGATTCTGTAATCGACCAGCAGGATAGTACCGACCCTCGTCTTTGCTATAGAGGTAGGTCTGGATCGGTCTAAGAGTGTTTGAGTTTCGCCCGAAGAGAAAGGCGAGCCCTGTAGGGCCGGCCATGAAGAGATGAATAGTCGATGTTTTTGGCAGTTTTTTGATTGCGTCTCGTACCTTGGTACGGAAAACATCTGCAGCATGGGCTGCCTGTGCCGGGGACAATTCCACACCAGGCCCATCTTCCGGTGTCAATCTGAGAATACCGTTGAAATCCGGAAGGTCGTTATACATTTGGTCTATCTCTGGTTGCACATCGGCAGCGATGTTGACGAGCACCGCAAGCTCCGATCCGTGATTCGGTTGTCGCTGGAGATCTCCTTCTAACCCGCTTTCCTCTTGGTCGATATCGAGTGTCCATTCTGTCATCCCGGTAGGGCCGGTGGGTTGCATCCACGTTGCTTGGATACGACGTGTGGTTGGAAGACAGTAACCGGCCGCGAACGCAGCGGGAAGATGCGTTCGGCCACGGAAGCGAAGGGGGCGGCCCGATGCGTTTTGAATGAGACTGTCCGTTACCGTAGTTAACGCCGGGAGTAGACGCTGGTTCCATACTTCTTGGGATGGCG
Source organism: Halopenitus sp. H-Gu1 (assembly GCF_041821145.1). Taxonomy (NCBI): domain Archaea; kingdom Methanobacteriati; phylum Methanobacteriota; class Halobacteria; order Halobacteriales; family Haloferacaceae; genus Halopenitus; species Halopenitus sp. H-Gu1. The sequence continues at coordinate 13,526 of NZ_JBGUBC010000033.1, read as the reverse complement.
GACCATGTTCGAAAGATCTTGACCAGTCGATAGCAATCGCTGGATCGATGTCGTGAGCGGGCGATTCGTAGGTATCAAGTGAACATTCGAGGGGCTCACCGTCCAGCAAATACCCATCTATCCGCTCGATCCGCTCTGATAAGACGGCCTGGACGATCTCTGTAGCTTTGTCAGACGTGGTCTCCTCTAGGGGGAGCATTTTCCAGGCGGAAAAGTCGTGGAGGATCGGTGCCTTGTTGAGTATCGATTTCGCTTCTCCAACGCTGATATCGGGACATGGCACAACGACCACGAAAAACTCGTCATCCCCGTCCCAGCGCTTGTTGAATCCCGGCAACTCGTCGTTGAGAATGATGTCGGAGTCGGCTACGCCCTCACTGACGAGCGCAATACCACTGGCCGTTTCCGGGTTCTCCAACTGCTCGACGATTTCGTCTCTGAGTGGCTCCGGCTTCAAATCGAAGATATCCCGCCAAATCGGCACCCCGTGTCGCTCCAGTTCCGTTTGCAGGAAATTGGCGATGTCCGTCTGTTCGTGCTTATAGCTGAGAAATACACGGCCAGTTGGATCAGTCATATATCGTCACCGACGTTGAGAGTTGTAGCTGCATCTGGGTTGTCAATCCGTTCTAACTGCTCGTATTCCTTACTATCGTGGAATAGATAGGCGTTGATCGTGAATTGACCTTCTTCGTCCTGTCCAACGATGAAGAGGAGCGGATGGGGACAGTCGTAGCCGTCGTCGTTGGCGATGTCATTCATCGCAATCCGATCGTCCCGGCTGACATCGGGTGAAGCGCCGGGGTGGTAGTGCCATTCACCGAGATAGTCGATGCCGATGCTCTCCCTGGCGTCTTTGAGCCACTCCTCGACTTTGTCGGTTCCACGGAGGAATCGAGTTGGTTCTTGAATGGAGTCTCGCGGTGGGTCGCGGGCATTCACCACCAGTGCTGGTCCATCGAGACGGTCGGTTCCAGCCAGAATACCGCCCGTTTCACAGGGGTGTCCCTTTCGGCAGCGCTCATACATCGCTTCAAGACACGTGGCCGGAATCTGTACGGTGATTGGCGATTCCGGTGCTCGCCATACTGTTCCGTCCTGGAAGGGAGGTGTGGCCTGTGAAATGGTCGGCAGTTCGTCGTCACTACTGGTCTCGAGTACGGTGAAGTGATTCTCGCGCAGACTCAATGACGTCGCCTGATCAAGAAGCCGTGTCACTGTCCCAGCCCACGTCATCACCCGGTCCGTTCGGATAACTGATGCTGGGTGCCAGCAGCCCACTCGTTCGGGGATGGCATCCTCGTCTTCGTCCCATTCGATCTGTTCTTGCAACCGCCATGGATCGAACGCTTCGTTGTAATCGCGGTACGGAAAGGTATGTGAGTAAGCTGTGAAGCAGAACAACCGGTTCGCTCGCCGACCCATCGCAGCGGAGCAAAACACGACCGGGTGATTCCATCTAATCGCATCCAGAGCGCGACGAACTCCCTGTGATGCGGTACAGTCAATTACTACCTCCGCTTTTCTAATTGGCTCCGGCAACTCACCGCTCGGTGGAAAGGCGCTATCCACATCAAAGATCTGGGCGTACGGTGCAATGGATTCGAGCCGGTCCGCGATTGCTGTCGCCTTGTTTCGTCCCACCTCATCGATTGTTAGTGTGTGGCGAGCCACGTTGCCGATCTCATACGTGTCGTTGTCGATGATGGTAAGCTGCTGACAGCCGGCTCGAACGAGGTTCTCGGCAACCATACTGCCGAGCGCTCCCCCTCCGATGAGCACGATGTTGCGATCCAGAAACCACTCTGTCATATGCCCGCGTCTGGTGAGCTGCTCATGCGACCAGTTGTCCGAGTCCATCCACCGAATCTGTTCCTCTCCGGCTTCCCGCCGTTCGGCTATCTCAGGCCCCTTTCCAGTATCTCGAAATCCGCCGGAGAGGTCATTCGGATCTTTGAACTCTTTTATTTCGATTGGTTGCCAATAGATGATCTCGGGGTCGCCGTCAACCGTTGCTGGGATGGGGAATCCAATTAGAAGGATCTTGACCGGCTCATCGTCCAAGACGGGCTTGATATTCGCCCGTAGTTCGTACGGGTCGGTCTCGGTACCCTCGAAAAATACGTCTAACTGTTCCCACGTCTCCGGGGCCTCCCACGGGGGTTCAATCGGCACCTCTTCTAACAATGCCCACGCTCCGGAAACAGAGTCATCAGGATTCGAATCGATATATCCGCCCCATTGTGGCTGATAGACGACTTCATCGTCGCTATCTTTGAACGTACCAGTCGCGTATGTCTCTTCAGCAGTTGGCAACGAGCGGAGATTGACTGTCCCCCACTGTCCATACGCCGTCATCCAATCTGAGAACGACTCCTGCGTCTCGTTGAATGCGATGGTCGTGGCCGAAGCCGAGTTCGTATCGAAGGCCGGGATTTCAAACGGTTCGTCTGGTTCCCGGAGTTCCCCTTTCGCAGCATTACTTAACCACCGCAATGCTCGGTCCATATGCCAACAGAGTCGATCACGGCTTGTGCTGGGTTCGCCGGTGGCTCCCGTTTGACTGAGGGTGTGCCCATACCGAGCAACACAGATATCGCCTCTTCGCCACGGAGTATCGTCGCTCCCAGCAACGTTCAGCTTCTGGTGGGGAAATGTGGCGGTAATGGTGTTCTCTTCTTGATCCGCAGGGTAGATCCCAATTGAACCGGCGGGGTACGTATCCCGTAGATGGAGATACCAGTCTGTCTCGCGTGGGACGTCCGGATGGGGTTCTAAGTCGTCTGGAGAAAGCCTGATCTTGACAATCCACCGTCCGTTGCTATCGTCTCGATATGGGTCTTTGAGGACGGTGACCCCATCCCGTTCGGCAATGGCTGCGACGGCTTCTGTAATTTCTTGGGGTGGCATTTATTACGTTAGCTGTCCGACTCGGCGAACTGGTGGTCCGATGGATCCTCTACCTGTGAGGACGAGCCTACTGACATGGCTTTCTCCCCTCCATCGTCAGAATCGTCGTCACTTCCGAATGGAGGGAATTTCTCGCCGAAGAGCTGGTACCAGTAATCCCTCGATGTTTCTTTGTCCTCCTCATCCAGTGCTGTCCGCGCGAGCTCTGCGGCATCCTCTGCCTCATCGTAGAACGCCGCGAAATCTTTCCCGTCGATTTGTTTTAGGACGTCATTCTCGGAGGTTCTCGGGAGACCGTGAGCAGGCAGGGTAGGAGTTTCCTCAGCCATTGCTTCGGTCTTGAACTTCCGTGTAAGTTCTTCGAGCGTCCTTGTCACGCCCTCGGCGACGCTGTTGATATCATCAGGACAGCACTGGCCAACGATGTGCTCGAGGGGATAGCTTGTCGGTCCTTCGACGTCAGGTGTCTTCGTTCGCCGCCACCATTTGATGGCCTTGACGACGTTCACGTAGTGGCCATCCGTGATATCGTTCTTATTTACAGTGAAGGCGATAGTCGCGAGGGGATGGGTATTCTCCCACTCGTTCTCATCTCGATGTGGGATCTTGAGCGGTTCGTCCTTCCACTCGTCGTCGCCATCTGCCGAGATATTGAGGGCCTCTGCCACCGTCGAAAGGTCGTCCGGAGTCAGGGCTGTTCCCACGTCCAGTGAACCCAGTGATTTGACGGCTTCACGTGTTGCCTCGCTGGGTGCCGCTGTCAAGACGAGATCGATTTCCACCTTCTCTTCCTCGATCTTGTAGGAGTGGGCATTCGGTTCCCACTGCCCCTCATAGTGTTCCTTCAGGAACGGTTCGCATTTTTCCAGCGCTACGTCGGTATCAAGGTCACTGCTGAGATCAGAGACAAAGACGACGTCAACGTCGGATTTCTCGTCTTCCTGCGGTCTGAGTGCCGTCCACCGGCGGTAGCTCCCCTGTAGAAAGTCTGCAACGTAGAACTCGTCGATGTCGTCGTCAGTCTGCAAGTGATCGCGGAGGGTTTCGTGACCCTCCTTGTAGGCATCATTGTGTTCGTCCTGCGGGCGGATGTCTGACAGGAAGGTCTCGAACAGTGTGGGAAGTGTGGTCATAGTGTATCGATATTCTGGGATGTTTTAAGTGGTTGTTGCAGCAGACGGTGACTCAATGATTGCGTATTCTCGATCCCGACTCGTGCCCTCGGCCTCAAGGAGGTTGTACTGAGCCATCTTCGAGAGATAGGACCGGATGGTCCGTTTCGTTCGGGGATCGTCTACCTCGTCCGTATAGTGGTCGTGAATCTCGCTCGGGCCGAGAGGGCCGTGCTCACGAACGATGTCGTAGACGACGCGCTGGTGTGGCGTGAGTGAATCGATGCTCTTCTGCTTAATCTGGGCCCGAGCGTCTTCGGCGGCGTCCAAGAGAATGTCGTCGGTGATCCGCTCGTGGTTCTCGCGATCGGCTTTGCCGGCGGCCGTTCGAAGGATGCCGATTGCGAGGCGGGCGTCGCCGGCGGCCGCGTCGGCGATCCGGTAGAGCTGGTCGTCGGTGATGACGTCCTCGTCGAGGCCCCACTTCGCCCGCGCACTCAGGATATCGTACAGCTGCTCGTCGTGGTACTTGTCCATCCGGACGTGCTCGCTGGAGCGCAGCCGGCTCACGAGGCGGTCGTCGACGCGGCTGAACAGCTCCTCTTCCTTGTTCGCGATGCAGATGATCGCGAACTGCGGGAGGCTGTGGAGGTCGTAGATGACGCTGGGGTCTTCGAGCTGGTCGACCTCGTCGAGGATGACGACGGTTCGCGGGCCGTCGTGCTGCTGAAGCCGATCGACGAGTTCGTCGTGCGGTGTCGACTGCCGGTGGATGTCGATGGTCGCGCCGAGGTCGTCGAGGATCTGGTAGAGCGTGCGGAACCGGGTGTAGTTGCGCCAGCAGTTGACGTAGGTCGTCTCGACGTCGAGCACCTCCTCACGTAGGCGTTCGGTGACGAATTGCGAGATGCACGTCTTGCCAGCGCCGCTGGGTCCGGTGACAATAGCGGTGTCGGCTGGTTCTCCGTTCGTGATGGGCTCGAGGACGCTAGAGAGGTGATTGACTTCGGCGTCGCGATGCTCTACTTCTCGAGGGACGAACCCGGCGCGTAGAACGCGAGCATCGCGGATCATTGTGTTAGTAAGTGACTGGTTCTGCGTCAGACCATAAATACGTGACCGGGTTGTTTCCGGAAAGCAAATCTCACTAATTGGCCATCGGTTGAATACCGGGTCTCTTTGTGGTGATTCGGAAGGAATCTGTCGTGGTGGCTTTTCGGAAGTTCACGGAAACACGAAACTTGCTGAATAGCAAATATCCCCTTGGGTTTAAATATCCAAATTGCGATGTATCGCCTGTGACACCCAACGAAAACGACCCTGTCACCAACGTGCCGACCGTCGAGGTGCAAAGCCCCACCGGAAGCCTTGACGTGAATGCCCTTATCAAATCAAACGGGGAAGACGATCCGTTTGCTGGCCTGTTCGAGGATACTACTGGAGGCTCCGATACGACATCCGTTCCAACCTCAAACCAACAAAACACCGATGTCGTCGATCTAGGAAAAGACCTCCTCGCCGGATATGCCGACTGGAAAGGTGGACAAGTTGATCATGATCCACACGACGATCCACTTCGTTACCTTTGGCACGACGCCCCTGAACTCATTATCGCTGCTGCTGTGGCAGGCTATTTCACATACAAGGGCGCTCAAGGACTTGGTGGCCTAGTTTCATCTGGTTCAACAACAGATGAGACCGGCACGTCGACGCAGCCGCGTCTCCCTCTGGAAGATCGGCCGTATCGGGTGTTTGTGAGTCACTCGTGGAAGTACTCCGAACAGCGTGAACGTATTGAGGAGTTCCTCGATGATGAAAATCGGCTGGACTGGCAGAACTTCAGTGTCCCAGAGGACGATCCGATGGAGTTTGAAGATAAGAATGATCTTCGTCAGCAGCTTTATCAGCAGGTTGGGCAGGCAAATGTGGTCGTCGTCGTCGCTGGGATGTACGTCTCGCACAGCGAGTGGATCGAGGAGGAGATTGAGATGGCAGACCATTTCGAGAAACCTATTATCGGTGTGCGACCGAACGGGAACGAGCGACTTCCAGCTGTGGTAAAGGAGGATGCCGATGAGATTGTCGGTTGGCGGCAGAAGTCTATCGTGAACGCCATCGCGAAGCATGCATGATTTACCCTCGGTCGAGTATGGCCCAAGACAGAGGGATGGCAGTACACGATCTTCACCCAGACGGCCAGAGCGTGATAAGACGCTCATCAATCAGTACAGGCACTACGCAGAAAGCGTAATGGCGACCGAACAGCGTTTGGATCTGAACTGTTTCTACGGTCCCCTATTCTTAGAATGGCGCAAAGCATCATTCGCCGACACCTTAGCGGAATATGTCTGAATCAACTGACGAGACCTCTGGCAAGAGCGAGCCGAATAATGCAAATCTTGGCGAAAATACCGAGGACAAAGACACGCCTGAAACAGAGCCGGAACACCCCGAAGAGGTTACTGGGGGAGACCCGGCCGAATCGGCCGAGCCCGATGCCGTAGAGAATGGGCCGTTAACGAATCTGAACGACGAAGAGACGGACCGCTTGATGGATCAATACATCCACTATGGAGAGGTGGCAATCGAGACTGCGAATCAGCGGGTTCAAATGAACCGATTTTTCGGCTTGATTTTGACGTCGATACTAGCCGGTCTCTTCGCTCTCGCCCGAGGAAATTTGACGACTACGAGTGCTGCAATCGTTCTATTCGCCTCTGGATTTGGAAGTCTGATCTGTTACTTTTGGTATCAGAGTTTACAGTCGTATCGCCGGCTGAACAAGGCCCGATATGCTATTCTCAACCAAATCGAGTCTGCTCTTCCTGTCCGAATATATCTTGATGAATGGCGATACCTAAAGCGGGAAAAGCCCGATCCGGAAATCGTCGAGCCCCGACCTGATGACGACCCAGATCACCGCTCGCATACGATTGTCGAACAGTGGTTTGTCCGTCTCCTTGCCGCTGGATATCTTACTGTCGGAGGATACGCTGGCGGGTTCATTCTAACTCCTTTGCTCACGAGTGCAGGCTATTCCCTGCCGTCTCCGACCACAGTCGGGCTAATAATCGGTGCAACCGTTATGGCTGGTTCGATTGGGCTATTCTGGATGCGGAGCTGATGACACCTACTATGAAACGATTCGATATTGGAGACACGGTCCGAATCGATATCCCGGACGAAACAGATCCAGATCACGAGCGCCTCCATGGACATCGAGGAACAGTCGTTGAGATCATCTCAGACGATGCGGGAGCTGTGACTGATGATCAACGAGAGGGCTATCTTTTTCGGGTTGAAATCGCTAATGATGACACCGTTGACGTCCGCTGGCGGGATCTTCGGCCAGTTTGATTGACTATAGTCTGGTGCCACCTCTGTAGGGAGGTCACTAAACACTAAGTTCGCGTACTGAATACATCTCGGCATTACGATGCTCTCACTTCCTCCGCTTGTCGATAACGCCAACAGAACACTAGAAGACGCTTACAAGCGGATTATTCCCCAGATCGAGGAAGGCCGTATCGCAACTGGCTACTTTTATCTCTCAGGATTTGACCTCTACCGGGAAGACATTGAAAACCTGGCTGACCCCGATGAGCTCGGCCACGCTCCGCTTCGGATTTTGATGGGTCGTCAGACGAATAGGGGAACTGCTGACGAAATCGGTGAGGGGCAGAATCTCAAAGAGGAGCTCAAAAGAGAGGTGAGAGAAAGCATCTCGGAGCTGAATAACGCTCAGATCGGGCGACTAGACCGGCTACGAGACTTTATCGCCGAAGGCGAGGTGAGCGTCCGTGTGCGAAATCCTGAAAACGGTTACTTCCACGCAAAGGGTGCCTCATTTCGAGCACCACTCGAAGACGACGAAGATTGGGGACAAGATGAGGATGAAGACACCCGACCATGCGCTACAGTTGTAGGCTCCTCGAACTTCACCAAGAGCGGCCACCAGAACAACATCGAGCTGAACCTCACAAGTCAGGATCGACACAAGGCCGAAGCGTTCGAGGAGTGGTACGACAACCAGTGGGCCAACGCCGAGGAGTTCAGTGAGGAGATCATCCGAATCATCGAGAACAGCAAGGAGTACCAGGACTGGAAGGAACAGCAGGAGGACGAGTCCGACCAGAAGACGTCCTCTGAGGAGCTGGGCACGTATCTCGAACCGTTCGAGCTCTACAAGCTGCTCGCCTACGACGAACTGAGTGGGAACGTCAACATCCGTGACAGCCCTCTGTACTACTTCCAGAAGCTCGGGTACGAGAGTGCAAAGGAGAAGCTGTCCCAGTTCAACGGGTGCATCGTCTCCGACTCGGTCGGCCTGGGGAAATCATTTATTGGGGGTGAACTCCTCCACGACTACCGCCAACGTGGTGACCACTGTCTCCTCATTGTCCCGGCCAACCTGACTGATCAGTGGGAAGACCTACTCCAGAACGACACTGACGAAGACGGCAATCCGTACTTCGGGTTAGAGGTAGACGGCACGCACCTTGACGTGATGAGTATCAGCAAGTTCCAGAATCTCTCCTACGACGAGGTGCAGGACCTCAAAGACGAGTTCGACGTCCTGCTTATCGACGAGGCTCATCGGTTCCGGAATTACGGGAAGTGGCGACCGAATCCGGACCACGATGATGACTACAAGGGGACGCGACGACACGCGAATCTCAGGCAACTCCGCGGAAAGACGATGATTATGCTGACCGCGACCCCGATCAATAACAGCGCTACCGACCTAAAGAACCTCATCAGCTTGTTCACCAGCCCGGAGGAACTTCGGAACAAGGCGTCACTCGACTTTGATGCGTTCGACGAATATATCGAACTCTCGGAGACGCGAAAACGCATCGCAGCCGGGAAAGAGGAGGTCGGCGACGACGAACAGAAAGAAATCACCGAGCAGCTACAGCGACACTCCTCTGAGATTTCGAATATCCTGAACGAAGTGATGGTTCTCCGGACGCGCAAGCACGTCAAAGATCAGATTCAGGACAGCGAAGACTTCGAGATGAGCTTCAAGCCGCCGAAACTCAACAAGCAACAGTACTCCCTGCCGGCGGCCTACCAGCCAATATATCGGATGCTTCCCGACGTGATGGACGCCCTCCACCTTCCCCACATCACAGTCAAAAACCCGAAAGCAGGGAGCACGCTGAAAGCCCTCTACAAGCTGAACCTCCTCAAACGGCTCGAGTCCTCAACGTACGCGTTCGTCCAGTCGATCGAGACGCTGCATCAGAGCGAACGCCAGCTTCTCGGCCTTCTTGGTGAACTCCCTGAGGACGAAGATATCGATATGCTCCGAACTATTCGGGAGGGAGATGACTCTGAACTCGGTGACTTTGTCGAAGGAGCCGACGCTGCTGAAGATCTCGAACAAACACTCGAAGAATTTGGTTTCGATACCACCGCTATTCAATCGGAAGAAGGAGCTGATACCGAGGGAGATGAACTGGCAGACGCCACCATCGGTGAGGTGAAGACGTACATCAGGGAGGACCTCACCCTTCTCTCGTATTTCCTCTCGCAGTTCATCGGTGATGTCGCCCGTGATGCGGGTGATGTGAGCGATCATGCGGTTTCCACGCGGCAATGGCTCGCTGACCACGACGCTGGTGTCCTCCCAGATATTCCTGAAGAAGAGATGAATCCGATTCTCTACCCGAATAGTGACCTGAGTGAAGTTGACCCTGCCACACGCGACTTTTACGAGGCCGTCTTTTCGCTCCGCGAGTTCCGCGACCCGAAGATCGACCGACTTGCAGATGTCCTCACTAATCACGATCAGAAGGTGCTCATCTTCACGCAGTATCGGGCAACTGCAGACTACGTCTATAGAACCCTTTGTGACAACGAGGATTCCCCACTCACAGAGGCGAACAGTGCCGTCGTCAAGGGTGGCGACGAGAATAAACAGGACATCATTCAACGCTTTGCTCCCGAGGCGTCAGGCTACCAGCAAACGCTCGCCGAGTCGGGGGACTCAGAGCTACAGTACGTAGTGGCCACTGACACGCTGAGTGAAGGGGTTAATCTTCAGGATGTTCATGTTGTGGTCAATTACGACCTGCCGTGGAACCCGATGCGGATTGTCCAGCGTGTCGGGCGAGTCGACCGGATCGGGAGTACCGCCGAGAAACACGTCCACAACTTCTACCCGGACGGCGACATCGAGGCGGCGATTAAGCTCCTGAAACGCCTGCAGGCAAAGATCAACGATATCGCGCTCATCGTCGGAAAGGAGAACAATATCCTCGATCCGAACGAAGACCAGATTCTCGAAAAGACAGGTGTAGACACGGAGAAGACAATCGGGGAATTACAGGTGGACGAGATTGAGGACTCTCTCCAGAAGTCCCGTGAAATTGACGACGTGAATGAACTCGACGACACGAGCAAGAATCCGCTCCTCCGCAACGCTGGGAGTAATGAACACGCTGCGTTCGAGCGGTACCTTCTGAAGCGAGAACTGAACGAGGATTACGACCTGACTGCGGAAGACTTCGAGTACGCTGAGGACTTCTTCGATGACCCGCCCGAAGAACGGGAATTCCTCTACACGAATGTAACTGACCACGATGCCGGTCCCCGTCCGGGCGTGTTCGCCCTTGCCCACCTCTGGTTTGACGATGATGACCACGAATCCCCGCTTGGTCGCGTCCGTCGTGCTTTCTACTACAAGCCCTTCGCCGACGAGGTCAAAGAGCGGCCCGTGAGCACGCTCAACATTGACCCTTCAGTTAACGGCGAACCGATCACCGGAAATCCAGATACGGTGTTGTCGAACCGTGAGGAGATTCAAGCAGTGCTTGACGAGCGTCTGGAGGTGATTCGAGAAGGCCAGGTTGAGGGAGCCTTCAAACAGGGAGAGGCCTTCTCGAAGGAACAGGAGACAATCCTCGATTTCATCAGTCGCTACGTTCAGCCGAATTACGGCGATGAGCCGGCCTCTGTCGAAGAGTTCGAAACGATAGGGGAATGGGCTACCGACATCGAAGAGCGGCTTCAGGAGGTAAAGCTGGCGAACACGGATGAAGACCGAATTCTACGGGAAATCTTTCGCCAGAACGAGCAGTACGACTCTTTCCCAGAGTGGCCGACCGGGAAGTTCCTCAGTCAGCTTGAGGAGTTCTTGGAAGAGAACGTCGAAGCCTCTACTGAATACCAGACGAAACTGATGGGAGAAAGTGATGTACAAGCGAAGCTCGTATGCTGGGGGGTTGTCGGACAGTGATTCGGGAGCTACGGTAGGGGCCCCTTCTGATCCAGTAAATCATATTTCTCCAAAACCAGGTCGAAGTACATCTCGTCCATCAGCTTCGGATTTTCAACGCGATGGAAGTCGTCGAGGACAAACTTCACGTCACGACGTTCCAGGCCATACGCGTGGAATGCGGCCGCGTCGATTTCAGACTGTAATTTTCTACGTTCTTGACCTTCTACTGCTGCCTCGATTCCGCCGAGTCGCTCACGCATTTCTTTGAATTCTTCCCCGTAACAGTTCAACCGGGCAGCTCGTTCAGCGATATATTGGAACCAGTCATCTCCGTCGGTGAGGCGTGGTAGCTGGGATTCCAGTAGCTCGCGCTTGACGATGTGCGTCTCGACTTTGGTCCGCATCAGGAAATCGAACGCAATGCTGTTCAGGAGTCCCGTTGCCACGAAGAGTTCTTGATCCGTAAATCGCCGGACGTAGGGTGACCGAAGTGGGGACTCTGTGAGGTGTTCCTCTTCCGGCTCAATAGCGAACGGCTTGAATGTGTTAATGGTGTGGAGACAGATGACGTCCTTCGGAAGTACCGTCGCTATTATGGTCCGCTCGTCCCGGGATCGAGAAACGTCTCGAATGCCGATTCGGTATTCAGTGCAATCGAGCAGGACATCTTCTTCCTCAAGTCCGTGACCACGGTGTTCTTCGAGCAGTTCATCTACGAATTGAACCTGAGACTTGCTCGTCTCTGAACCTCCAAAGGCGTCGTAGATTGCTCGCTTGAGGTTCCCCCGGTTGAATTTTTTCTCTCGAACACGGTACTGGGCACTATTCGATGGATCGTACATCCCCTGACTCCAGTACTGCGGTCCATCTAACGCATCTGTGTGGGTATTATCGTACTGAAACTGATGGATATTTTTGCCACCATAGACGGGATAGTCGGCCTCCTCTGGCGATGTCAGGAGCCTATCCTTATCAGTCGATTCAACGAACTCCTTAGTGAGCATATCAACTGTCCAAGCCTCCTTTAAATCTTCACCCAAGGAAGGCTGCTCAACTACCTTCTCCAAGACGCTTACTTCGATCTGCGAGGTGATGGATGGGAAGATTCCCCCTTCTGGAGAATAACTGACGAGTACGTCGCGCGGAATGTTGACTGCCTCATCTTCGATCCTGTAGACTATATCCATGTCACGTTGGTTGAATATCCCCCGAAGAGCTGATGTCTTCCCCCCATATTCGAACGTCAGAATCGCGAACCGATATCTATCGTCGATGGCCTCAAAGATTCCCTTGTTCTCGAACCCGATGAGATTCTCCACGTCCGTATGGTCCAGCAGATGCATTCGGAGGTCTTTCCCCATTACTCCCCCGAAGATAGTACCGGGGAGGAGCAGACTCACCTTCACGCCGTCTCTGGAGAGTCTGAAGACCCGCTCAAGAAAAAGAGCTGAAAGTTCGTTCTTTGTCGGCATCGTTCGACCCCCCACCACCGGAGATTGGAGCTTATAGACATCTCCCTGCGTGAAGAAGTCTGCCTGAGTTTCCATCGACTCCTTGTAGTCCTCCCATTCCCACGCAACTTCTGGGTTTGAGAGGAGGTCTTCCATCACACCGTCCTTTTCCTCCGACGGATAGGTACGGAACTGCTCATCGTAGCGGATGAAGAAGTCGTCGCGATTCGCGTAGAGCATGTCCCACGGTGGATTCCCGATGAACACGTCGAATCCACCTTTCTCGAAGACATCGGCGAACTCCAACGGCCAGTGGAATGGGGACCACTCCCGAATTCCCTCGATCGTTATGTCGTCAAAGCCAGCGTCTTGGAATTCTCGCCGTAGGATTTCGTCAAATTTGTCCCGGTGTTCCTCAATTCTATCTTCTGCTTCTTTCCGCCATTCTTGAGCTTCAACACTGGTCTCCGCTTTCTTGTGCTTCTTAATGGCCTCTTTCACGTCCTCAAAACGCGTTTTCACTTCCCAAGAATCGAGATCGCTGTCTCCGTCTTCGTTACTCTCGATGTCCGTATCGAGTTGACCGATTAGGCTGTTCCCCTGCCGTACGTTGAAATCGATATTGGGGAGCGGCTCCACCTCGCTCGGTTCATCCTCGATATCAGCGACCATCGACAACCAGAGCCTGAGCTTACAAATCTCAACAGCACCTTCGTCGATATCGACGCCGTACAAATTGTTGAGGATGGCCGTTCGCTTTGTGTACAGTGATGAGGAGCCTTTTCCAGACTCGATTTCCTCTATCTCTTCTCGCGTTCTGGATTCTAG
>NZ_JBGUBC010000032.1:0-17939 GCF_041821145.1 Halopenitus sp. H-Gu1 | reverse complement strand
GGTCCGGGACCGATCGATTATAAACGGGCCACTCGAAACCGATCGACCATGGACGCGACCAAGACGGACCCGATCGCCTTCGGCACCGATGGCTGGCGCGCCACGCTTGACGTCTTTACCGACGAACGCGTTCGGATCGTTGCCCAGGCGATCGCGGATCACCTCGCGGCTGCCGGCCGTTCGGCTCCCGTATTCGTCGGCTATGACGCTCGCGAGAGTTCGGAGGGATTCGCCGAGCAGATCGCGGAGGTCCTCGCCGGGAACGGCTTCGAGGTCTTGCTTCCCGAACGCGACGTTCCGACCCCCGTCGTCGCCCACGCGATCGTCGATCGCGGCCTCTCGGGCGCCTGCATGGTGACCGCCTCCCATAACCCGCCGGAGTACAACGGCGTGAAGTTCATCCCCCACGACGGTGCGCCGGCGCTGCCGCCCGTGACCGACGACATCGAGTCCCGACTTCGCGAGCCCGATCTCTGCCCTCCGGACGAGCGCCCCCCGATCCGCCGATGTGACCCGACCATCGCCCACGCCGACGCGGTTCGCGATCGGATCGGCACCGATCTGTCCGGACTCACCGTCGTCTACGACGCCATGCACGGCAGCGGCCGCGGCATCACCGATCGGCTGCTTGCGGACGCCGGCGCTGACGTGATTCGGTTGCGTTGTGATCGAGACCCGACCTTCGGCGGCACCCCGCCCGAGCCGAGCGCAGAGAACCTGCACACGCTCGCCGACACCGTCCGCGAACGCGATGCCGATCTCGGGATCGCCAACGACGGTGACGCCGACCGGATCGCGGTCGCGACGCCCGATCGCGGCGTCGTCGACGCGAATCACGTGTTTGCCGCGGGTTATGAGTTCCTCCTCGAATCCCATTCCGGTTCCGCGGTCCGAAGCGTCTCGACGACGTTTCTGATCGATCGGATCGCCGCCGCACATGGCGAGACCGTTCACGAGACCCCGGTCGGGTTCAAGTGGATCGCTCGCGAGATGGCCGATCACGACGCGCTCTTCGGCGGCGAGGAGTCCGGCGGCTTCTCGATTCGCGGTCACGTTCGCGAGAAGGACGGGGTGCTGGTGGCGCTGCTTGTGGCCGCGGCAACCCGTGAGGAATCCCTCGACGATCGCCTCGATCGGATCGCCGCCGAGTACGGGCCGGTCCATACGGACCGAACGAGCATTCCGTGTCCGGACGATCGAAAGGATGCGGTAATGGCGGGTCTCTCCGATCGGATTCCGGACGACGTCCTCGGTCGGGAGATCGACCGAGTTGTGACTCTCGATGGGTTCAAACTCCTCCTGGAGGATGGTTCCTGGCTGCTCGTGCGACCCTCCGGAACGGAGCCGAAACTCCGGATCTACGCCGAATCGGACGATGCTGCGCGCGTGGAGGGACTGCTTTCGGCCGGACGCGACCTGATAGAGCCGTTGGTGTAGGGCGATCGAGGCTCGTGTCGGGAGGTTGACTGCTCGGGCGCTGCGCACGCGACGCGCGCGAAGAACATATAGCGTCGAATCGCGGGTCTTTTTAGGGCATTGCGCCGTAGCGGTCCGTATATGTTCAAGGCCATCGTGAGTGCGTCGACGCTCCAGGACGCGCTTGGCTCCGTGAGCGTGCTCGTCGACGAGTGTAAGGTCCGCCTGAACGAGGAGGAACTCGCCATTCGGGCCGTCGATCCCGCAAACGTCGGCATGGTCGATCTCTCGCTTGAGGCCGCAGCCTTCGAGTCCTACGAGGCGGACGGCGGCGTCATCGGCGTCAACCTCGCTCGTCTGCAGGACATCGCCGGGATGGCCAACTCCGGCGACCTCGTCCATCTGGAACTCGACGAGGAGACCCGCAAACTCCACATCCAGATCGACGGGCTCTCGTACACGCTCGCGCTCATCGACCCCGACTCGATCCGCCAGGAGCCGGACATTCCGGACCTCGATCTCCCCGCGGAGATCATCTTGGAGGGCGCCCAGATAAACCGCGGCATCACCGCCGCCGACATGGTCTCCGATCACATCCGGCTGCGCGTCGACGAGGCCGAAGAGGCCTTCTACATCGAGGCGGAAGGCGACACTGACGACGTCGACCTGAAACTGGAGCGCGACGACCTCATCGACCTTACTGCCGGTCCCGCCGACTCGCTGTTCTCGCTCGATTACCTCAAGGATATGAACAAAGCGATCCCGAAGGACGCCGAGGTAGTCGTCGAACTCGGCGAGGAGTTCCCCGTCAAACTCCACTACTCCTTCGGCGAAGGCATGGGCAACGTGACGTTCATGCTCGCTCCGCGGATCCAAAGCGAGTAGGTCGAATCGCCGTTTCCTGCCGAAATAGCCGACCGAGCGCGGTTCGACCCGTCCTGCTCGTCGCGAACTCACGCCTTCTCGTCGGCCGTCCCGGACACAACACCCGTGACCGGCAGCCGCAGCGTCGCGATCGTTCCTCGTGGGTCCCGGTCCGCGAACGTCGACTCGGCACCAAGCGCCGCACTCGCCCAGTGGACGATCCACAGTCCGAGGCCAGATCCGTGTTCGAGCGCCGTCTCCCGGCCCGCCTCGATCGCTTCGACCTCGTGATCGGGAATTCCGGGACCGTCATCGAGGACGCGGACGATGAATTCCCCGTCGGATCGGTCGATCCGGACTCGGGCCCACCCCTCGCCGTCCGGCCGTTCGGTCCCTGCACCGTCGTGGTGAAAAAGCGCGTTCTCGAGGAGGGTCGAGACGGCGGTCACGAGCGTTCGCTCCGGGAATGGGGCAGTGGCGTCCGCGTCCGTCTCGATTCCTGCCCCTCGATCGAGTTCCACGATCGCCTCCGGGAATTCCTCGCGGGCGTCCGCGACGGCCCGCTCGAGACACGCAACCACCGAGACCGAACGCGGCGGTTCACCCTCGATCAGCGTCTCGACCGTTCGAGCCTTCTCGCCGAGCGCGGCGAGCGCATCCGAGCGTCGTTCGATCGCATCGGCCATTCGTCGGTTTTCACCATCGAGACGGTCGACGAGCAACTCCGCATAGCCATGGACGACGCCGGCGTCGTTTCGGAGGTTGTGTCTCAAGATCCGGTTGAGAACCTCGAGCTGTTGGCGCCGTCGTTCCCGTTCGGTGACGTCCCTGAAGATCGTGGTGTATCCGACATGTGAGCCGGACGGATCCGAAAGCGGCGAAACCGAAATCGCGAACGTCGCCTGTCGATCATCGACCCGCCGCTCGATCGTCGCCTCCATGCCGACTTCGGGACGGTCGATCCCAACGACCGACGATATCGGCCGATCGATTCCCGATTCGGGATCGAAATCGAACGCGTCGTCGAACGCCCCGTTCGTCCTCGCGATCCGCTCCTCGGGATCGACCACCGCGATCGGGTCCGCGAGGTCGTCTATCGCCGTGCGTTCGGCCGCTCGAATCGTGGTCGGATTCCGCGCGAAGAGTTCGCCCCGCCCGAACGCGTAGGCGTCCAGTACGACGTGGGGAATGAAAAGCATCGGTGCGAGGTTGAGTTGGGGGACGGGACCGATCCCGAACGCCCACGCCAGGAGCGCGATCCCCGGTGGAAGCGTGCTGAGGGTGACGGCGGTGGCTTCCCGTCGGAACAGTGGTCCGTAACTCAACAGCGTGTCGACGAGGAGTCCGACGGACACGACCACCGCCAGCGTAGTGATCCCGAGGGTGAGAACTGCCGCCGGCTCCAGGGTGTACGAGACGGTGGCCGAGTGGAGGACCGGATCGAGTTCGAATCCCGTCCACATCGCTCCGTGGTGGGCGTTCGTGACGACGAGCACCGAGGCGATCACGCCCATCGCCGCGAATGTGGCGTATCCTCGCCCCCACACCACATCGCCGCGGCCGGTGTACTCCAGCGCGAATGCGAGAAAGATGAGCCCGGTCCAGACGATTCCGAGCCAGGCGATCGTCTCGAGGGCCACGCGAAGTCCGGGATCGAAGACGAGGAGTCCGATCCCGTAGGCGAAACACCACCCCGCCTGGACGATCAACATGGCAATGAACCAGTTCGCTCCCGGCTTCCCGCGATGGCCGGAAACGGGTGGAACGAGTGCGAGGCTGGCGACGCCGGCAGTGAGGGACCCGATCGCGGGCCACGGAAGCGTCACGACCTCGACCATACTCTCGTGAGGACGGGCGACCTGCTAAAACTGTCGCGACGGGGCGATGAGATCTATCGGTGTCGTTCGATCACGCGCTTTGCCGACTGTGCCTTTTCCTTCCAGCCGTAGCCCGCATCGTAGACGTGGCGTTTCGACTCGACGAGTTCCGCCGGCGAGGATTCCTCGAAGCCGCCACGGTTCCAGGCGCCCGACTCGTGGAGCCATTCGATCACGTTCTCCTTCGTTTCGGGCCAGGAGAGGCCGACCATTTCGTACCACGCGATCATCGCAAACACGGCGTTGTCGTGACATCCCGGGACCGATCCGTGTTCGTAGATCGTTCGCATCGGCTCGCGGGTCGGCTCCGAGACGAGTTCTTTGAACTCCGCCGCGGTGAGCAGTCGGAGGTCGCCGCCGTCCCTCCCTCCACCTCCGTCCGCGTCGCCGTCCCGGACGACGCGGTTGCCGCGTTCGAGCGTTCCGAGCGCGGCCCGATGGAGCCCGGACCACTCACCGGGGACCGCCTCCCGAAGGTCCGATTCGTCGATTCCTGTCGGTTCCTGCGTCAACACAGCGAGGAGATCCGTGTAGGCGCGCTCGATCGTCGGCCAGTCGACACCCTCGAACTCGCAGTCGGCATCGTGGAGACTGTTCGTCGTTCGACAGCCGGGACACGGATACTGAAACGTCGGCACTATCCCATCGTTGGACCCGGCGGAAATAGGGTTTTCGCGACCGTCCCGTCGGAATCTCCGATCCAAGTGCGTATCGAGGCGGGTCAGAGATCGTGACGCTCGAATAGCTCCATCCCCACGTACACCGGAACGACGAACCACAGCGCGAGCAGGGCGGCCACGACCGGATCGGTGAACGCGACCGGTAGCTCATTGCCGAGCGCGTCGGCGGCCGCCGGATCGAAGAAGATGAAGAAGCCGAACAACTGCTGGCGCGCCTCCATTTGCGTCGACAGCAGCGAGTCGACGAGCGTCTTGTAGGCCGCGATCGGGTTGAGGAGTTTGATCCCGAGTTCGACGAGGTATCGCCGTTGGACACCCATCCCAGCATACTCCTGGAGCCCCGAGGCGATCCGGGATGCCGCGGTCCCCCAGAAGACGTTCGTCAGGATGAACAGGCCGACCGACCCGACCATCGCCTGTCGGTCGCTTTCCGCGGCGGCGGAGATCCCGACGGCCAATCCGACGAAAACGATCCCGAGGAGGACGGTCAACAGCGCGAAGGCGACGAACCGCCCGACCGCCTGGGTGCTTGCGGCCGGGATCAACACGATCCCCGCAGCCAGAAATCCGATGACGATCGGCAGCGCGACCACGGTGGACCGACCGATGACCTTCCCGAGGACGACGTCCGCACGCGAGTGGGGAAGTGACAACAGCAGCTTCAAGGTCCCGCTTTCCCGCTCGCGGGTGATCGAGGCGTAGCCGATGACGATCGCAATGATCGGCACGAGGACCGCGGTCCCCTCCTTCATGAACTGAATGAACAACACGATGATACCGGTCGCCTCAGCGGCATCACCCAGTCCGATTCCGAGGGTGTAACGAAACAGTGCCGGACCGGCGAATACCACGACGAAAAGCGCCGAGAGGGCCCATATCCACCGCGATCGAACCGCATCCTGGAAGTCCTTGCGGGCGACGGCGCGGTAGCTCATTCGGCCACCTCCCCTTCGGTGTAGGCGAGAAAGAGGTCCTCCAGAGACGCCTCCGTGGTCGTGAAGTCCTCGACGGTCACGCCTTCCGTCTCCAGGGCGGCGATCACGTCCGTCTTCACGCCGCTTTCACAGCTCACGCGGACGATTCCGCCATCGGTCTCCGCGTTCGCGACCCCCTCTATCGATCGGACCGACGCGAGGTCCTCCTCGCGAGCGGCGTCGACGGTGATCTCAAGCGTTTCATCGCCGCCGACCGCCTCGCGTAGCCCCTCGATCGAGTCCTCCGCGATGAGCCGTCCCTCCCGGAGTATCCCGACCCGGTCACAGACCGCTTCGACCTGGCCGAGCACGTGCGAGGAGAAGAAGACGGTTGCGCCCCGTTCCGCCTCCGTCTCGACGATCTGGCGCATCTCCCTCGCGCCGGCCGGATCGAGCCCCGAGGAGGGTTCATCGAGGATCAACAGGTCGGGCTCCCCGACCAGTGCCATCCCGAGCACGAGCCGTTGACACATCCCCTTTGAGTAGCCGCCGGCCGGCCGATCGGCATCCTCGGCGATCCCGACGCGTTCGAGGACCGCCTCCGGATCGTCGTCGACCTCCTTCGAGTCGATCGCGAACTCGATGTGTTGTCGTCCCGTCAGCCGGTCGTAGACGTCGAATCCTTCCGGGAGCACGCCCGTTCGACGTCGAACCGCGACGCTTTCGGCCTGTGCGTCGTGTCCGAGCACGCGGACCGCTCCCGACGTCGGACGGACGAAATCCAGGAGCACGTTGATAGTCGTCGACTTTCCGGCACCGTTCGGGCCCAGAAAGCCGAATATCTCGCCCTCCTTGACCTCCAGATCGAGGTCGTCGACGGCGGTCACATTGCCGAACCGCTTTGTGACGCCGGAGAGATCGATGGCTGTCATATCTCCGGATCCTTCCCGTTCGGATAAAGGGTTGTGGGTGTTCGGACGGCGATTCGCTGGCCTGCAGTCGACCTCACGCCGGTGGCCAGTCGATCCCGTGGTCGGCCAATAGCGCCTCGAACTCCGTCCCGTCGATCGTCTCGACGTCGTGAGCCGCGGCGTCGCGGCGCTTGCTCGTGCCGGGGTCCTCGCCAACGACCAGATAGTCCGTGTTGCCGGAGACGCTTCCGGTCACGTTCCCGCCGTGCCGCTCGATGAGTGTCTCCGCCTCGCTGCGCGGGACCGAGAGCGTTCCGGTGAAGACGAACGTCAGCCCCTCGAGTTCCGTTCCTTCCCTGGCTTCGTCCGTGCCATAGGGCTCCGGACCCACCCCCAGATCACGAAGCGTCGCGATCGTCTCGCGGTTTCGCTCGCTGTCGAGGAACTCCCGGATCTCGCTGGCGACGGTCTCACCCACGTCGTCGACTGCCTGCAGTTCCGATTCGGAAGCCTCCAGAAGCGCATCGAGCGTCTCGAAGTGTTCGGCCAGATTGCGGGCAGTCGTCGCCCCGACTTCGGGGATCCCGAGCGCGGCCAAAAACTCCGGAAGCGACGGCTCCTTGCTCGCCTCCAACTCCGCGAGGAGGTTCTCGGCGCTCGTTTCGCCCCATCCTTCGAGATCGACGAGCGCCTCCCGATCGAGTCGATAGAGATCCGGGAGCGACTCGACGAGTCCGGCCTCCCGGAGTTGTGCGACGGTCTCCGGCCCGACTCCCTCGATGTCGAGCGCCTCGCGCCGTGCCCAGTGTTCGACGGCCCGTTCGAGTTGGGCGGGACAGCCGAGCCCGCCGGTACAGTAGGCGTTCGGGCCCTCGTACTCCACCGGCGAGTCACAGACCGGACACGTGTCGGGGAATTCGTAGGCCCCCTCCGTCCGCGTTTCGACGACTGCGGGGATGTACGGAATGACGTCACCGGCGCGGTAGACTCGCACCACGTCCCCGACGTTCACGTTTAGTGTCTCGATCTCCGCGGGGTTGTGAAGCGTCGCCCGCGAGACGGTCACGCCACCGATGTCGACCGGATCCAACAGCGCGACCGGGGTAAGCCGTCCCGTCCGGCCGACCTGGACTACGATGTCCTCCACGGTCGTGGTCTCCGTCCGGGGTGGAAACTTGTACGCGAACGCCCACCGATACGATCGCGACGTGGCCCCGAGCAGCTCACACGCCTCAAGGTCGTTCACCTTGATCACGGTGCCGTCGATCTCGTAGTCGAGTTCGTCGCGCTCCTCCTGTAATCGGTCGCGGTAGGCGATCGCCTCCTCGATGTCGTC
Organism: Halopenitus sp. H-Gu1; assembly: GCF_041821145.1. Taxonomy (NCBI): domain Archaea; kingdom Methanobacteriati; phylum Methanobacteriota; class Halobacteria; order Halobacteriales; family Haloferacaceae; genus Halopenitus; species Halopenitus sp. H-Gu1. Next base: position 9,941 of record NZ_JBGUBC010000032.1, on the reverse strand, counting down.
GACGAGTTCGTCACGGTCGTTTTTCCGCAGACCGAACTCGGCGATCGCCGAGAGATCCTCCCAGCGGGTTTCCGGACGCTCCGGTTCCTCCCCGTCCGCCTCCCAGGCGAGCACGTCGAAGAAGAAGACGTTGAGCGGCCGATCGGCCACGACCGATGGATCGAGTTGCCGGAGCGTCCCGGCGGCGGCGTTGCGCGGGTTCGCGAACGGCTCCTCGCCGCGTTCCTGTCGCTCACGGTTGTACTCGTTGAACGCCTCCCGTGGGATGTACACCTCGCCGCGAACGGAGAGGAACGACGGGACTCGATCGCGGTCTCCGCGAAGCCGCTGTGGCACGGCTCGGATCGTTCGAACCTGCTCAGTTACGTCGTCACCGCTCGCCCCGTTCCCCCGCGTCGCGGCTCGGACGTACTCGCCATCCTCGTAGACGACCTCGATCGAGAGGCCGTCGAATTTCGGTTCACAGACGTACCCGATCGTGTTCGGATCGAACCCGGCCGTCTCGAGTTCCCGGTGGACGCGCTCGTCGAACTCGCGGACGTCCTCGGCATCCGTCGTCTGATCGATCGACAGCATCGCAGCGGCGTGTTCGACCGTCTCGAGTTCCTCGATCGGCTCGCCCCCGACGCGCTGGGTGGGTGATTCGGGCGTTTGGATGTCGAACGTCTCCTCGAGTTCCACGAGTCGATCGAAGAGGGCGTCGTAGGTCGCATCGGAGACGATCGGATCGGCCTCGACGTAATACCAGTAGTCGTGTTCCCGGATCGCCTCGCGTAGGTGCTTGGCCTGCGTCTCGGCCTCTGCCTCCGAGAGATCCTCGACCGGTTCGAAGTCGGTCGGTGGATCGACCACGTAGGGATTCTCCGCAGGATCGGCGTACCGTCCCGCCCGGCTTTCTCCCGCGTTCTCATCCTCGCTCATATGCCTCACCTGCGATCGCCATGCCCTAAAAGGGGCCGTGCTCGTGCGATGTCGCCCCGTTCCATCCAGTTCCGGTTCGTCCCCCTTCCTCAGTCCCGTTTGGTGACGACGCTTGCCGGTCGTTGTATGGTTCCCGGAGAACGTGACACGGTAACGTTCCTCACTCACGCGATTTGATCCACAGTTGTGCATCAACGGAGTCGTGAGTACCACCGATCGGGGGCGATTGATCGCCATTCGTGAATCCGAACCCAGGACGCTTAACCCGGCTGAGAATGTGGGTTCCGATATGGACGAGGAGTTCCTGCTGTTCAACCCCGGTCCGGTGCCGGTGACCGATGAGGTCCTCGAGTCGATGGCGGAGCCGATGGTCTCTCACCGTTCTGCAGCCTTCGAGGCCGTCTACGAACGCGCACAGGATGGACTGGAATACGTCTTCACCTGCTCGACGCTCGACGGTTCCTCGACGTCGACGGGCGGCACGCCGCTCGTGTTCAACGGAACGGCGACGATGGGCATGGAGGCCGCAATCGCGAACCTCGTTGATGAGGGCGATTCGGTCGTCTCGCTCGTCAACGGAAAGTTCGGCCGTCGCTTCGCCCGGATCGCCGACCGCTACACCGACGCAGCCACCCGTGTCGAGGCGACCTGGGGCGAATCGATCGACGTCGATGCCGTCGCCGGGGCGATCGACGACGAGACCGAACTCGTCACGATGGTCCACAACGAGACCTCCACCGGTCTGCTCAACCCCGTCGAGACGGTCGGCCAACTCGCCGCCGAGGCCGACGCCACCTTCGTCGTCGACGGCGTCACGAGCATCGGCGGCGACGAGTTCCGGATCGACGAGTGGAACGTGGACATCGCCGTCACGGACGCCCAGAAGGCGCTGGCTGCACCGCCGGGCACGTCCGCGATGTACGTCACCGATCGCGTCAAAGATCGGATCGATGGCGAGTCGGCTCCCTTCTATGAGGACCTCGATTGGCACCTCCGGAAGGCCGACCAACATCAGACGCCGTTCACCTCGGCGGTGCCGCTGTTCCGCGCGCTCGCGGTCGCCGTCGAGGACATCGAGGCGGAGGGGATGCCCGACCGGATCGCACGCCACCGCACGCAGGCGGCGGCCTTCCGTGAGGGATTCACCGCGATGGGGCTGGAACTCTTCGGCGACGACCAAGGACCGACCGGCCAGTCGAACACGCTGACGGCGATCGAACTCCCCGAGTCGGTGAAGGGCGATACGGCCTCGGACTTCATGGACGCCGTCGGCGAGCGCAACGTCTCCATCTCCGGTGGGCAGGCCCACCTCGGTGGCACGATCTTCCGCGTTTCGAACATGGGCAACTTTACCGCCGACCAGATCGTCCGCGGCGTCCGAACCGTCGGCGAGGCCTTCGGCGAGGTCGGCGTCGATCTCGACGTCGACGCCGGCGTCCTCGCGGCCCGCGAGCGACTCGACCAATTGTAGCGAATCGACCGTTCGATCCCGGCTTTTGACTCCCTTTTTGCTCGATCGTGGCTATGTTCGTCACCGATCGCCTCGCTTTCGCGCATCTATCGACGGAGCGGACCCGTCGCTCGCCGTTTTCGCCTCGATCGAGTCGGGGATATCCCCTGACGGGCACCTCACTCGTGGTAACTCGGTGCCGCCCGCTCGACGACCGCGGTCGCGAGCGACTCGAAGGTCGCCTCTCCGGGAACGACGTCGACGGTGATCCCGTGTGACTCCGCAGTCTCGCGGGTCGGATCGCCGATCGCACCGACGACTGCCGACGAGAGTCCCTTTCGTGCGGCTTCCTCGATCCCGCGTTCGGCGGCCGCCTCCAGGAAGTGTTCGACCGTGAGCGAGGACGTGAACGCGGCCGCTTCCAATTCCCCTTCGGCCGCACGTTCGGTCGAGTGACCCGCACTCTCGGGTCGGACGAGTCGGTAGAGCACGGTTTCGTGCACGTCGCCACCGGCCGCACGCAGCCCGTCCGTGAGCACGTCGCTGCCGTGATCCGATCTCGCGACCTCCACGCGGACGCCCTCGATATGCCCCTCAAGCGCTTCGACGAGCCCGGCGGAGGTGTATTCCTTGGGCACCAGATCGACCTCCCAGCCGACCTCGCGAGCCGCCTCGGCGGTCGCCGGACCGATCGCCGCAAGCGTCGTCTCGGGGGCCGGCTTCCAGCCGCGTTCGGCGGCGAGTTCGACGCCCGTCTTGCTAGTGAGGATGACGTACGGCGCGTCCTCGGGCGTTCGTCCGGTCGCCTCGACCGCAAGCATCGGATCCGGAACCGGGTCGGCGCCGAGCGAGGAGAGCAACTCGACCGCGTCGCCGATCCGCTCGTCGTCCGGCCGGAAGACCGCGACGCGGACCTGCCGGCTCACGCGTGGTCACCCCCCGTGAGGGCGTTGCCATTCGCGTTCCCGTCTCTGCTTTTGCCTTCTGTTTCCCCTCCCTCGATCGGTGCCGCGGTCTCGTTCTCCAGGAAGGTGACGACGCGCTCGCGGGTTGCCGCTACCTCGCCGATAACCGTGATCGCGGGCGGCTCGATCCCGGCCGCATCGCGCGCCTCGACGATCGTCTCGAGGGTTCCCGTCGCGACGTCCATTCCGGGCCAGGTCGCACGCTCGACGAGCGCGACCGGTGTGTCGGGATCCATTCCCGCCTCCACGAGTGCGGCGACGTACTCCGGGAGTTTGCCCACGCCCATGAGGACGACGAGAGTCCCGCCCGTGGCTGCAAGCGCCTCCCAGTCCACCGCGGATTCCGACTTCGTCGGGTCCTCGTGGCCGGTGACGAACGAGACCGAAGAGGCGTGATCGCGATGAGTGACGGGGATCCCGGCGACGCCCGGGCCGGCGATCGCCGAGGTGATTCCCGGGACGACCTCGAAGGGGATCGACTCCGCTGCGAGGTGTTCCATCTCCTCGCCGCCGCGACCGAAGACGAACGGGTCGCCGCCCTTCAGCCGGACGACCGTCCGCCCCTCGCGGGCGAGTTCGACCATCCGTCGGTTCGTGTACTCTTGGGGTGTCCACTCGCCATCGGCGCGCTTGCCGACGTCCTCTCGTTTCCCTTCGGGGATCGTCTCCAGGATCGCCGGGCCGGGGAGCTTGTCGTGAAGAACGACGTCGGCGGTGTCCAGCAGCTCGCGGGCTCGCACCGTCAACAGCTTCGGGTCACCCGGACCGGAGCCGACCAGATACACCTTCCCTGGTGCGTCCTCCGGGACGTCCGTGGGTATCGACTCCTCGCTCATCGGTTGTGAGTCCCCCCATTCTCGCCGGTTTCGGCCTCCTCGCGTGCCCGATCGATCAGCTTTGCCGCGCCGCGGTCGGCCAGATCCTGGGCGAACGCCACCGCGTCCTTCGTATATTGCTCGACGTCGAGATCTCGCGTCTCGGCGACCTCCTCCGTGCCGTCCGGCGAGAGCACGCGCACGTTCGTCCGGACGTAGGACCCCTGAAGGATCGCGTTGATCCCGATCGGTGCGATACAGCCCCCGCCGAGTTCCGCGAGGATGGTCCGTTCCGTGGTCGTCTCCACGCGGGTTCGTGGGTGATCGACCGCGGAATTGACCGTCTCGATCACGTCGGGATCGACGGCGACGACGGCGATCGCACCTTGGCCGGCCGCCGGCACGAACTCCTCCCGCTCGAGCCGAACGGTCGGGACGGAAGAAAGCAGGTTCGCACGGCGGAGCCCGGCCTCCGCGAGGACGAGCGCGTCGTACTCGCGATCGACCTTCCGTTCCATCGCCGCCCGCTCGAGATCCGAAAGCGAGTCGAACCACTCCTCGACCGTCCGGCCGAACTCGCGGTCGTCCGCTGCCCCGCCGCCATCCCCGGATCCGCTGCCAGTCGAGCGGTTGTCGCTCCCGTCCGAGCTACTGTTTGCCGTCATCTCCTCCTCCGACGCGTCCATTCTCGCCTCGTGCTCGCGCTGGAGTGTCGGCGCCAGCAGCTTCTCGATCCGGGTGTCGACGTTTCCGCGGATCGGCTCGACCTCGAGATCTGGACGGGCCGCCCCGATCTGGGCCGTTCGGCGCAGCGAGGCCGTTCCGACTACCGCTCCAGGTGCGAGTTCCTCCAGATCGCGTCCGTCCGGGGTCACGAGTACGTCGCCGGCCGGCGCTCGCCGTGGGACGCCGGCGATGACGAGGTCGTCCATGCCCTCTGTCGGAACGTCCTTAAGCGAGTGAACGGCCAGATCGGCGTCCCCTGAAAGTACCTCCTCGTCGAGCGATCGGACGAATGCGCCCGTTTTTCCCAACTCGTGGATGAGGGCGTCCGGGATCCGGTCGCCGCGGGTCTCGACCGTCCGGATCTCGACCTCTCGGCTTCGGCTCGCGAGCGCGTCCTCGACCGCCACCGCCTGCTTCACGGCGAGATCGGAGCCACGCGTGGCGAGTCGAAAGGTCTGGGTCATACCCGATCGGTCGCGCCCGGGCGTGAAAAGGCCTCCAGTTTCCGCCCACGCGCGCCGTCTCGATCGCGTCGGGTCTCCTCTCTAGAGCGCGTGTTTGTACGCCTCGAGCGTCTCCTCGACGTCCTCGTCGGTGTGGGCGTAGGAGACGAACTGGCTCTCGAACTGATTACCCGTGAGGAGCATCCCGCGTTCCTTCATCTCCTGGCGGAAGATGCGTTCCCAGCGGTCGGTTTCCGCACGGGCGACGTCGGCGCCCGTCTTCGGACAGTATTCATAGCGTGGACACGCCGGTTCCTGTCTACACCCGGCCCCACAGCACTCCTCGATGTCCTCGCTTGCCGGTCCCTCGCGGGTGAAGATCGTCTTGAAGATCGAATCGGTCCCGACGACCGTATACGAGGGCGCCTGATCCGCGCAGATATCCGTTATTCCCTTGCGGAGCCGACGGCCCAGATCGTTCACGTGATCGTAGACGTCGTGTTTCGCCGCGTACTCGAGGTAGGCCTTGCCGGCGGCCATCGTTACCGGATGTCCGGAGAACGTCCCCGCCTGGAAGACGCCTCCCGCGGGGGTGAACGACTCGAGGATCTCCGCGCGGCCGCCGATGGCGCCAACCGGGAAGCCGCCACCGACGATCTTGCCGAACGTCGTGAGATCCGGAGTCACGCCGAATTTCCCCTGGGCACAACTCAATCCGCCCACCCGGAAGCCGGTGATGACCTCATCGAAGACCAGAAGCGAGCCGTGATCGTCACACAGCTCGCGTAGCGTCTCGTGGTAGCCGTCGATCGGCATCACGACCCCCATGTTCGCGAGGATCGGTTCGACGAGCACGGCCGCGATGTCCTCGCCGTGCTCCGCGAACACCTCGCGGGCGGCCTCCGGATCGTTGAACGGGATCGGGAGGGTGTGTTTTGCGAACTCCTCGGGGATGCCGGCCGTCGAGGGGGTTGGGTTCTCGGCGTTCCCCTCGACAAGCGTCGACTCCTGGGCGCCGTGATAGCCGCCCTGCATGATCACGACCTTGTCGCGGCCGGTGTAGCCCCGCGCGAGCCGCACCGCGGAGACGGTGGCCTCCGTCCCGGAGTTGACGAACCGGACCTGCTCGACGCTCGGAACGTGGCGTGTGAGGAACTCCGCGTGTTCGACCTCGATCTCCGTCGGCGCCCCGTACATCGGCCCGTCGGCTGCCGTCGACTGGATCGCGGCAGTCACCGGCTCGGGAACGTCGTGGCCGTACAAAAGCGGCCCGTAGCCCATCACCCAGTCGACGTATCGGTTGCCGTCGGCGTCGATCACGTGGCCGCCCTCGCCACGCTCGATGAAGACCGGATACGGGATCGTCGCCCGAACCGAGGAGTTGACGCCACCCGGCAGTACCGATAGTGCACGATCGTACAACGCACGCGAGCGCTCGTGGTTCATACCTTACCGTTCGACCGAGGGAAGAAAAGACGTTACGTTCGTGTTCCCGCCGTTTCCCCCGATCGACCGAATACGTTCGCGTTCACGGTGATCCCCTCGAAGCGGGAGTGTTTTCTCCTCGCGGGTCGATCGATCGATATGGATCGGACCCGCGTGACTGTTCGCTGTTCGTCGTGCTCCTTCGAGGAGACGTATACGTCGCTTCGACGGGCCCGGACCGACCTCGCGACGCACCGTCGTGAGCACGGCCACGATGTCGACTGGTCGATCGAACGGCTCGCACCGGGCGTCGAACGCGCCGGCTCCGACGCCGGTGTCTGTGGCCGTCCCCAATGCGCAAACGGGGATTCGCCGCTCGTCGCTACTCGACCCGAAAACGCCGAGGATTCATAACGGACCGTTTCGGGGTCACTGTATCAGGTCGATCCGGACGCTCCCGTTCTCGTGAACCAGATCGATCGGGAGGCCCGTATCTAGCCGCACTCGAACCGTCGATCCGGGCTCGACCCGTACCGGTTCGTGGGCACGCGCGCGCTCCTCGCCCGCGGTCGCCTCGACCGTCGCCAGCCCCGAGCGAGTTCGGGAGTCGGTGCGTTCGGCTTCCCCGTCGCTCGCTCCGTTTTCGTCCGCTTCGTTTTCGCTCGTTCCGTTTTCGCCGGTCTCGTTCGTTCCAACCGATGCGTCAGCCTCGTTGACGATCGTGAGTTCCATCACGAGATGGCCCGCCTCGTCCTCCTGGAACTCCCAGTCGTCGATCGAGAGGGTTCGCTCGCCGGGCTCCTCGGCGAGGTCGATGTCGTATCCCGGCGTCTCGGCGGGGTTCACCCGGTAGATCCGGACGCCATCGTTCTCGAAGACCCGATCGATCCCCGCCATCGAATCGAACGCGACGATCCGGTCGTACGCCTCTCGTTCCGCCCGCCCGACCCAGATATACTGGACGTCGTAGTGGGAAAGCAGCGTCCCGACGACGACCGGATCGTCCGTGTACATCCGGTCGGCGTGGGCCGCCCGCCGCTCGAACGCCTCGCCGCCGCGATAGCCGCGCTGGTGGTCCCACCCGACCACGGTCGGTAACCCGGTGAACGTCGACGCCACCGATCCCCACGTGTAGCTTCGGCGGGTCGGCGCCTCGAGCACGGTTGGGGTTCCGTCCCGTTCGTCGAGCCACCCGATCGCCGCGAGCTGATCGGGATACCACCGCTCGTGTCCGTCGAAGCCGTCGATCGTCGGGTCGCTCGGCGGGTCCGCGATTTCGGGGCCGGCCGCCAGCACCGGGAAGGCCGCGCTTGCGAGCAACACACACCCGACGACGAATATCGCCGCGAAACCCGGGATCCGATCGCGTGCGGAGACGTGTTTTCCGGCGTCGATCCCCGCTCCCTGCGCCCGATCGCGCCCCCAGACGAGAAGGCGAGTCGCGACGATCCCGGCGGCGATCGCCGTCAGAGTCCACGCCTGAATGGCGACCTTAAGCGTCGTGTTCCAGCGATCGAACTCCGGCGGCCACACGCGCGCGTGGACCACCTCCATCGACAACACCAGCCCGACGCCCGCGAGCAACAGCGTCGTCTCGAAGCCGGCTCCGTCGTCGAATCGAACGACCGCGTACCCCACGAGGAGGAGACCGCCACAGACGGCAAGCGCCGGGAACGCGAGCGGCCCGACGAGGAGCCCCGCAAGTCCCGTCCCGACGGCGAGAACCGCGATCGTTCGGGGACGCGATCCGAGATCGAGCGTCGGTGCGGCGCGCCAGCGCCACCCGAGATAGGCGGCGAAAAGCAAGAACGGACCGCCGTACAATAATAGGAGTCCGATCAGCCCGGTTCGGGGTGGAAACAGGCCAATACCGTCGTTCGTCGGCGTCCCACCCAACAGGAACGGAGTTGCCGCTGCGAGCGAGAGCGCGCCCACGATGGCCGCCACGACGGTTGCCCAGAGCAGCCTGGAGGCCTCCCCTCGGGGCGTTCGGTCCTCACCGATCCCGTTCGGAAGGACCGATCGAAGCCGTCCTCCGAGGGGGAGAAGCGTGATCGGGTGGGCCGGCGCGGTCAACAGTCCCAACCAGGCGAGGCCGACCGCCGTCGGCAGCGCCCAGGTGTTCGTCACCCCGAGCCAGCCTCCGACGATCGGGATGCCACAGCCGAGCAGGAGGAGCCGCCGTCGGCGGTCTTCCTCCGGTGTCAGGTAGTAGGCGTACGCGAGCGCCGCGGCCAACAGGAGGAATCCCGTGGTGATCGTGTGGCCGTGATGGTCCCCTTTGATGAACGAGTACAACGGCGTCTCCTGGAGGGTCCCGGAGACGACGTATCGGGCGTCCCACCACGACCAGGTCCAGGGGTTCGACTGTTCCAATACGGCCTCCTCGTAGGGGTCCCGGATCGCACCGAAGACGGGACGACCGTATCGGAGGGCGACCCCGTCGGGCAACAGCCCGAACGCCAACCGGACCGGGGTCGTGACGGTTCCCCCGAGTGCGACGAGAAAGGCGCTCATCGTCCCGGCGATCCGCCGCGGCAAACCGTGTCGATCGGCGATCGCCCCTGCGAGCCCGTAGGCGGCTGTCGCCAGGATGCCGAAGTACGTGGCGAGCGCGAGATTGTACGCATACCGGAGTTCGACGCCGCCGACCGTTGCGATCGTCACAGTCGTCACGTGTCCTCCGTAGTAGTAGCGCAGCGACTCGCCGGCGAACCACATGTCCTCCGGCGGCAGCGAAGGGGCGCGATCGACGGCGTTCAACACGCCGAAATGCAGGAACTGCTCGCCCCCCTGCGGGGTTATCGTCGGGGAGCCGGTTCGTAACACGAGCGCGAACCCCATCGCGAGCGCGAACACGCCGCCGATCTCCGCCGCCCGTCTCGGAGAGGGACGATGCCCGCGAGCGAACGCGATCGCGCCCGCCAGAACTGGAACCCCGGTCGCCAGTATCGCGACTGCCGGCCCGTATCGGAGTTGTCCGACCCACACTGCGGTCACCCCGACCGTCACGATCGAAAGCGGCAGCGCGAACGCCGCTCCCCGGTCGGGAAGCGTCGGCCAGACGAGTGCACAGATCGGTAGCGCCGCGAGATACAGACCCAGACAAACGAGGATCCACCGGAAAATCTGAAGGGACTCCATCCGGTTTGGATCCATCGGGTAGCGGCATTAAGAGTGTTCTCCTCTCCGAGGA
>NZ_JBGUBC010000031.1:0-21108 GCF_041821145.1 Halopenitus sp. H-Gu1 | reverse complement strand
CTGGGAACGGGGGTAACGATTAATAGGACGGATTCTCTCACATACGGACGATGACCCCTCACACACCCGACGCAGGACGCGCGGGAGACCGTAGCTCGCGTCTCGATGAGTGGGCCGCGCTCGTCGGCGAACGCGTCCCGGACGAACGCGTCGCGGACGAGGCCGACGGCGATCGGTGACGCCGCGATCGGTCGATCTACTTTCACCCCGCTTCGCGAAGCCTTTTCCGCGATGCCGGCCAAGCCCCGCTGATGGCGACCGAGGCTGACGCAGCGAGCATCGATCACCCGCTCGTAGTCGATGGATTCCTCCAGCGCCGCCGCTATCAGCTCCGGCTTGCGGCGGCCGCACGGGACGCGGACACGCTCGTGTGTTTGCCCACCGGTCTCGGCAAGACGACCGTGAGCCTCCTCGTCACCGCCGAACGGCTACAGGAGGTCGGCGGGAAGGTGCTGTTTCTGGCACCGACGAAACCCCTCGTCCAGCAACACGCGGACTTCTACCGCGAGGCATTGACGCTCCCCGACGACGACATCGTGGTCTTTACCGGCGATGTCCGGCCCGACGAGCGCGCCGACCTGTGGGAGTCGGCCCGTATCGCGATCGCGACGCCGCAGGTCGTCGAGAACGATCTCGTGGGCAATCGGATCTCGATCGCCGACGTCACCCACCTCACCTTCGACGAGTGTCATCGCGCGACCGGCGAATACTCGTACGTCTACATCGCAAAGCGATATCACGCCGACGCGACCGATCCGCTCGTCACCGGCATGTCGGCGTCCCCCGGCGGCGACCTCGAGGATATCGAGACCGTCTGTGAGAACCTCGGGATCGGAAACGTCGAAGTGATGACCGAGGAGGATGCCGACGTCGCGGAGTACACTCACGACACCGACGTACGGTGGGAGCGAGTGGAGTTGCCCGAGGAACTCATGGCGATCCGGGACGCGCTCAACGGAGTCATCGAGGACCGGCTCGAACAGTTGCAGTCGATCGGCGTTGCGGATTCGACGAGTCCCGATCTCTCCCAGCGGGACTTAAACGCCATGCGCGGGAAGCTCAAGCGGATGATGGACGCCGGAAAATCGGATGGCTACACCGGGATGTCGACCCATGCGGAGGTGATGAAGCTTCGGCGGGCCGTCGAACTCGTTGAGACCCAGTCGGTCGAGTCCCTCCGCCGCTATTTCGAGCGCCAGCGCAATGCCGCCCGCTCGTCGGGAGCCTCGAAGGCGAGCCAGCGGCTCGTTGCCGACCCGCGGGTCCGCGAGGCCATGCGGCGGGCCGAGGAGTTCGATGATCTACACCCGAAGTTCTCGAAGACCCGGCTCCTCCTCGCGGAGACGCTCGGAGTGAACGGCGGCGAACGGGCGATCGTCTTCACCGAGTCGCGCGACACCGCCGAGGCGCTCGTCGAGTTCCTCTCGGCGAGTTTCGACGTCGAACGGTTCGTCGGACAGGGAGACAAGGAGGGATCCGACGGAATGAGTCAGGCCGACCAACGGGACACCCTCGATGCCTTTCGGGCCGGCGAGTTCGAGGTACTGATCTCGACTTCCGTCGCCGAGGAGGGTCTCGACGTCCCGGAGGTCGATCTGGTGCTGTTTTATGAACCCGTCCCGACCGCGATCCGCTCGATCCAGCGAAAGGGCCGGACCGGCCGGCAGGCCAGCGGGGCAGTCGTGGTGTTACTGGCCGAGGACACGCGCGATGAGGCGTTCTTTTGGATCTCCAGACGCCGCGAAAAGCGGATGCGCGAGGAGCTTCGCGAGCTCAAGGCCGCCACCGGCGAGATCGAATCGGCGATCGGCGGCGGCGAGCAGTCGGGGCTGGCGGCATTCGACGGGGAGGATGGCGAGGACGTTCCACAGGATGACGTCACCGCCGAAACGGAGGGATCGGAGACCGTCGTCGAGGCCGGTGGAACCGAGACGGGGACCGACTCGCCCCCCATGGAGGCGGACGGAGCCGACGGAGACGGTGACGATCAGCAACCGGGGTTGGCCGACTTCGCGGCGGGGGACAATGCGGATGGCGGGGACGGTGAGACGGATGACTCCGCTGCTGATGATTCCGATCCGGACGTTGATTCCGACGTCGATGCTGACGTCGACCCCGATGCCGATGTTGACGTCGATCCGGACGCCGATGCTGACGTCAACGAAGACGGAGTTGTTGCGACCGCGGGCGTCGAGGATGGGGTAGAGATCGTCGTCGATCAGCGCGAACTCGATGCGGGCATCGCCAAGGATCTCTCGACGCGCACGGAGCTGGTGACGCGCCTCGAGACGCTCGCCGTCGGCGATTACGTCCTCTCCGATCGCGTCGCGATCGAGCGCAAATCGGCGGCGGACTTCGTGGATTCCCTCCTTGATTCGGACCGGTCGATGTTCGAGCAGGTCGGCGAGTTGACGCGGGCGTACTCCCGTCCGGTGCTCGTGGTCGAGGGCGGTGATCTCTACACCCAGCGGAACGTGAACCCCAACGCGATACGGGGCGCGCTCGCTTCGCTCGCGGTCGATTTCGGGATCAGTGTGATGCGGACCGACGATCAAAACGAGACCGCGGAACTCGTCGAGACGATCGCCCGCCGCGAACAGGAGACGCGTGACCGGGAGATAAGCGTTCACGGGGAGAAGACGACGAAGACGCTCGCCGAACAGCAGGAGTACGTCATCTCGTCGATCGCCGACATTGGCCCGGTCACCGCCCGCTCGCTACTCGACCACTTCGGCACCGTCGAGGCCGTCATGACCGCCGATCGGGAGGACTTGCTCGCCGTCGAGGGCGTCGGCGAGGTCACGACGGATCGGATCCGCGAAATCGTCGCGAGCGAGTATACCGGCGGGTGAGTCGCCCCGAACGTCCGTCCGTTTCTTGACCGTCCGTTCGAGGATCCGTCGCGAGAAGGTTCTTCGGTAAGGGGTTATCGACGGGACGTAATCCTCATACGCTCGGCAGTCGGTGTATCGATATGGAGTGGAAACTGTTCGCCGACCTCGCGGAGGTTGCCGGCGGACGAACGGTACGCGTTTCGGCCGGCCCCGGCGACACCGTCGGCGACGCATTGGATGACCTCCTCGAGGCGCGCCCGGCCCTTCGCGATCGCGTCCTGGAGGACGGAGAGCTTGCGGACCATATTAACCTGCTTCGAAACGGGACCAACGTCCTCCATCAGGACGGGCTCGAGACCGAACTCGAGTCGGGCGACGAGCTTGCGCTGTTCCCGCCGGTCAGCGGCGGATCCGAGGGCTCACGACGATCGTAGGCGTCGCCAGTCGAGCGTCAGGTAATGGATGGCGGTTCCGGTCAGTCCCTGACGCTCGATCCGGCGAGGGGACGTCTCGACGAGCACCTCCGGCTGGTATCCGGTTCGGTGGCTTCGGGCGAGTCGCCTGCTGTAGGCGGTGTCCTCGTTGGGAATTGTCGGGAACCCCCCGGTCGCCTCGAAAGTCTCGCGTCGGATGAGGAAGTTGAACCCCGGAAGGATCGGCCGCGGAAGTCGTGGGAACACGTGGTTGATCACGATCTCCATACACGTCGCACGCATCCCGGGAATGCGACACCGCGAACTCGCCGCATCGAGGTCACGTTCGCGGGCGTACGCGAGCAGACGGTCGCAGTGGGTGGGGAGGACGACCGTGTCCGCGTCGACGAACGCGATCCACTCGCCGCTGGCGGCAGCAGCCCCCCGATTTCTGCCTTCCCAGATGCCGCCATCGGCATCCGTGACCACGGTGACACCGTGATCCCGAGCGATCGATCGGGTCCCGTCATCGCTGCCGCCGTCCGCGACGATTACCTCGGTGGACTCGTCCGTCGATTGGTTTCGGATGGCCGCCAGCGTCGCATCGATGTAGTCCGCCTCGTTGCGCGCCGGGACCACGTAGCTCACCGTCGGTTCCACCATCGTCTCTCCACCATGCGATCGAACCATCATGGTCTTTTCGCCCGGAAACGACGATCGCCTCACGAAGCGATCCACGGTGTGGTTGACGATCGACCGGCGGCTCACAATCGTGAGAAAGTTTATCACACTCGGGGGCGAACTCTACCATAGATGGCCCCTGTTAGCATGCCACCGACGACGGAGGCCAGAGACGTCTTTCGTGAACTGGGATACTCGGTTCGCGAGGAAGGAACCGAGTTCGTCGCCGAACGGAAGTGGCGACGGGTGCTCGTCACGCCGATCCGTGCCGAGGACGCCACCGATCCGGAACCGTATCTGACGGACGGCGGAGAGACGCCGCGACTCCGGTGTTTCGTGACCTGGAAGCGCTCGGCGAACGACCTTCGCGAGCATCTCCTCGGGTTGAAACCGCCGTTCGACTGGGCCGTGATCGGCGTCAGCGACGACGGCGACTTCGACGTGATGCAGGGTCGTCCCGGAAGTCCCTAACCGAGGGTCGATCCGGGCGGCCGTCCGACCGCTCGACGCCGATGAACATCCGCCCGGATCGACGAGCCGGCGGGTACATTTATACCGGTGGGCGAATCAATTACACCCATGGTTTTCAAGAAGATAACCCTGATCGGAACGAGCACTGAGAGCTTCGACGACGCGACTAACGACGCGGTCGATCGGGCCGAGGCGACGCTCGATAACGTCTATTGGGCGGAGGTTCAGGAGCTCGGCATGGAGATAAAAAACACACCCGAACGGGAGTATCAGGCGGAAGTCGAGATCGCCTTCGAGCTGGCGGACTGATCGCGGCGGCGCTGATGGAGTGATCGCGGCGGTACTGTCGGCGGCGCGTACCCTTTTTCATCCGGCAGGATCGACCGATCGGTATGACGGGCAAACTCGATCCGGAAGGACTCGCCGACTTTCTCGCGGCGGTCGGCGTCGAGGATCCGGCCGTCGTCCAGGGTGCTGCCTACGGGGAGGACGCGGCGGCCATCGACCTCGGCGACCGGACGCTCGTAGTGAGCGCCGACCCGATCTCGTTGGCGGCCGACCGCGCGGGTCACCTCGGGATCCACGTCGTCTGCAACGACGTGGCTGCAAGCGGTGCCGATCCGCGATGGCTCACGAGCACGGTCTTTCTCCCGGATCGGGATCCCGAGGCGCGCCGGACGCTCGCCTCCCAACTCGATGCGACGGCCCGCGATCTCGGCGTCTCGATCGTCGGCGGCCATACCGAGTACCTTCCCGCACTCGATCGGCCGCTTTTGTCCCTGACCGCGATGGGGACGACGGACCGATTTCTCCGGTCGGGCGGAGCGTCCCCCGGGGATCGGCTCGTGTTGACGAAAGGTGCCGGGATCGAGGCGACGGCGATCCTCGCGAGCGACTTCGCCGAGGAGTGTCGAGCCGCCGGCGTCGACGAATCCACGCTTGAGACCGCACTCGGATACTTCGATGACGTGAGCGTTCTTCCGGAGGCGACCGTCCTTCGGGAGTTTGCGACGGCGATGCACGATCCGACCGAAGGGGGACTGCTCACTGCCCTCCTCGAGATGGGGAACGCGGCCGACGTTCGCGTTGCGATCGATCGCGAGGCGGTGCCGATTCGTCCGGCGACCCGTGCGTGCTGTGATGCGATGGACGTCGATCCGCTTCGAACGTTCGGATCGGGCGCGCTGTTAGCTGCGGTGCCGACCGATCGACTTGATGAGGCCATGACGGCCGTGACCGACGCGGGCGTCGAAGCGGCCGTGATCGGTGAGGTTCTCCCGGTCGACGAATCCGCGGACGAGGCGAAACCGGATCGGCTCTTCCTCGATGGAACGTCGTTCGCTGACCCGCCTCGCGACGATCTGTACGCCCTTTGGGAGGTAACCGACGCATATTGAGAGGCAGCCGACGCATAGCCAGTCCGCGTTTGAGAGGCGGCCGACGCATAGCCGGTCCACGATATCGGTCCCCACCGTGGGCACCTTTTTGCGGGTTCGAGTCGAATTCGCCCGCATGCCCGACCCGTCGAGCGATCCGAGCTTGACCCCCGAACAACGGGCGATCGCGGATAGGCCGCCTGGGACGGCCGGCCGGTATGTTCTGTACGAACGACGTTCCGGTCGAACGGCTCTACCGTGACGCAACGGTCACGGCGATCTACGACGAAACGACGCAGACCCAGAAGGCGATCATCGCTTGCGGGCTCCTGTCGGAGGTGGAGACTGGATCGAGATGACCGAAACGTACAGTGGCTCGGAGGGCCTAGTCCGCATATGACTTCCCGAGACGCCAGCGAACGGACGGACGACTCACGCGAGCGACGACGGAACGCGTCCTCGAAGGAAGCGACCCTCGATCTCGAGTTCGATCCGGACGCCTACGACGCCGTCGTCTACGACCTCGACGGGACAGTCGTCCGTCTCGCGGTCGACTGGAACGCGGTCGCCGAGGACGTGATCGGGATCTACGTCGAACACGCGGTAAAGCCCCCCAGCGAGGGGATCTGGGAACTACTCGGAGCGGCGTCCGAGTACGGTCTCGAGTCGGCCGTCGAGGCGACGATCGCCGAACACGAACGGAACGGTGCTCGCGATTCCCGGCGACTTCCGATCGCCGACGTCCTCGGGTCCGAGCGGGCCTCCCGAACCGCCATCTGCTCGCTCAACTCGGAGGATGCCTGCCGGATCGCGCTTCAGCAACACGGCCTTTCGGACCACGTAAGCGCCGTCGTGGGTCGGGATACGGTTGGGTCGCACAAACCCGATCCCGAGCCGCTTTTGGCAGCGTTGGACGCGATCTCGGCCGAGCCCGATCGGTCGCTGTTCGTCGGCGACTCCAAGCGCGACGCTCGCACCGCCGACCGCGCGGGCGTCGAGTTCGTTCACGCGGCATCCGAGTGATCCGTCGCGTCCGTCTTGCCGGATCGGCGGCTCCTCGATCAAAATCTGTCGGTTCGCCCAGCAGCCGTCCAGGCGTCCCGTGGGGTATCGATCGGGACCCGGGACGCGCGTCCCTGGAGCGCGTCCATTCGCCCCGCGAACGTCCAGCGATCGCCCTCCCAGCCAGCCTCCGAACTCGCGGCTGCGGCGGCTGCCGCCGCGGCGGCCTCTCTATCGCGAACGTGGGCCGCGATCGCGGCGACGATCGCGGCGGCCTCCTCGGCATCGGCGTCCCCGGGGATGGTGAGCCCGTTCACGAGACGGTCACTGCCCGGCTCCCCGTTTCCTCGAGGGTCGGAGTGATCAGTTTCACCGGTTTCGCTCTCCTCCGATTCCGGAGTGGTCGTCTTGGGGGGCATTGGCTTAGATCGGGATGTTCCCGTGTTTCTTTTCAGGTAGGTCCGTGCGCTTGCTTCGGAGCATCTCCAGGTCGTCGACGAGTCGCATTCTCGTCTCGGTCGGTTCGATCACGTCGTCGATGAATCCTCGGTCGGCAGCGGTGTAGGGATTCGCGAACTCCTCTCTGTACTCGTCGATCAACTCCTGACGGCGCGCGTCCGGGTCGTCGGCGTCGGCCAGTTCCTCTCGATAGAGCACATTGACCGCGCCCTTCGGGCCCATGACTGCGATCTCCGCGGTCGGCCAGGCATAATTGACGTCGCCGCCGATATGCTTTGAGGACATCACACAGTAGGCCCCGCCGTAGGCCTTTCGAGTGATGACGGTGAGAAGCGGGACCGTCGCCTCCGAGTAGGCGTAAAGCAACTTTGCGCCGTGGCGGATGATCCCTCCGTGTTCCTGATCGGTCCCGGGCATGAACCCCGGTACGTCCTCGAAGGTGAGGATCGGCACGTTGAACGCGTCACAAAACCGGACGAACCGCGCGCCCTTCTCGCTGGCCTCGATATCAAGCGTGCCCGCGTTGACCCGCGGGTTGTTCGCCACGATCCCGATCGAGTGGCCGTCCAGCCTCCCGAAGCCGACCACGAGGTTCTTCGCGAAGTTCTCGTGGACCTCGAGGAACGATCCCTCATCCACGATATGTTCGATCACCTCCGTCACGTCGTAGGGCTTTCGTGGAGCGTCCGGAACGATCTCCGTGAGTGCCTCGTCGGCTCGTTCGGGATCGTCCCAGGGCTCAACCCGCGGCGGGTCCTCGACGTTGTTCTGGGGGAGATACGACAGCAGCCGGGCGATGCGATCGAGGGCATCCTCTTCGGACTCCTCGGCGAAGTGGGCCACGCCGGAGGTCGACGAGTGGGTGACGGCACCGCCGAGTTCCTCGAAGCTGACCTCCTCGCCGGTGACCGTTTCGACCACATCCGGTCCGGTGATGAACATGTGGGAGGTGTCTTTGACCATGACGGTGAAGTCGGTGATCGCCGGTGAGTAGACCGCGCCGCCGGCACATGGGCCCATGATGCCCGAGATCTGCGGGATCACGCCGGAGGCCTCCGTGTTGCGCCGGAAGATCTCCGCGAAGCCACCCAGCGAGGCGACGCCCTCCTGGATGCGCGCGCCCGCCGAATCGTTGAGACCGACGACGGGCGCCCCGACATCCATCGCCTTGTCCATCACCTTACACACCTTCTCCGCGAATACCTCGCCGAGGGATCCGCCGAAGACGGTAAAATCGTGCGCGAAGACGAACGTCTTGCGACCGTTCACCTCGCCGTAGCCCGTTACGACTCCGTCCCCGGGCAGTTGGTTCTCCTCCATGCCGAAGGTGTGGTTGCGGTGGGTGCGAAACTGGTCGAACTCGTGGAACGTCCCGTCGTCGAGGAAGTAGTCGATCCGCTCGCGAGCGGTCATCTTTCCCTTTTCGTGTTGGGACTCGATCCGGTCCTCGCCGCCGCCCTTGCGTGCGCGTTCGCGGCGCTCGCGGAGGTCGTCGATCCGGTCTTCCATCGTCACCTCGAAACACCTCCAGCCATTGTGTGTCAACTCCGCAAGCGGCGGCAAAAGGGTTCTGTTATCCGACGATCCGTATTTCGACGATCGTCTATGGTCTCCCCGTGGTCGACCCTCCGGATCGTGGCAGTTTGGGGCCTTTCGGATCGTAGCGAGTGGGTGACGTCGACGTACGGACGTATTGAAAAGTGGACGTGAGCGGTCGGTTACCGATTCACTCGTGACCGACGTTCTCGTAGACCCACGTCTCCTCACTCGGGGTCCACTCGATCAGTTCCTCGTCATCGAAGAAGAGGTCGATCTCGCGTACGTTCGCGCCTTCGTCCTCGTGGTCGGAGGCGTGAATGACGTTCTGGCCCAGATCGAGGCCGAAGTCGCCGCGGATCGTGCCGGGCGCGGATTCTGCGGGGTCGGTCTCGCCGACCATCCGTCGAACCTGCCGAGTCGCGTCGGCGCCCTCCCAGACCATCGCGAAGACGGGATCTGCGGTGATGAACTCGACGAGCCCCTCGAAGAACGGCTTGTCGGCGTGTTCTCCGTAATGTTCGTGGGCGAGTTCCTCGTCTATCTGCATGAACTTCGCGCCGACGAGCTTCAGCCCGCGGTCCTCAAAGCGGGAGACGACCTCGCCGATGAGTCCGCGGTTGACGCCGTCGGGCTTGATCATCACGAAGGTCCGCTCGTCGTGGTGGCTCATTCGTCGGTCCCCGATTCGGCCTGGCCGGCCTCGGTCCACTCGAGATCGCGTGCTTCCCGGCCCATGAAGTAGTTCTTCTCCGCCTTCGAGTCGACGAAGTGCAGGATCGTTCCGTTCGTCCGGACGAACATCGTGCCCGTTCCGGGTTCGATCTCCTCGCCAGTGTAATCACAGGTGCGTGTCTCGACCATGCTTATTGCCCTCCGATCGAGTCGGCGTCACGCTGGGTCTCCCGCAGTTGGAGCACGTCGCCCACGCGGGTGGGGCCCAGGACGTTTCGTGTGATGATGCGGCCCTGATTCGAGCCTTCCTGGATGCGGCATTTGACCTGCATGGCCTCGCCGTGCATCCCGGTTTTGCCGACGACTTCGATGACCTCCGCGGCCGTCGAGTCGGCGGTTTCCTCTTCTGTGCTCATGGCCGCTTATCGAAGTTCCTCGACCTTCTCCGTGATGTCCTCAACATCGTCGGACGCCTCTCCGGCGTCGACGACCGCGGCGGCGGCGGAGCCGACCTCGAGGCCGGCCGCCTGCCCGACGTCGTCCTGCGTCTCCACGAAGACGACCGGAATGCCCTTCTCCTCCGCGAGTTCGGGAAGGTGCATCACGATCTCCTCGGGGGAGACGTCCTCGGCGACGAAGACGATGTCGGCGTTGCCACGCTCGACGGATTTGGTCGTCTCGTTCGTACCTTTCTTTACTGTACCGGTGTCTCGGGCGACCTCGAGCGCGTCCAGTGCGCGTTCCGCGAGGTCGACTGGGGTGTCGTAGTCTACGTAAACTGCCATGGTTGTTCACCGTATCCTCCCCGTGGGCTCGCGTGGACGCACCGGCGGTCGGTCCCTATCGGCACGCCACATCATCAACCCCGAAGAGGCTGTGCACCTGAATACTCCGGGATGGCATAAAAGGGCTTTCAAACGACAGCGAGCGTGTGAGTCCGGATCATGTCACGTGGAGACGGTGATCGACCGACATCGAGGCCTCGTCTCGTTTATCACTCCGAGGCCTTTTATCGTGTGGCGACCCCAGGTTCCCACGGAGATGCCCCGTCTCGTTCATCACTCCGACGTCGAGAACGTGTTCGACACGCCCGAGCGGGCCTCGGTGCTCGCCGGGCGGATCCGCGATCTCGACGGCCCCGACGCGCTCGTCGTTGGATCGGGCGACACGACGGCGCCGGGGGTCCTCTCGCTCGTCGCGTCCGGTCGGCAGGCAGTCGACTTTCACGTCGCGACCGACACGGCCCTTGAGACGTTCGGCAACCACGAGTTCGACCACGGCCTGGACGCGCTCAGGGAGGTTCTGGAACGTTCCCCCACGACGTACGTCTCGGCGAACGTCCGCGACGAGAACGGCGATCGATTCGGCGCGGAGGCAGGGGTCGTCCCGCACGTGATCAGGGAGATCGACGGAGCGCGGGTCGGATTCGTCGGCGTCACCGACCCGGCGACCGACTCGCTAAACCCGAGGGCGACTTCGTTATCGTTTTCGGATCCGATCGCCGCCGTCGAATCGGCGATCGAGGCAATGCGTTCGACGCCGGATCCTCCCGACCATCTCATCGTGTTGTCCCACCTCGGCGACGGCGACGACACGCTGGCTCGGTCGGTCGACGTCGATGCGATCCTCGGCGGACACGTTCATAGCCGGCGAAACGAGTACGTCGACGGGACGCTTCTCGTTCGCCCCGGCGTCAACGGAACCGCGGTCGCAGAGGTCGAACTATTCGCGGATCGTCGACCGACTGCGACCGTTCACGAGCGAGCGGGTGCCGATCCGCACCCGGATCTCCGGGACGCGCTCGAACGCCGGTTAGCTCGGACCGGCCTTGACGACCCCGTTGCACGCGTCGACGTTCCAATGGCTCGAACTGATGAGGTGGTCCACGGCGGCGAGTGCCGGGTTGGAAACTTCGTGGCGGACGCATTCCGGTGGGCACTTTCGACGGACGTCGGCCTCACGAACGCCGGCGGGCTCCGGTCGGGAGACCCGATCTCGGGACGGGTCACGCGGGCCGATTTAGTCAGTCTCATTCCGTTTGAGGAGCCGGTCGTCCGCGCCGAACTGACGGGGACGGAACTCCGAGCGGTACTCTCGGAGATGGCGGCGCCGGCCGTCGATTTCGGGGAGGACGACTGGTGGCACGGACACGTCTCGAACGCCCGGATCGTCTGGGACGCAACCACGGAGACGCTTCGGGAAGCGACCGTCGGCGGAGAACCGATCGATCCCGACGCGACCTATACCGTCGCGACCTCCGAGTACCTGCTTCACTCGAAACAGGAGTTCCCGACGCTTCGCGAGCATCACCGTGCCGGGGAGGACGGGATACAGTACGAGGTGCTGTGGCAATACGCCGACGAGTGCGGAATCGATTCCCCTATCGATGGTCGGATCCGGATCCTGAAGGACGCGGACTCCCGGGAGCCGACCGCTGCGGATTCGGGGACGACTGGCTCGACGGGGTCGTGAGTCGACGATCCGGCGTATTCATCACACCGTTCGCTCGCGGAGCGACCAGCGGTGCCGCATCCGGAAACGGCAGGGTCTTGTAACCAGCCTCCCGAGTGATCGCGCATGCCCCTCGTCGTGGTCCCGGTCCGGTATCCGCTGACGACCGACTCGAAGCGGACGCTTCGGGAGGCGATCCGGATCGCCGACGAGCGCGATGCGTCGTTGACGGTCCTTCATATCGACCTCTATCAGGACAGTCACAACGTCACCCGCGTCGATCTCAAACGGTCGGTCGAGCAGGAGTTCGGTTCGATCGACAACGCACGCTACGTCGTCCGCAAAGGGTTTCTCGTCGAGGAGTCGATCCTCGAGGAGGTCGCAGCGGAGAACGCGGACGTCGTCGTAATCGGGTCGCGACAGGCGGGTCGGTGGCGGCGGACGCTTCGGAAGATCTTTTCGGATCCGGACATCGACTCGTTCCTCCGGGACGCACTCGACTGTACGGTGATTACCGTCGGATCCTGAGATCGCCGTGCTTCACGTCCGCGACCACCTCGTCGTGACGCCCTCTCACTCGAACGCGACGTGCTCCAGTTCGGTCGTCTCGCCGAACAGCCAGTCGGCGTGTTCGACCGCGTACTCGTGGTGGTCCTCCTCGATATAGCCAAGCGCGTCCTCGACGAGGACGGGACGGAAATCCCGAAGTCCGGCGCTTCCGGCCGTATGGAGCACACAAACGTTCGCGAGCGTCCCACAGATCACGAGATCCCGGATCCCTCTCGCCTCCAACCACCCGCCGAGATCCGTCCGATGGAAGGCGTCGTAGGTGTGTTTCTCGACGACGTGATCCTCGGGGCGGACCTCCAGATCCTCGACGATCTCCGCCTCCATCGACCCCTCCAGGACGTGTTCGCCCCACCGATCGAACTCGTCGTAGTAATAGGCGTCCTCGAACTGTTCGGGCGGGTGCACGTCCCGCGTGTAGACGACCTGCACGTCCGCCGAACGAGCCCGATCGATCAGTTCTCCGACGGGACCGATCGCCTCCTCGCTGGCGGGGGCATACAGGCTGCCGTCCGGGTGACAAAACCCGGTTTGCATGTCGATGACGACGACCGCGGTTTCGCTAGCGTCGAATCGCATGTTCGTGGATACGCGGGGATCGAGCAAAAAGCCACGCCCGCGACCCGATCCTGGTTCGTGGTGCCCTCCTCGATCCACTTCCGAGAACGGGCACTCCCCCGGCGTCAATCCGGGATTCGGAATGGACGGTGACTCGGGTGACCACTCTGAAACGGGCTCCCGAGATGGATAGTCGTACTATGGCCACTCTGAAACGGGCTTTCGAGGTGGCTGTCGGTGATTTCGAGGTGGCTGTCGGTAAGGTTCTTACGCGCCTGTTCCTATGTCACTGTATGCGACGGTCGCTTTCCCTGTTCGTCGCCGTCCTGTTGGTCTCCTCGGCGGTCGCTCCGATCGGATCCGCCGTGGCGACTCCGTCGGCAGGCACGATCGGGGACCCCTCGGCACATGTGGCCAGTTCGTCGTCGATCGAGGGGCCGTCGACGAGTACGACCGCCTCCACGATCGAGTCCGCCACGCAAAGGACCGATCGGGGACTCGTAGGTAGCCAGTTCCGGACGGAGTCGGCCGATTCGACGAACGGAACCTGTGAGACGACCTCGAACGATGAGATCGGCTACTGGGAGGGCGTCTGTCACGACGCCGAGTTGGCGATCGACGATTCCGACGGACTTGACGACGAGGAGCTCACGTTGCTCGTTCACCGCGGGATGGCCCGCGTCGAATACCTCCGAAACCGGGCCTTCGAGGAGGAGGTGCCCGTCGAGACGATGACTCGCGAGGAGTACACGGAGACGATGAGCGACTCCAAGTCGGATCCCGAGTTCAACCGGTGGAACGACCAGGTGTGGAAGGCGCTTTTCATCGTCGGCGAGGAGCGCTCCTCCGAGGAGGCGATCCAGGGAACGCTTTCGGGAGCGGTCGCGGGGTTCTACTCGCCGGCCGGAGACCGGATCGTGATCGTCGTCCCGGAGGGAGAGGAGATCCGGATCGACGAAGCGACGCTGGTCCACGAGCTCACCCACGCGATGCAGGACCAGTATCATAATCTCTCCAGTCCGCGATACGCCGGCCGGACGCAGGACGCCGATCTCGCGATCGACGGGATCGTCGAGGGCGAAGCCTCCTACGTGGAAAACCGATACGATGAGCGCTGTGAGGACGGCGACTGGCGGTGTCTCGAGGAGCCGGAGACGACCTCTGGCGGAAGCGGGCCCCCGGAGAACTGGGGCGTCTTCATCACGGTCTTCCAACCGTACTCCGACGGCCCGGCCTACGTCGACGAGATCATTGAAGAGGAGGGCTGGGACGGTGTCTCCCGGCGAATGGAATCCCCGCCGAACGCGACCGCAGAGACGATCCACCGCGAGTCCCACGAGCCTCGATCGGTTCCCGTCGCCGATACCGCTGGGAACGGGTGGGAGACGTACCCGAACCAGAGCGTGAACGGGTCGGATACGGTCGGTGAGGCGTCGATCTTCGCGATGTTCTGGTACCAGAGTCGGGACTACGGTGCCGACACCTTCGACTGGCAGCACGTTCTCACCGATCCCTCCCGGATTCATCCCGAGTCGGTCTACAACTACGCACACGAATCGACGGACGGCTGGGCCGGCGATCGGATCGTTCCCTATCGCAACGACCGGGGCGAAGAGGAGCGGGACGGCTACGTCTGGGTGAGCGAGTGGGAAACGCCCCAGGACGCAACGGAGTTCCACGCGACGTATCTCCGCATGCTCGACGCCCACGCCGCCGCCCGCCGGGATGACGGAACGATCTACGTCGCAACCGGCGGGTTCCAGGGTACCTACGGGATCGAACGGGACGGCACGAGGGTGACGATCGTCCATGCCCCAACCTCATCCGACGTCTTCGATCTCCGTCCGGCGATCGACCTCGAGGAGCCGGAGCCGGAGTCGACCTCCGAGTCCGATCCCGACTCCGACACCGATTCGGACCCGGATCGGAAGACGTTGATGACTCCATCGTTGCCCGATGCCGGTTCGATCGCGGAGACGTCCGAACCGACCGATCCCCCGGGATCGGTTGCAGAGGACATTCCAGGATTCACGGGGATCGTCGCACTCCTCGCGATCGTGCTATCGGGGCTCGCCCTGGCTACGATCGCGCGCCGGCGCCGGTAAGTGACGTTTCGGCGCTTGTGGGTCCATGGGTCGTGGCTCGTTTTAGCCAGGGCCGGCGACGTTGCGCTCCGGCGCCGATCGAGGGCGGGCGAGCCGGATGGCTTTTTCTCCTCGGGAAGAGACGGCCAGCTATGATGGAGTTCGATATCGTCGGTGCCGACGCCATTGAAAGCGGACGGGCGACGGACGCGTACTTCGACCGGACCGAACGAGTGCTTGAGGCGGCTGACCGAAACCCCCGCGTGGTCGCGGAGGTAACCGCGGATCAGTTTCCCGACGGGGACTTCGAGCTCTTTGCCGGCCTGAAAAACGCCGTCGCACTCCTCGAGGGTCGGCCGATCGACGTGGACGCGATCCCGGAGGGAACCCTCTTCGACGGCGGACCGGTGATGCGGATCGAGGGTCCGTATCTCGAGTTTGCCCGCCTTGAGACCTCGCTTTTGGGGTTCCTCTCACACGCCTCCGGGATCGCGACCGCAGCACTCGAGTGTCGAGTCACCGTCCCCGACTCGAGCGTGCTCTCCTTCGGCGCGCGTCACGTCCACCCAGCGATGACCGCGACCGTCGAGCGATCGGCGCTCGTGGCCGGGTTTGACGGGTTTTCACACGTCGCGGCGGGCGACGTGCTCGGCAAGGAGGCGTCCGGAACGATGCCTCATGCGCTGCTGATCTGCTTCGGCCGCGAGAACCAGGCGGCCGCCTGGCGAGCCTTCGACGAGACGGTCGAACCGGACGTTCCTCGGATCGCGTTGTGTGACACCTACACCGACGAAGTCGACGAGGTGCTCCGTGCAGTCGACGCCCTCGGTGAGTCTCTCTCGGGAGTGAGACTCGATACGACCGGTTCCCGTCGGGGCGACTTCCGTCACATCGTTCGAGAGGTCCGCTGGGAACTCGATGCGCGCGGCCACGAGGGTGTGGACGTCTTTGTCTCCGGTGGGCTTAGCCCGACGGATCTCCGCCGGCTCCGCGACGTCGTCGACGGCTTCGGCGTCGGTGGCTACGTCTCGAACGCCGATCCGGTCGATTTCGCGCTCGATATCGTCACGGTGGACGGGGACCCGGCGGCAAAGCGCGGAAAGCTCTCCGGGGCAAAACAGGTCTATCGGACCGCGGACGGCGGCCACCACGTCGGTCTCGCCGGTCGAGACGGTCCGGCGGACGGCGAGCCACTTTTAAAGCCCCTGCTTCGTGACGGCGAACTCGTCGATGGATGGACCTTCGCGATCGACGAGGCGGCGGAGCGAGCGCTCATGGACGCGGAGCGGACCGGCTACGGGACGGCTCCCGAGAACTAGCGCGTGGTGACGGATCGAACCGAACGGTCTCCTACTCGTTTGCGTCCACGATCGCCTCGACGGCGCCCCCGTCCTTCCGCTCGCGGAACACCTGGCCCTCAAAGAGCGTCACCATGGTGTCCTCCTCGCGCCAGGCGTTCGGGGAGAGTTGCGCCTTCCGGCAGGCTCGCGAGAGGAACTCCGCGGCACTCCAGTCGTTTTCGATCGGCAATCGCGGGTACATCCAGCCGTGTCGTCCCTCGCCGTCGACGGCGACGCCGTGGACTCCCAGTTCGAGGTCCTCGACCGGATCGTTCGTGAGTGTCGTCTGCGAGACGATACACACCGATATTTGCAGGCTGTCGAGTTCCTTGGGACCGACCTCGGTGCTGCACGAGTCGTCGGAGGCCGCCGTGATCGCCGCGTCGACGATCGCGTGGCCGAGTTGATCGGACTCGCTGTAGGTCCCCGCACACCCTCGAAGGCGTCCACGCCCTCGCGTCGATTGGAGCCGTACGAACGCGCCCGTTCGATTGTAGAAGGCATCTCGCATACTTCCGGGCTGTTCGCGCTGCCCGTGTCGAACGAACGATTCCACCGACTCGCGCGCGAGTTCGACCGCCCGTGCCCCATCCTCGTAGGACAGTCGAACGGTCTGCGCCTCGGACATACCGATCTACAGGCGTTCCGACGACTTGAACGCTTCCCTTGGAGCGGTCGTTCGGGGGTCGATCGACATCGAACGGCCGCACGTACCCATCACGGGAGGTATCGAACCGAGACGACTCCCGGTTTCGACCGGATCTCGACGCGATCCACCCCGAGCCTCGCCGCACGCGCGATCACCGTTTCACGATCCTCGATCACGTTCGAGACGGCCTCCGACGTGGTCTCCTCCGGAACGGTGAGCACGTGTAACTCTCCGGTCCCGGCTCGCGGCTCTCGTGACACCTCGCCGACGGCCTGGTCGTCCGCGAGGTCACATTCCAACCCCGTCGGCGGTTCCGGACTCTCCTCGATCGGAATCGTCCGCTTCGACTCGATGTCGACCACCCGGTGAGTCACTTCGAGCGGTGGATCCGGAGCGATCGATGCCTCGAGAACGTCGTTGACCTCGAGATCGGGGTTCGAGCTCAAGGTGTGTACCTGTCCGTCGTGGACGTCGGTAAGGACGGCCGACTCCGCTTCGGCGTGGGTGACGAGGAAGGTACTCTCCTTGTGCTCCGTCGCAGCGGTGCTCTCGGGAGCGTCGTCTTCGGGATCGGTCGCGTCGGTCATCTATCCGGAGTAGCCGGTCGAGCCTTTTGCCGGTTTCGTGCCGGGGTGTTCGACGTCGGCCCGCTCGTGTCGCCGTCGGTCCGCTACCCCAACCGCCGGTGGGTCAACGCCATCACGCCGAAAGCGACGATCGGCGGACCGATCCCGGCGACGGGATGGGCCGCATAGAGTGCCCCCAGGATCGGGGAGGTCGTGGGCTCTTGGAACGCCGGCGGCGCCGAGATCAGGAGCGCGAGGTACACGGACCCGAGAAAGAGGTAGCCACAGGCCGCCATGGCCTGATCGTAGAGCCGATGGACCGTCGTCCCTCGACGGTGTCGGCGGGCGACGAGGAGTATCGGCGCGATGAGCGGTCCCGCCGCGGTGAATCCCAGGAACACGAAAAGCGATCGCGAAAACGAGACGAGTCCGCCACGGGTCAACTCGGCGGTTCGGCCAAGCTCGACGACGAGTGCCATCCCGACCACGACGGCAACGATCGTCGCCGCGAGCGTTCCGATCACCCAGTAGACTCGGAAAAACCACGAGTCGCTCGCGGAAAACGCGTAGGGGAACGCGCCGATCGCGCCGCGATACGCCTCCGTCATCACCGATCGTTGATCTCGCCGAGCGATAAACCCCGCGAACCCGTCCCGTTTCGTTTCAGTCGTGGCGTCCGATTCCTTCCTGGCATATGCCGGTCGGACCGTCCAACTGCGTGCTTCTGGCGATTAGAACGTGCGGAGATCCTCGAGTACCGCCGCGGCCGATCCGTCGTCGATCGCTTCGCGAGCCGCCTCGAGTCCGTCCTCGATCGTCTCCGCATCCTCTCGCGCGTAGATACGGAACGCCGCATTGAGCGCGACCGCGTCCGCGAACCGGTCGTCGCGGTCACCCGACACCACTGCTTCGGTGATCGACGCCGAGTCGGTGGCGACGTCGTCGACCTCGAGATCCTCAGCTTGGAAGTCCATTCCGTACTCCGGCGTCTCGATCTCGTAGTCCGTGAACTCCGCGTCCACGCCGTCGTCACCGGAGTTCCACTCGGCGACTTTCGTGTACCCCGGTCGGATATCGTCGTAGCCCTCCATTCCCTGGAACATGATCACCCGATCGAGGTCGTGGAATCGGCTCTCGGCGAAGGTGTCACACACCTTCCGCGCGAACGCGAGGTGATAGAACGACCCGAGGTGGACGTTCGCGCCGGCAGGGTTCGCGAGCGTCTCGATCGTGTTCACGAACGTCCGCACGCCCATCCGGTCGCGCCGCTCGTGGAGGTCGTCGATTTCGGGATTGAACGCTGGCGCGTAGTAGAATCCGAATCCGGTCTCGTCGACCATCGCCGCGGAGTCGCGGGGAACGAGTTCGGTCGCGACGCCCAGTTCGTCGAGGACGTGTTTGTAGGCGTCCTGTTTCTGGGTTGGAACGCGGTCGCCGGAGTGGACGACGACCGGGGTGCCGGCGGCTGCCGCGACGATTCCCGCTCCGACGCCGAGGATCGCCGTCTCGCCTTTCCCGTCGTAGTTCGCTCCACAGTCGACCGGATCGACGTCGGGTTCGGCGTACTCGACGCGCTCACACATCACGTCGACGAACCCCGCGAGTTCCTCAGGAGTGTTTCGCTTCCAGCGGTTTGCAAGCCAGAACGCGCCGAGCGTCGTGTGGTCGGGCTCGTCAGCGAGGATCCGCTCGAACGCTTCGGTTGCCTGTTCGCGTGTCAGGTCCGCCGCGGATTTCGGTCCCGAACCACACACCTCGGTCATCAGCCGCTTGAGGGGCCACTCGCCGAATTCCGGGGTCGTTTTCGCCATGCCGACCGGTACGTCCGCTCCCTGCAAAAGCCTCCCGCTTGCTCCCGTCGTTCAGGAGTCACACTCGACTCTTCTCGACTCCGAAAGTCGTAGATACGCCTGGCTCCTACCGGTGATGATGACCACCGCTTCCGACTGGCGTCGCGGGATCGACGCCGTCGATGCAGCCCTAATCGACGGCTACCAGAGTGGGTTTCCGGTCGTCGAGTCCCCCTTCGAGACCGTGGCTGCGGAGATCGCTGATGAAACCGGTCGGAGGCTCACGGCCGGGGAGATACTCGATCGGGTTCGGCGGCTTCGCTCAGACGGCGTCTTTCGACGGTTCGGTGCGGTCCTGAATCCGCCCGTGATCGGTTCATCGATGCTTGCCGCCGTGCGGGCACCGGAGGATCGGTTTCAGGAGATCGCCGACGTCGTAAATGGGTATCGTCAGGTGAACCACAACTACCGCCGTGACCATGAGTGGAACATGTGGTTCGTCATCACGGCGGGCTCGCAGGCAAAACGCGATGCGATCCGCGACGCCATCGAGCGACGAACCGGGTGTTCGGTCCTCGCACTTCCGATGTTGACCGACTACTACATCGACCTCGAGTTTCCGGTCGTCAACCGCGATCGATTCGCCCGCGAGTCGGTCGCCGGCGAAACGGCGTCGGCGACCCGGATCTCCGAGGAGTCCCGTGGCGATCTCACGCGAACGGAGGCGGACATCCTGTTGGCAATCCAGGACGGACTTCCGCTCTCAGCGACGCCGTATCGCGACGTCGCTGCGGAGATCGACGCCGACCTCGATGCAGTCCTCGGGGCGATCGAGGGACTCCTCGCGAACGGCTGTATCAAACGCATCGGCTGTATCGTCAACCACGTCGTCACCGGCTTTCGAAACAACTGCATGGTCGTCTGGGACGTCCCGGACGGGGAACTCGACGACCGCGGCGAGCGCGTCGGCAGCCTCCCGTACGTGACGCTGTGTTACCACCGTCCCCGACGGCCGGCCCACGACTGGCCGTACAACCTCTTTACAATGATCCACGGCCGCGAGGCTGACGCCGTCGACGAGAAGATCGACGAACTCGCGTCCGAACACCTCCCGGTCGATCACGAACGACTCTACTCTACCGAGACGCTGAAACAGACCGGCGCACACTACGAGGATCTCGTCTCGGAGTAGCGTTCGGACGACGTGGCCCGACGGAGTCCCCGTCTCGATTGATGCCTGTCGCTCGATCGACGCCTATTCGTGACCGACCGTCGAGGTGTGGGTATGCTCACGTACGTCACGACCAACCCCGGGAAGGTCCGCGAGGCCGAATCCTACCTTCGCGACGGATCGATCAAGCGGCTGGAGTACGATTACACGGAGATCCAAAGTCACGAGCTCGCCCCGATCGCGGCCCACGGCGCTCGAGAGGCGTACCGTTACGCCGGTGAGCCCGTCCTGGTCGACGATGCCGGCCTCTTCATCGAGGAGATCGACGGGTTCCCCGGCCCCTATTCCTCCTACGTCGAGGACACGCTCGGCGTCGAGGGCGTTCACCGAGTCGCGACGGGCCTGGAGGACCAACGTGCGTCCTTCCGTTGCGTGTTGGCGTACTGTGATGGGGACGAGTTCGACGCGAGTCCGGATCCGATCGA
>NZ_JBGUBC010000030.1:0-25344 GCF_041821145.1 Halopenitus sp. H-Gu1 | reverse complement strand
TTTGGGAGGCCTGGTCAACATCGACGATGACTGCACTCGCAATAGGCGTCGCAGTCATCTCTGGTTTCAAAACTGCCGCAAGGCCGCAGAAGCGTTCATCCGCGCACTATAGGGCAGCAAACTCGCATCACGCGCTGTTCGAGAAGTTCCGTGACTACGTTCTCCTCGACCTGGCCAAAAAGGACGCAAGCTTGGAAAATATGCGGTCGGAGTTCGAGAGATTAGCCGAGCGTCGGGTCGAACTAAACGAGGAGACCCCAAATGTCAGTAGTTTCTGGTATCGTTGGCTCTCCATTTCGAACTGGATCTGGCGAAAGTCAGTTTATGACGAGATCACCACTTCTGAGGAGGCGAAGGAACAGCTAACAGGCGTAGCCAAACTCATAGATTCCGAACCGCCTGAACACGTGAACGACTCAGTGAAAGATCGTTTGACAGGCGAAGCAAAACTTGAACCGAAAAAAGAACGGGACGAATCTTAAGTATTCAAACCAGACGTGACGCCTCTGGTTGGTTCATCAACGATGGCGTTTATGTCGGCATTGTCTTCGCACGCGCTATCTACAAACTACTTCGAAGCATTTACCGAACGCGTTACTTCGAAGCATCCCCACCGAACGAGTCCTCAACCAACTCACAGGGTGACGAGGACCGCACCGACTTTTCCGAACATATGCCGGATGAACACGGTGGCGACCGCCGCCCGGTCGTTTTCTATTCCTCACTAGGCCCGTAGATCACTACTAGTCTCTCCAATACAACGGTCACCGTGTGAGTACATACTACCCAGGCTGTTTTTAACGTATCCAGTAGTTGATAATCCATATGGAATTACCCACTTCAGTAGCCAATGATATCGAACAGAACCAAGAGATCGACATCGTCGTACAAGTTGACTCAATCCATGAGGGCAGTAACGTTCGAGCCCGAGTACTTCTCACTGATCTCGACGAGAATGATGTCCAGCTCACACTCTTCGACCAGAGCCCAGAATACGACCTCGTCGAGGATCAATGGTACCTGTTTCAAAAAGCATCGGGTAACATCTATCAAGATCAGAAAGAACTACGCCCGAACTTCGGAGATATGAGTGTCGAACCGGTTGACCCTCCCAAGGACCTCCTCTCCGCTGTCGAAGACGGGAATAGAAACGAGGAGTCTACGACCACCGATCCGACTGACGGCCGTCTAGCGTTGGATATCGAGACGATCCAGACTGTGGAGGAAGCCGAACTCGATTTGAACAATTCCAATCACCTTGAACTACTGTGCATCGGTGTTGGCTATCAACCGTCGGCAAATGGGCCGGTCGAAGCCGATGTCCTCTTCCGCGACGATCAATCAACAGCAGCAGAATTAGATCTCATCGACGATCTTTGTGACTGGCTAGAAACACGAGAAGCAACCACACTCCTCACGTATAACGGCGACTTCGATTTGGGACATATCCGAGGCCGGGCCGAACTGGCCAGCCAAGCCTCCCCACAAAGAGACGGATCCACTGTTCAGCGAGTGGAAGAGCTTTTCGCCCAACTGACCCACAACGATCTCATGCGCCCAGGACTCTCGCTAGAAGCTGTCGCAGACGTCCCGGAAACCCACTGGGATATTTATGCGCACGATATTGACCCGACAGAGTGGCGTCGCACCCAGAAAGAACTCGGGTATTTCAACGAAGATCGCTCACTAGACGACCCAGTCGTAAGCGGTAGCGACATCCCGTACTTCGGACAACAATTCTTCGCAAGCACAGAAGAGAGCGCCACACACCGAGCGTTACACGAGATGATATACCGGTACGCAATTTCCGACATCGAGCCGCTGTTCGACATTTAATTCTCACGCCCATTCAAGCGCCGCGTTGTGTTGCGCAACAAACTGCGGCTTCAAGCTTCCATCCGGAAGCGAGATACGTTCCCCTTCACGGTCGATAATCGTCTGTTGGAGCACATCACTCTGGGTTTCGAACTCAGGATTCACGCGCAACCGGTAGTCCTGATCAATGGTGAATAGCTCTCGGTCGAACGCCGCGTGATGGGTCTTACTGAGCGCCAGCACGTTCGAGAGATCTGCTCTGTATTCTGGAAAATCGCTCCACGACAGGATATGCGCCACGTCCAACAGGCCGGGATGATCCACGCCGGAAACCGGGCACGTCCGGTCGTGCCGGGACAGTACTGTCGCACGGAACTCCGGATCGACAGTCCGTGCGTGGACAGTCGTCTCGTACGTCCCAGCACGCATCCCAGCATCGCTCACCGACGGTGTCCAGTCCGAATCAGCCCACTCCTCCACCGCACGCTCAACGAACTGCAGACCGTCATCCGTCAACGCGTACTCGTCGCCGCGATTCTCAACGAGGCCCATGCTTCGTAACCAATTCACCCGCTGCTTCGCCATGTCCGTCTCCCCGCGACTCCACCCTAACTCTGGATGTGTGTCGAGCTGCTGCTCACTCACCTCCGCGAGCGTCATCGGCCCAGCAACCAACGCATACATGAGACTCCGTAACCCGACGTTCCGATCACACATAATTCGCAGCAGCGTCACCACATCACCTTGCTCAACGTACTCCCGACCAGCATCACCGAGTCCCCACTGGTCGTTCGCCTGGCGGAGAAACCCGACCTGTTGTAAATAACTCACCCGCCGCATAATCGAGTCTCGACTGGACACGTTCGGGAATGAACCACGATGCCATCCTACGAGTTCATCCGTCATCGGTCGATGCGCTTCAACGAACGCAAGAATCGCATCCAACGTCTCGACGTACTGTGTCCCACCGCCAAACATCGGGACAATACTACGGAGCCGATCCAGAGGCATGAAGAAACAGTAACAGAGCCAGATGATGATCCTTTCCCCGATAGCTCCGGTCTGAAAATTGTCAAGAGCTGCCGGAGCCTATACTTATGAGGAGTCGTCGATTGGTGGCCGCAAGTCACGCCACCGAAAATCACCCATCTCACCCGAATCAAACGCAATCCGATAGAGCTGCGCATCCCGCTCGTCACTAGTGACTGAATCCACATCATCATTCATCACTGCAACGACCCGCCCGTGTTCACCGTGATACACCTGATGATCGGGATCTGTCTCATCAGGAATATCGACCCGGACGCGATCTCCCTTGGAGAAGCGCTGCATTATTGGATGAAACGGCAGTGATTGTTATCAGCACTTGGGTATCTACGACCGCCCGCAGTCATACCGTGTGCCGAGTCGTTGTCACCCCCGCATCAGAGACCGAGAGTTCAGTCACAAACGCGTCGTGGCCCCGGTACGGCTCGCTAATCCGGATCGCTGGTCCCGTATAGAACACTGGCGTCCCGTCAGCCGCCTCAAACGTATACCCATTCTCGAAATCCCGATTCTTTGGCCGGTGCTCATCACCGATTAGTACGCAGTCAAACGATACGCGTGACTGCGCGAGTAACCGATTCAAATCAACATCAGCGTCGTACTTTCGATACGGCGTCAACCCATCGTGAAGACACAGTACGTTCGGACCGGGAGTCGCAGGCTTGAATGCAATATCGGACGGATCCCATTCCCGCGAGTAGAACTTCCCGACATCGTTGATCCCCACGTTCCCAGCAGGGATACCGTACGCATCGAGCGACCTGCCAGCAACCGGCGTCGGACTGGTCGATAATTCCGTGAGATGGCCTTTCTTCACCTGTTCTCTGAGCCACGTGATTCCATTCACAGATCCTGAATGCTGAGGATTCGCCGAATCGTGATCGTGAGATCCAATAACACAGTACACGGGGATACCGCGATTCGCCAACGTGTCTAGACAGGCCTCAGCGTAATCCAGCGTTTTCGCGGCCACCTCGTGATCTACAATATCCCCCGTATGGATGACCGCATCTACCCCACGGTTGCATGCAATCCGAACAATTCGACTGAACGCCTCACAACTCGAAATCTCATTTACCCACGACACTGTCTTCCCTCTCCCCGTCCTCTCACGGTTCTTGTACCCCAAGTGCGTGTCACTCACAAACAGGACTGTCGTCGCGTCACTGGTCGTGCCGGGACCCGAATTTCCTCGCGCTCGACGCACTCGTTCAGGGTCAAGCAACACATCGGAACCATCACTCGGACGATCAGCAGCCGGTTCAGCCGGGAATTCAGCAAGCAACGCAATCGCACCATCAACCTCATTTTTCGACACCTTCACTGGCAGCACTTCTCCAGATTCAGGCGCAACCGGTAACATCGCTCCCGACGGAACGTAACGACGATCCCCCGGTTTCGGCTCCGCCACCATGATCGCCGAAAACTCCGTCACCCGATCCCCGTTTCCATATCGCCGCACGTACTCCTTCCGCTTCCCCCAATTCCGCTCCTTCTGCTGAGCCCCGTAACACGATGCCCCATCAGCCAACAATTCCCCACCATACAGAACAGACCTCAGTGCCTCCTTCCACTCCGAATCCACCCCAGAAGGCAGCGACCCATACAGAACAGAGAGACAATCATACAGCTCAGTCAACTCATTTCCAGAACCCATCGTATACACTATCAAACCTCTGTCGGGCGATATTAAACCCGCGATGTGCTGAACGCACAGTTTACCCTTCAGAAAACTGGAGGCGTTGGTTCTAAGCCACCACCACTTGTGGATGTAAATATGACTTCAACTGATCTCGCCGACGCGTTCGTCTCGACTAAAGTAGCCCTCAACCAAGCGGGTATTGTTGACGAGTTCTTTCTTGACTTGATCGCCTCACGTCTGTTGATAGAGCGTGTGGGCGAGTCGAACAACCAGGGCTGGTGGGACTCACGGGTCCTGTCTGACACGGGCCGAGCACGACTCGATGAGGTAACGCCAAAAACGCAACTCCAATCTCGAATCACCCTCGCATCGAAAGTCGGTCGCAAAGCAGAATCAGACCACCTTCCAGCAGATTCTATCTCTCTGTTCTCGTTCGGCCCGCAAGTAGAATCACGTATCTCGGCAGCCATTGAAGACATCGATGCTTCGGATGACCAGCCCCTGGAAGCCCTTGAGAGCGTCTCTGTTCAATCGTTGAGAGAAGGGTGGACAGACGGAATGATCGAGCAAACTGGATCAAATATCACAGCAGCATCAAATTCGCTCACTGACCCAAGAACTGGTGATTCATTCCGTATCGAGGAAGATGGATACACACAATCCGAGATCGAACCAGAGAAATGGCGGTTGCTGGCCACTCTTCTGCAAGGATACGGGCAAAGCACCGACCGCCTCTGCGTACCGTACTACCCCCTCAAGTCAGATCTTAAACCCGAAAGCGCGTGAAATATCCATATGAGTAACGAGCATATCGAGCCGAAGGATGGCAAAGAAACAGAAGCAGCAGCGAGTCTCGACCCGAAAATCGCCCATCACAGTACGTACATCGACGAGACGAAACGCATCCTTCGCACGTACGTCGAATGCGAATCGTACGAAGAACTAGAGCGACGGGTCGTCGAAGAGAACATCCTGAACAAGGACACGGACGAGTATCGAACAAACATTCTCCGCGAAGTCACCCGTCGTCATATCCCCGATAAGGCGGAGTATACAGAGACGCCACTGATGAAGATTATGTCGGCTGATGTCCGGAGCGACGTAACCGACTGGTGTCTCTACTACGAGTTCGCGCAAGATCCATTCATCCACCTCGTCACCCTCGATTTTCTGTACCCTGAGTTCGGACGGGGGACCCTCTCCGTCCAAGCTAAAGACATTGTTTCGTTCATCGAATCGATTCAAGAGGACTACGCCGACCTGCGTGACAGGTCCGAATCGACGATCAACGAAGCCGCCACGAAGTACCTCACTGCACTCCGGAACTACGGGCTCTTAGAAGGCACCCAACGCAAGGAATTCGCCGTCACCTACGTTCCTGATGAGACAGTCGCTTACGTTGTCTACCGGCTCTTCCAGAAGGGGGCGAAGTCCGCATCAGACGTCATCCAACACGACGACTGGAAGTTATTCCTGATAAACGAATCCGAAGTTCAGCGTCGGATCCGAGACATATCACCCCAATATGTGAGCTACGAAAAGCGCGGCTCGACAGAACGGTTAATTACAAAGTGTGACAGCATAGAGGACTTAATAGATGCTTTCTGACTTTCAAGCACGGCTCGAAGAAGTCGAACGACTTGTCCGAGATGATAGAGACGAGGTCGGAAAGCGCGCTGGGGTCCCGTTCATCGTCTTCACCTACGACCCTGGTGACGAACTCGAAGTCGACGAAGAGGTTCGAAACCTTATCGAGAAACTGGAGTATTACGACCAAACCGTCGCAGGAATCGATATGCGGGAGCTGGTCTTCAGTATCCTCGAAGACCGTGGTATCCTAGAGAACGTGATCGATCTCGAACGTCGGGACCGAGACCAGTTACTCGACGGACTGAAATCGTCGCTTCTGGATGACGGCGAGATGGGCCAGTTAGCATCGGCCATCGCATCGGAGGCAGAATCTTCTGACACGGTGATTGTCTACCGGATGGGTATCCTGTACCCATTCGCCAGTGCCTCCACACTGATGGGGCAATTAGAGATGAATACGCCGGACAACACGCCCATCGTGTTCTGCTACCCGGCGAAAGTCGATGACAAGAGTTTAAGATTCCTCGATGAATCGGAGGGAACATATTACCGCGCAAGGGTGATCGGACATGAGTGACACTACCTCCTCCCACCAGATTCACGAGATCTTCTACCGGCCGATCAATCGAAAGATCGATCGGGTCGTCAAAGTCGATAACGATGATCCGAGCGTCGTCAAGAAAGAACTCGAAGAGTACATCCTCACACCACAGCTCGAACGGCACTTTTCGGACGCGTTAGAGGCAGTTATCGATACGGAACACACACAGACCGAAGACGTCGGGATGTGGGTCTCAGGATTCTTCGGCTCGGGGAAAAGCCACTATATGAAAATCCTCGGGCATATCCTCGAAAACTTCGAATTCGAGGACACACACGCGGCCGAGATGTTTCGGGATCGAATTGAAGCCAACGAGATGCTCGATGGAGCGGTCTCGTCTGTCACCCAGAAGTTCGATTCCGAGGTGCTGATGTTCCAGATCGGCGCGAAAGCCGACGCCTCCGGGAGCGAGTCCATCACGGAGATCATCCACCGCGAGTTCAACATCTCCCGTGGCTACGCCTCGATGCCCTGGGTCGCCCAAATGGAGCAGGAACTCGAATCGCGCGGAGTGTACGACGAGTTCGTCGACGCCATCGAGGCGAACACTGGGAAAGACTGGACAGAAGCTCGAAAGGACGCCATGTTCGTCCGGTCGGACATGGAAACCGCATTAGTCGAGGCTACCGATGAGTTTGACGACGAAGACGATGCGGCCCGCGCAATCGACGACGTTCAGAACAACGTTCTGATCAACGCGTCCACGCTCGCCGAAGACATCGTGGAATATGTCGTACAACGGGAAACCGAGACCGGCGACAACTGTCGGTACTTCGTGTTCATCGACGAGATCTCGCAGTTCATCGGCGACGATGGCCAACTCCTCTTGGAACTACAGAGTATCGTCGAGGAATTCGGGCAGAAAGGCAAAGGCAAGGTCTTCCTCGGAGTCACCTCCCAGGAACAACTCCAGCAACTCATTCCCGGCGTCTTGGAGAAGGAAGCCGAGGAGTCAAAAGTCATCGACCGCTTCCCGCACCGGTTCGATCTCACTTCCGAGAACCTCGACAAGGTCGTCCGCGACCGTGTCCTCAGCAAGAAAGGCGAATTCAGAGGCATCCTCGGCGATTTGTACGACCAGCACGAGGGTATCCTGTCCGCGAGATACAAACTCGACTCCAGTCAGAGTCTGAAGCCGATTAACGAGGAGAACTTCATCGACTGCTACCCGTTCCTTCCCTACCAACTCGATATCCTCCCGGAGATGTTCAAGGCTCTCGGGAAAGGCTCGGACGACCAGCTGGCAGGGAGTGAACGCACACTGATCGACGTCACCCAGAGCGTCCTCAAAGACGAGGACCACCTCTACAACGACGAACTCGGGGCGCTCGTCACGCTGGATATGATCTTCGACGAGATCAGCAACGACATCCCCAGCAGTGACGTCAAGTCGATCCGCGAGGCACGTCCGAAAGACTCCGACCCGGAAATCGCACGTCGCGTCCTCAAGTCCCTGTACCTCCTCCAGCAGCTCCCGTGGATTCCGAACACGGCCGACAACATTGCGACGTCACTCCAGACGGAACTCGGCCCCACGCAGCAACTCGAAGGGGACGTCAAAGAGACGCTCGATGCACTCGTCGGTGCAGGCTACGTCGGCCGAAGTGAAGAAGGATATCGGTTCCTCAGAGAGACCGAGCGCGAACTCGAAAATGAGATCAAGTCAATTAACCCCGGTCCCGGCGACATCCGCCGGTCCTCCAAGCGATTCCTGAACGACATCCTCGACGAAACGTCTCGCGTCAACTATCAAGGAAAAACGTTCCAGGTGAACTTGAGTATCGATGGCGAGAGAATCACGTCGAAAGGTCACATCGACTTGAAAACCTACTCGCCGATTTACCAGCGATACGAGGACCTCGACCCGGACGGCCTGAAAACTCAGAGCTTCAGCGAGGATAGCACGCTGTATTGGATCGCCGACAACGAGAAACAGCACAACATCTACGAGAAGCTGAAATCGATTCTTCAGATCAGCACAATCGTCAAGGAAAAACGGGGCAACGAACTCAGCCAAGAAGAACAGGAAGCTCTCGGGCAGAAGCAGGAAGATCTCCAACGGCTCCGCAACGAAGTCGAACGCGAGTTCAAACGAAGCTTCCAGCGCGGAGTCCTCATTTACAACGGCGATACCGAGGAGTTCGACACCACGAGCACCTCGCTCACCTCGCTCGTCGCCCGAAAGACGGACAACGCCATCCCGAAGGTCTTCACCAACTTCAAACACGGCTCCGCGACGGTCAAAGACCGTCACATCGAGCAGATTTTCGGCGACCTCGACGGCTCGTCGAACCCGTCGGTCTTCTCCGAACTGGGTGTCGTGCAGGACGGCGAGCTCATCGCCGAAGCCCGCATCTCCTCCGAAGTCGAAAACGAGATTCAACGCCGTGAGAAAGCAGGCGAGTCCCGCAGCGGTAGCGACCTGATCGACCACTTCGCCAAACCGCCGTACGGCTGGAGCCGCGAAGTCGTACGGCTCGCCGCGGCCGTGCTCTTCCGGAACGGCTCGATCATCCCGACGTACAAGGAGCGGACCTACGGCACGTACACGGAAGACGGCGCACAGGAACTGTTCACCCAGGTCACGAAGTTCAAGTCCACGTCATTCGACGAGCGCGAGACCGTTGATATCGACACGCGAACGGACGCCAAGCAGCTCCTCGATCGCCTGTTCGACCGTAAGGTCAAATCCACGGACCAGGCCGTCGACGAAGGCATCCGAGAGGAAGCCAACGAGTGGGTCTCGACCACCAGCACACTCCTCTCGCAGCTCCGTCGGGTAGACTTCCCGCTCGCGGACGACGTCGAGCAGTTCCAAACCCGGCTGAAGAACCTGGTCCAGCAACCCACGTCGGCCAAGCGCATCAAGCAGTTCGTCGAGTTCGAGGACGAGCTCGAAGGGCTCACGAAAAACGCGAAGAAAGTCGCCGAATTCTGCGGCGAGAACGGCGGCGAGAACCACCTGAAGGGGTACGAGGCGATACAGCGATTCGTCACGACCGAATGGGAATCGCTCATCGACGAGGCGGACGACCATCCGAGGCTCGTCGACATCAGCGATGACGCACGCGAGGCCGCCGACCGTGTCAAGAACACGCTGGACACCGATGGGGTCATTGACCAGTGGAACAACGTCAAGACGGACTACCGAACCGCGGCGGAAGCCTTCACCACCACCTACGAAGCGCTGTACGAGAAACGGTACGAGACGTACAGCGACTCCATCGAATCGGTGAAAGCGTACGCGGGCCCAGACATCGATGAGAGCAAGCTCGACTCGGCGCTATCGGATCTAACCGAACGGCAGGGTGACGGGTCGGTCGATCTGGAGATCTCGAACAGGGACCACATCGATCCGAACCCCTCGCTCAACTGGGTCATCGAGAACATCCAGACCGTTGACCACTTCGAAGCCAAGGCCAAGCAGCGGGTCGATGAGCTGGAAGAAGACGACGACGATAGAACGACCCGTGAGAGCGTGTCTCTCAACAAGATCTTTGGGACCGTCGTCGTGACCGACGCCGAAGACATCGACGCACCGATCGGCGAGCTGCGAGCGAAGGTCGAGGAGCTACTCGAACAGGACGGCGACGTGGAGATCCGGTTCCGTTAACACGCTCCTGAACTCACAATTCGACTTTTTACGTTTGTTCACGATCCGATAGAGCGAGACTGCACGTTCTCCCACAATTATAAGACACGCCACCTGCTTGTCGCTGGTATGTCATCGCGGGTGGGAACTACGACACGGCGCGCCGTCATCCCACCCAATTCGGGGCGGCACACACCTCTCTAACATCCATGTCCACGACTCACGGTCAACCCGGTCTCTCGTCGGATCAGCGCTCGACCATTCGAAGCACGATCCTCAGAGCTCGACGTATGCTCGAAGACGAGCTTCGCCTACGCCTCGAAAAGTACGGCATCTACGAGAACAAGAAGCTCCCGCTCGACAATCTGACGCATCTCTCTGCTGACGAAATCCACACTCGCCGGACGTTGGATGCGGCCATCGAACGGGAACTCGAATCCACCGAAGGCGACCTGGAACGGTCGATCACTAACTACGTCCGCGAAGCCACGAAGACATACCTCAACCGATTCGTCGCGCTGAAGGCAATCGAGGTTCGCGGTCTCGTCGAGGAAACCATCACCGAGCGTCCGGAATACGGTAACCGGTCGTACATGCACCACACCGTGGCCGAGATCGCCGGGGAGCTAACAAACGCACCCGACGACGGATTCGGTGCCGCACTCGACCTTGCGTATCATGAAATCGGCGCGGAGATTCGGATGATCTTCGAAGACTCCGAACACACCGCTATCGACCTCGACGCACAGGTACGTGAGGAAGTTCTCGACGAACTCGATGCAATCGACGACGAGGCTTGGGAGAGCGACGAAGCGTTGGGCTGGGTGTACCAGTACTTCGGTGAGGAAGAACGCGACGAAATCGACGAACGCGTCAAAGAGGAGAACTACAAGGTTGCGGGGACGGACATCGCCACGAAGACTCAGCTGTTCACTCCACGGTACATCGTCGAGTGGATGGTAGATAACTCACTGGGGCGGTTGTGGCTCGAAATGCAGGGCGAGCGGACGAAGATTGGCGAGGAAGAGAACTGCTTCTACCTCGCACCGTTGGAAGACTCTCTGATAGACCGGGAGGTAAAGCCCGTCGAAGAAATCACCATACTAGACCCCGCGTGCGGGAGCGGTCACATGCTGTTCTACGCGTTCGACGTTCTCTATCAGATGTATCTGGAAGAGGGTGAAGTACCCGAGAAGTACATCCCGCGTGAGATCCTCCGGAACAATCTGTACGGTGTCGATATCGATTCGGGGGCGGCACAGATTGCCGCGCTGTCACTCTACCTAAAGGCCAAAGACCACTCCCCTGATGTCGAAATCCCGCAGCTAAACATCGTCTCTGCCGATGCCGTGCTGATTAACGGTGAACGAAAAGAGGAGATTCTCGAACGTGCAGGCTCGGAGTTGGAACGAGAGATCTTAGACCAAATCTGGAACAGCTTCGGTGACATCCGCGAATTGGGAAGTCTGGTTCAGGTCGAGGACCGCATCGACGAGGTTCTCGACGAATACCGCGAAGAGTTTCAAGCGACTGGCCAAGCACAGTTCACGAGCGAAGGTGGACTAACCTCCCAGTCAACGTTCATGACGGGAGGCGAGGAAGAATCGTGGGATGAGATTAAGTCCCGGCTGATGGATAGTGTGCAAGACCTAGCCAGCGAGGCACTCGAACACAACGACCCAATCGAGGAAATGTTCGCAGCCGAGGTCGGAAAAACGGTCGAGCTTCT
The DNA here is from genome assembly GCF_041821145.1 of Halopenitus sp. H-Gu1. Classification (NCBI taxonomy): domain Archaea; kingdom Methanobacteriati; phylum Methanobacteriota; class Halobacteria; order Halobacteriales; family Haloferacaceae; genus Halopenitus; species Halopenitus sp. H-Gu1. Next base: position 13,328 of record NZ_JBGUBC010000030.1, on the reverse strand, counting down.
CGATGTTCTGATCGGAGAGTACGATACCGTCGTCAGCAATCCACCCTACCTGCAGAGTAAAAAGATGGGTGAAACCCTGAAGAGCTACCTCAAAGGTCGCTACGTGGGTAAGTACGATGTCTACGGAGCATTCATCGAGCGCTGTCTCTCTTTCTCTTCCGATACAGGCCACGTTAGTATGGTTACACCGGAGAATTTTATGTTCCTCTACTACTTCCGTGGGCTACGAAAGAAGTTGCTGAACGAGAGTTACTTCATCGAAGCTGCTCACTTGTCTGGTCATTCATTTTCTATGAAAGACCGACCATTTACCATCCCGTTTGTACTCCGAGGTAGTCCTCCAAAAGATGGGCAGTATTCTCGGTTCTACCGAATGACACACGAACAAGATCAGTATGATGGTCATTCGAAAAAGATATCGGGGCTTGATGAAATCGCCCGTAGTCTCCGTTCTGAGGGAACTCATGACGACGTGTATACCTTCTTCCAATCACGAATTGATGATATTGGCAGACGGCCCTTCCTCTACTGGTTTGGTGAAGAGATTCTCAGTCTGTTCACCAAGTATGAGAGCCTGAAGAACGTCGCCGATCTAAACCAGGGGCTCTCCACGAGCAATGACGAGGGGCTTGTCAAGAAGTGGTGGGAGCTACCCGACGAACTCCGCTATAAGGAATACGCTCGGTTCCAAAAGAGCGGGACAGATGCCGAATACTATGACTACCCTCAGGACTACGTTCCCTGGACTGGCCGACGGAGCGAATTAGAAGAGAGCGGTGCGAACTTCAGGAACGAGGAACACTACTTCGAGGAAGGAGTCACATTTAGGAGATTCGGGTCGTACTTTGTCGGTCGAAAGCAATACGACGACGGTATCTTCTCGGACAAAGCAATATTCACAACTTCCGATGAGTTAAGCGACGAGCTGCTGATCTCTCATTTCAATGCCACCCTGTTCAGGTATTTGGCGAACGGACTCAATCCAGGGATCAATTTCGAGATTGGTGACGCTGAACGCTTCCCGATAAAAACAGAATTTGATCATCAAGAGAAGCTGGAGGAACTGGCCTCTATGGCGGTTGAAAATAGGGAGAATATTTCGGCCATGAAAGAGATTTCCTCCGACTATGATGGTGAGATGTTAGCGGGTTATCTTGAAGATGGGCCAACCGATCTTCTTGCAGCAGAACAAGCGATGCGGGCTCGCATCGTCACCGCACATGGTGCGTCAGATAACATCCTATTTGACGAATATGAAATCCCACAGAAAATCCGTGAGCAGATGTATGCCAGTCTGCCGAACAACACGGTAGAGCTTCCGGTCGCCGAGGGATGCCACGTTGAGTACCCCGATACGCTTGAGGAACAGGTGACTCTTGAATCCATTCCTGAGCAGCGGCTCAAGGAGGCAATTGATGTATTAGAGTCTATGGACGAACCAACACTCAGGGAGGCTGCAATTGAGACGGAATTGTCTCCGCTAACGGTAGCACAGTTGCGGTATGGGTATGAGCTGTACTCAGATGGCGAGGTCACCGAAGCAGCAGGTCGAATAATCTCGTTAATCGTCGGGTCACTATTCGGCCGCTGGGACACGGGCCGGGGTGTCCCAACAATTGGCGATGAACTGCTTCCATTTGAGGGCGGAGATAATACGATCGAGACGCTGTTCAGTGACTCCATCGAGGCACTATTCGACGATGCTCCGGCCGCAGAGAGAGCGTTGGAAACCGCTCTGAATCGCCGTCCCGTTGAGTGGCTTCGGGAGCGTTTCTTCCGGTATCACCACGTCGATGAGTACAAACCGAGAGGCGAGCGGAGTCCGATTTACTGGCAACTCGAAAGCTCGAACGGTGCATTCAGCTGCTTCGTGTACTACCACGGAATAGACGCAAACACCCTCCCGAAACTTCGCGGCCAGTATCTCGACCCGCGGATTGGAGAACTCGAAAACGAACTGGAGACCCTGAATGCTCAGACGAGCGGTGACAACCCGGACAAGGAGCTTCTGAACAGGAAAAAGGAAGTCCAGAACGACCTCGAAGACATCAGGGAGTTCCGTGATACCATCGACGAAATGATCGACGATGGCGTCACCGTTGATGTCGAGAAGGGCATCTGGGAGAACATCAAGGAGTGGGACCAGTACGATATCCTCGAAACCGGCCTCCCGAAGCTAAAATCGAGCTATTCGAGGTGACCTGACATGGGAGATCTTGCGGATAGCATTATTACAGAACTCAGGCAAAAATTCGACCGACACCGAGTCTGGGTGTGGTACGACGCCCAAGAGAAGTACAAAGGCGTCCTCGACGAGGTCGAAGCTGCCCTGGAAGACGTCACGCTCGCACGCTACGACGGCAGCTACTTTGAGCTGAAGCGCCGCCTTCACGAGGAAGATCCGAACTACGAACAGAACTGGCTGTTCTACATCCCCGAGTCACGCAACGACGCCGAGTGGTTCCGCGACGTCCACGCACTCGGACGACAGTATCGCGTCGGCCAGGACATCGACGACACCCCGGTGACGCAGTTCCTCGTCGAGCACGACGAAGAGATCCCCGACGCGTACGAGGACTGGGGACAGAACCGCGAGGTTCAGCGCTTAGCGTTCTTCTGCGTTCTCTTCGACACCGCTGGCCCGGCGACCGACGAATGGGTTCGAACCTACCTCTCGAACCCAGAAGAGTACCGCAAGACAATCGAGGACAACGCGATGGCCGACGCGTGGGACGCCCAACTCCGTGAGGAGTACGGTGTCACTGCGGGACTCGACCCGAAAGAGCTAGCGACCCAGCTCCTCTTCGGCGAGGTGGCCAGTCGAGCACCGACATCCCGATACGACGAACTGGCGGCTGACGACACCCGCGCTGCTGCGGCGTTCTGCGACGAGTGGCAGCAATATGCCCCCGCCGAGTTCACGCGCTACGCACAGAAAATCGCGGAGGACTACGACCTTGCGAAGGCCGTCATCGACTCCGACCGGATTCACTGGGACGCAACCGCGTTCAAGGGTATCGACATGGGTCTCATCCGGCTCGTGATGAAACGCCTCGCCGACGAGACCTACGCCGACCTCCCTGATATCGCGGCAGACCTCCAGCAAACGGTTACTGAGCGCCAGGACAGCTTCTGGAGCAACGAGGACCTCGTCGATTGGTCAGTCCCAGTCCTGGCGGTTGAAACCCTCCAGCGGGTCGGAACTATCGACGCCGACGAAGCTAAGACGCTCTCGTCGGCGGAACTCGCCCAAAAGTACACGAGTGACGACGGGTGGTGGCAAGTCGATGCGGCCTATCGGCAGTACATCAACGCCACCCGAAAGGCCACGTTCCCCTATCCGAACGAAACCCCGTTGAAACAGCGGGTCACGCAACACTACATGTCCTTCCTCCAGGGGGTGAACCGCCCGCTTGCGGACATCCTGAGTGACGATCCGACCCTCGGGACACCGCAGACCTCCTTCCACGATGAGTTCGCGGATCTTGAGGACGGAACCGCGATCATCATCTGTGACGGGCTTCGCTACGAACTCGCCGAAGCAATCAAACAGAACCTCGGGCGGCGAACTGACTTCGAGCAGGACCTGAGCGCAGTCAGCGCGGCACTGCCCTCGATCACCGAGGTCGGGATGGCTGCACACCTCCCCGGGGAACTCGGCCTCTCACTCGAAGACGATGACCTCGTCGTGACCAGCGGCGGTGAGGAGATGGCCGGAAAATCGGACCGCGTCGAACGACTCAGCGCCGCGGGCTTCGAAGTGGTGGATATGGACGAAGTGAGCAGCATCTCGTTGGAGGACCTGACTGAGTCTGATCCGGTCCCCCGAGTCGTCTACTCCGGAACGATAGACAAACTCGGCGAGAGCCTCGACGACGACGCGGCCTTCAGCCAGGTCGCTTCCCACGTCGACGACGTCGAACGGACAGTCCAGCGACTGAAGCAGGCCGGGTACACTCGGTTCGTGATTACGAGCGACCACGGGTTCCTCTACACGGACCGGTTGTCCGACGATCTCAAAGTCGAATCTCCCGACCTCGCTCCGGTCGTCAAGCGACGATTCGCAGCCACCGACAGTGATGCTCCACTCGTCGATACGGACGAGTTCATCGAAGTCGATTCCGCTGCCCTGTCTGACCTCGGAATCAACGCTCCAGAACTCAAGCTGCTCTTCCCTCGGAGTGTCGCTTGCTTCAAGGCCCAAGGAGGGAACATGCAGTACTTCCACGGTGGCATTTCACTCCAAGAACTCCTCGTCCCGTGTCTCACGGTGACCACCGGCGAGATCGAAGAAAGTACGTCGATCAGTTACGATGTCTCGATTCCAGACCCGATCACGAACTCGATAATCTCTGTCGAGATCGAAGCCAAGAGCGGACAAGTGGCCTTCGACCCAGCGCCGATACTGGAGATCCGTGCGAACATCGACGACGAACCGGTTGCGGACCCCGTAACGATGGAGGTATCGCCGGGAACCAATAGTGAACGTGTCCGACTCAAACAGGGAGCAATCTCTGGAGAGAGCTCGGTCCAGTTCGAAGTCATCGACACCGACACCCGAGAAACGATCACGCGGAAAACGGTGGAACTGGATTTGCTCTTCGGGGACGACGATATGGGATTTGACGTCTAAGTACTACGAAGGCCAGCAATTGTGTATGAGCGAAAGGCTCAGGATGAGATGGCGGTAATTCGGATCGGTGTTCCACTTAGTATGACCGACACCAATATGCCCCCGGCTCTATTTCTCCTTTATAATGACAACTGAGGACGTCGATCAGAAAGCTCTCGACGTCTTTCCCGGACGCGTCGTCCGGAAGGATCTCGTTCAGGATATCAAGTCGGGAGTGAACGTCCCCACCTATGTTCTCGAATACCTCATTGGACAATACTGCGCCACAGACGATGAGGAATCGCTTGAGGAGGGGCTCGAAAAAGTTAAACAGATTCTGTCGAAGCACTACGTTCGCCCCGACGAAGCCGAGTACGTCAAAAGCGAAGTACGCGAGCGAGGGCGATACCGAGTCATCGACAAAGTAACCGTCAGGCTCGACGAGCAGCAGGACGCCTACATCGGCTCATTCGTCAACCTTGGACTCAACGATGTCGAAGTCAACGAACATCTCGTCAGTAAGCACCCGAAGCTGTTGGGCGGCGGTGTCTGGGCCATCATTGACTTGGAATACCTCCCAGACAACGCAAAAAGCCCCAAGAGCTTGTTCGGTATCGAATCGTTCAAACCGATACAGGTGTCGAACCTCGACCTCGACCAACTGAAAGACCGTCGACGAGAATTCACGCGCGACGAGTGGATGGATCTTCTCCTCCAGAGCGTCGGGTACGACCCTTCCGCGTTCAGCGACCGCGAGAAACTACTCTTCCTAACTCGGTGTCTCCCTCTCGTCGAGTCCAACTACAACTACGTCGAATTAGGGCCCCGCGGAACGGGGAAGAGCTATCTGTACCGTGAAATCAGCCCTCACTCGATCCTCATCTCCGGTGGAAAAACCACCGTTGCGAAGCTCTTCCTCAACCTCAACACTGGAAGAATCGGACTCGTTGGCCGTTGGGACGTCGTTGCATTCGACGAAGTCGGTGGCCTCCAGTTCAGCGACTCTGAAGCGGTCCAAATGCTCAAAGACTATATGGAGGCTGGGAGCTTCTCACGCGGAACTGAGGAACTCACAGCCCAGGCCTCAATGGTCTACGTTGGAAACATCGACTTGGACGTCGAAGGCGTCCTCAAGAGCTCTCACCTCTTCGAGCCGTTCCCAGATGATATGCAGGACCTCGCCCTCATCGACCGCTTCCACTACTACCTTCCGGGCTGGGAAGTCCCGAAGATGCGCTCCGAGTTCTTCGGCGATCAGTTCGGATTCATCGTGGATTACTTCGCCGAGTTCGTCCGTGAGCTCCGGAAAGAATCCTACGGCGATGCGATCAACGAGGAGTTCGCATTCGGAGACCACCTGAACCAACGTGACGAAAGGGCCGTCCGAAAGACGGTATCTGGTCTGCTCAAATTACTCCACCCCCACGGTGAATACACGAAAGAAGAGCTCCGCGAATACCTCGAATTCGCTATGGAGGGACGTCGCCGCGTCAAAGAACAGTTGAAGCGGATGGGTGGAATGGAGTACCGGGCCGTCGAGTTCTCGTATTTGGACTTAGACACGAAAGAGGAACTCTACGTTCCGGTCCCCGAGGAGGCCGATGAGGCGCTCATTCCGCCCGGGACACAGCAAGCAGGCACTGTCTACACTATCGGCGAAAGCGAGGGTCGTCACGCACCATTCCGCATCGAAACTCAGACACTCCCCGGTTCTGGGAAGACGAACATCTCGGGGACACCAGGGAAGAAGATGAAAGAGTCGTTCGAGACTGCGTGTGACTATCTACAGGCGAATATGCGCGAGCTCCGTCGTGATGAAACTCTGGAGGAGTACAATATCAACGTACAAGTACTCAATCCATCCGATGCGAACGAGGGTGGCGAAACAAGCGTTGGACTTCTTGTAGGCATCGTTTCAGGAATACTCGATAGGCCTGTCCGGTCACAGGCCGTTATCCTTGGCGCGATGAGTCTAATGGGGGAATTAGTGGCCGTGAGTTCCTTGATCGATAAATTACAATTGGCTGCAGATTCGGGGGCAAAGACGGTGTTACTCCCTGCGAAAAATAAAGAGGACCTAGCGAAGATACCCGATGAACTCCTGGATCAACTTCAACTCGTATTCTACACCGATCCACTCGATGCAGCTAGTAAAGCAATAGAGTTGGAGTAACCCCGTCCGATGAATTTGTCTCTATTCCTTCAGTTCCCAGAGGAGAGAGTTTCCAACTTTTTTGCTTCTAACTTCTCCTTCCTCTTCGAGTGATTTTAATTTCAGATAGGCGGTTCGACGGTCACAGTCTACATACTCCGAAATGTCCGTTGTTCCACTAGGACCGAGCTCAGCTAAGGCTTCCAGGAACTCTTGAGGAGGGTATTCCTCCGTAAACTTCCCACTTTCTTCGTCCCGATCCCGGTCGCCCATAGTACTGACGTGAGCGCCATTTCACATATGACTGCTGGATGAATTACCATTAGTCGAGTGTCCAAAGGTTTATGCCAATAGACGAATGACTAATGGATGTGAACTCAGCCGTTGGGCACTGATCGACAGAAGTGCCCGGGTGTTGCAGCACCCAGGCTGGGTTCCGAATACGGTCCGAGAACCCATGAAAAACTCAAATTCGGAAACACAAGAAGGCTGCGACAGACCGCTTATTGAAGATATACATCAAATAAATTATATTTCGCTCGGGGAAGGGGCCGCGACGTGTCAGGTGTGTGGTTCTCCTCTTCGTGAGGGTGTTGCGGTTGTTGTGTACGTGTTTCGGCCGGCTGGTGAGGTGGTGTTTCAGGTTGGGCACGTGGTTTGCGGTGGTGGTGAGCACGAGTTGCCGAGGGAGTTCACGTTGGGTGTGCGTGAGTTGGTGGTGGCGGGTCGTGTTGGGTGGTGCTCGGATGGGGCGACGCAGTCGTCGTGGCCGGTGTTGGTGGATCCGGAGGTCTTGTTGGTGAGTGCGGCGGGGACGAAGTCGGTGCGGACGATTCCGACTGGTGGGGCGGCTGCGGACGTTGCGTCTGGTGTTGAGGAGAGAGGGACTGTTGAGTCGTCTGCGAGGACGTCCTTGGGTGAGGCGCAACGTCGTGCGGATCAGTCAGATGACGATGTGGTTCTCGGGTTGTTCTGGGGTGGTGAACGATGACGTCGGGATTCACGGATTCGCAGCTCGACGTCGAACTCGATCTCCCGCGTTTGGTTGAGGAGATGCTGCTGCCGGATGTGTACATCGGCCTTGAAATCGGTCTACTGTCTCCTGGTGATGGGATCGTGACGGATCGGCATCACGCGTCGGCGGATCGGTACGAGGCGGATGATTCGATGAATCAGATTGCGGGGCAGATTAGCCCGTTTACCCTGAGCGGGTGGTTGCGCCATGGGTGTGAGGAAATCGTTAAGGTCGCTGGGGCGACGGCGTGTCATCCGGGGGAGTCGAATGCGGATTCTGTGCGTGCGGAGACGTACGCGCGTGATTTGGAGTCCGGGTATCACGAGAAGGGTGCGTGCCTCGATGAGCACGATGACGGGTGCGTGATTTACGACTTGTTCGGGGGGTTCGGTGATCAGCCGGGGAAGTTGTTGCGTCGTCCGGTGTCGTTTTCGCCGATCCGGCGACAGGTTGATGTTTTGGAGGGGGAGGTGGAGGGGCATTACCGGCAGGTGTCGAATCAGGTGCGGTCGCGGAACGATGCGGATGGTGGGCAGCCGCTCCGGCACGCGCAGCGTGACGTCGTCGGGAACGTTGAGGGGACGTGGAAGTTGACGCTCCGGGAGTTGAAGCCGGAGTTCGTCGGGCTTCTGCTTGAGGCTGTGTCGTTTCTTGACGCGCATAGCGACGAGTTCGCGTTTCAGATCGGTGGTTCGAGGAACTTTGGGGCGGGGATCGCTGACGTGTGGGTGATTAATCCGCTGTACTCGGAGTCGGAGGTGCGGCGCGTGTTCAACAGGGCGCAGGCGACGACGCAGTTGATGGAGGAGAAGGATGCTACGTGGGCGTCTGAGTGCAGGCCGGAGTTCGTTCGGGCGTTGCAGGCGCGGACGGCGGCGCGTGATGGTGACTTGCCGATGCCTGACGGGTCCACAGGGGGTGATGAGGCGTGATGGGTTCGGATTCGGGGTCTGCGGTGACGGTTGGTGATGAGGCGAGTGTGGAGCCGATGGTGTCGGTGTATCGGCACGACGTTCACAAAGCGCGGATGCGGTCGCACGAGCACGCGGAGGGGTCGTTCCGCGGGGTTCGGGTGAATGAGGATGTGCCGCTCGGTGCGGATGGGGATGCGGCGTTGTTGAGTCGGCCGGGCGGGGAGCCGGAGCGGACGGTGGCTGCGCACGAGTCGTGGTTCCGCGTTTCGCTTTTGACCGGGGAGTTGGCGTCGACGGTGGAGCCGGTGCGGGATATCGGGGCAGCGCTTCGGGAGGTGATCGAGCTCGATGATGCTGAGCGGTTGCACGCGGCGTGGTTGGATGCGTCGGTGCCGTCGTTGTTCTGCGAGTCGCCGTATTACCCGTACACGTCGTTGAAGTACCACACGTTGCTCGCGGCGGCGTTGCTGGATAATTACCGGGCGGGGTTCGGGTTCGAGGAGTTGTTTTTCGCGGTGAGTAAGCGTGATGAGGCTGGTGTTGTTGAGGTGGTGCCGCATCGGACGGTGCTTTCGACGCCGGGGTTTGCGTTGCACGTGACGGGTGGGCCGGATGGTCGGCCGGCGGTGCGGCTGGGTGATGTGCCGGCGCGGTCGTTCGCTGACGTGTGGGCGCGGCTCCCGGAGGTGCCGTTCGATGTGGATGGGGAGCGGCGGTGGCGTGTGCTGGACGCGCAGTTGCGTCGCGTCCGGTCGTGGTCCGCGGCGCTACAATTCATTGAGGAGTACATCGCCGTGTTGAGCCCGGTTGAGTGGCCCTGTAGTGGTGGTGCTGCTGGAGGTGATGGGCGTGATGCGTGACGGTGGTCTGGTGATGGTCACCGGGAGTCGCGTGGCTGCTCGTCGCCCTAGTGCTGTGGTGCGTGGGCGCTGGTGGTGCAGTGGAAGTGAGGGGGTGGTGGCGTGATGCGGATTCAACAGGTGCTGTTCGAACTCGAAGAACAGTATCTCGGGCATCCGTATTTCGTGACGGGGAACGCGTTGTTCAACGCAATCGCTCCCCGCGTGGGCGATGCAGCGCGGCGAACGTTACGTTTGAGTCACGGTGTGTTCGTGCCGGGGGAGTACGGCGAGTACCCGTCGTCGCATTCGAAGGACGGGTACGCGGGGAAGCTCGGCAAGTCGCTGCCGGACGTGGAGTCGTACGAGGATTTGTTCGTGTTTCGTGATCCGGCGCACCGGTGGTTGCTGGATTCACGGCCGCGAGATGCGCATAACGTGCACGATTTGCAGTTGCATGGTGGCCGGGTGGCGTTCGATGAGACGTGCTGGTTCGCTCGGCCGGCGGGGCAGCGGAAGCGTCGCCGGTCGGTGTCGTGGTTCGTGCACTGTTACGTGCACGCTGATGGGGCCGATGACGTCCTCCCGTTGCCTGAAGAGGTTCTTGACGGCGTGCAGGTTGGTGGGGCGCGGAATTACGGGTTCGGCGTGTTGTCGGTCGCGGACACGCAAACCGTGGAGTTGGAGGCGGTGGATTTCTCTCGGCTAGAAGCCGCACAACGGTCGGGTGAGCCGTGCCGGGTTGAGTTGGTGACGCCGTTCGTGTTGGAGAGTAAGCATCCGGGGGCAGATTCGCAGTCGGTGCCGTGGTGGTGGGGTGTCGATGAAGACGAGTTACGGTTCCGGGAAACACGGTTCGTTGACGGGGGTGATTCGTACGCGGTGACGACGATTGATCACGGGCAGGTCGTGCCGTACACGGGCCGGAACGTGGTTCGCACGGCGGTGAACGGCGTGTACCGCGTCGGGACGCATTCGCGGTTCGGGTACGGAGAACTCCGGGTTCGACCGTTAGGTGAAGATCGTGTTCCGGAGCGTAGTGACTCGGAGAGTGGGGGTGGTGCGTGATGGTGTTGGAGCAGGTGGCGTTCGATATTGAGACGACGGGGTTCAGCGTTGACGACGAGGTGACGACGGTCGGGTTCGCATTGCCGTTGGGGGTGCGCGTGTTCGTGCAGAGTGGTGGGCGGTCGGTGAGTGACGTTGCGTCGACGGTGCAGGATGCGGTTGCGACGGGGACGCTGGTGAACGTGTCTATGCACACGTCCGAGCAAGGGTTGCTTGCGGCCGTGTCTGGGTTCGTTGAGGAGCGACTCTGCGGCGCGGACGTGCTGCTGGTCGCGTACAATGGTGAGCGGTGGAAGGGCGGGTTCGATTTACCGTTTCTCCGGACGCGGTACGCGTGCTTGGGGATGGCGTGGCCGTTCGTGGACGTGCCGTTCGCGGACGTGATGCCGGTCGTGACTGACCGGTTCAACACGACGGTTACCGACGGGGCGTCAGGGACTGCGGAGCGCGGTGATTTAGCAGGGGTGTATGCGGTGCTGGTGGGCGGTGAGCACGGTGCAGTGGATCCGTTCGGTGAGAGTAAGGACGCGGTTGCGGCGTTCCGGGACGGACGATTCGCGGAGCTTGCGCTGCATAACGTGGCGGACGTGCTGCGGACGCGTGCGCTCGGCCGGCTCGCTGAACGGTACTGCGGGAAGTCCGAGTTCCGCGTGAAGTCGTTGACGCCGACGAGGGAGGTGTGAAATGATTCCTCATCGAGTGCCCCGAGGCATAGAGGTCGGTCGAGTGCGTGGCAGGTGGGTGCCATTGGAACCTGGTTGAGCGTTCCCAGGTGAGTCAGGGACGCGGTTGCGGATTGAAGCGATACACCACGATGTTCCCAGGCGATGTGCGGTGCAGAGTCGAGCGAGTAAGCGAACACCCAAAGACGACGAATGTCAGAAACAGAGTCACGAACGACCGACGACGCGAGCAGAAGTACCGAGCCGAGTAATGATTACCCGTCTGATCGATGGAGTCCGCATGAATGCCACGAGACCGTGGACCCGTCGACGCGGCAGGAGGTGTTAGCGAAATACGATCACCGGTGCCAGACGTGTGGGCGGCGCGGCCCGGAGCGAGGCGGGTTAGCGACGCTGCACGTGCATCACATCGAACGCGACCCAGTCGAGATGGGTGAGCATGACATGGTGAATTTGACGTTGCTGTGTCGATCGTGTCACTCCTGGCTGCATCAGCAGACGACGCGCGACGATGCTCCCGTGGAACTCACCGAGGAGGACCTGAGCGTGTTGTTGCCGCAGGACATCGAGATCCTGCGGGTCTTAGCCAGGGACGGCCCGGCGCGAACCGGTGACATCGCCGCTAAATTAACCGCGGATCTGACGGTATCGTCGGTGCGGGAGCGCCTGTGGGTGTTGATGGGGCTCGATAACGTCGTCGAGACGCGTGACCGGCAGATCGTCGATAAGGACGTCGAGACCGGTGAGTGGGGGTTGACTGACCAGATCGAGACCTCGTCGCGCGGGTACATCCCTGACGACTCGCAATTGCTGCTGCAGCGGATGGAAGACGAGCAGGTTCGACAGGCACTCGACCGCGGGTGTGACCGTCACATGATCACTGAAGTGCTTGGCGTGTCCAGGCGAACGACATTTAACAAGGAAAAACGCGCGAAGGCGTACGATTTCCCGTTGGAGGCGTTCTACAACCGCGGCGGTCGTCCGACAGGCATCGATCGGGAAACTGATGAGTCGAGTGACGGCGACACGTCGAGGAGTCGGAGTGACGATAAGCAACAACGCCTTGATCGGATCGCTGACAGTGATGCCTCCTCGAACGGGCGGACTGAAACATGGGGATCCGTCGAGTTGGACGTGGAGTCCAGTGTTGAGGAAGACATAGACGCTGCGAGTGACGCGGTTCAGCGTCAAGATATAGACGCTGTGAAACGAGCGTTGCGAGAAGCTCTCGACGCGTTAGAAGCCGGTGAGTCGACGCTGTAACGGTTGAAGAGTCGAAGAATTTGTGAGTCCTACCTTCTCAGTACAGGTGCCTCACGAATTGCTCAATCCAGGAGACATACACATCACGACGCATAAAATCTAATCAATCCGGACTCACCGCTGGTTCCTCCTCCTGAGATTTGATTGCCTGTTCTTCCAGTTCCTTCTTTTTCCGTCGTTTGAGGATACCGAACTGCCGCCAAACCGTCGAGAATCGGATGGATGCAACCACAAGGAATCCAGCAATGAGTATCCATCCACTCACTGCTGGGACTGCGTCATGGTAGAGGATCACGACGGCTATGAACACTGATAGGAACCCGTACCCGAGCGCTTTTTCCTGTAGCATAAACCAGTATCGGCGTGTTTCCGTGACTTCATCCACCTCGTACGTGAAGAAGAGTAGCGCGATTGCGACTGCCAGCACCTGCAGTACGTTAGCGAACTCGCCTGGATCATCAGCTAATGAAACGAGTAACGCGATTACGGTGAAGGCCATCGCTGCGAACGTCAGTGCGTGCGTGCGGAACTGCTCAGATAATTCCCCAACTCGATCCTGACGAGGAACGATTTCTGAGAAATAATGCCGATTGATAGCGATTGTGGCGGTAACCTCAAAAACCAATAACGCGAGAATAATCAGCCACGCGTAGTCTTTAGCCAACTGTCCGACAGTGACTGGACTGATCATAACCTAGCGCCGCAGTTCCAACAGGAGTTATTCGACGCAGAATTATCCTCCCCGCACGATCCACAACTAACCAACGCGAATTTCTTTAATT
>NZ_JBGUBC010000029.1:0-27935 GCF_041821145.1 Halopenitus sp. H-Gu1 | reverse complement strand
GGCGATTTTGAGCCTAACGTGTTCAGTATTGCCTCGTGGCTTCAAGTCGTGAGTCTCGTCGCACTGTCTTTCGCCGGATCGCCCGAGGAACGTACATTGAGTGGCTGGTGTACGATTCGACGCTGTTGTACGATCGGACCTCGCTGGCAGGACTGGAATCAGACGTTCGCACGGTTTCCGAACGGTGGTTCAGACACGACGCCCACAATTCGGTTGATGAGTTCGTTTGCGATCTTCCGATTGCCTATTTCAGATTCAGCCCCCATGACCGCTACAGGAGTTCGACACACTACGAAATGGGCATCCTCTTTCGCCTGTTCTTGCTGAAAGAACTTCACGGGTGGGAGCACGAAACAGCACTCCTTGAGTACCTTGATAACCATCCTGCACTCTGTGAACGCTTAGAATTGAGGACGGTTCCTGATCAATCGACACTGTGGCGCAGCTGGAACAAGCGCTTCACGCGAGATTTGCGTGAAACAGTTCAGAATGCGGCTCGAGCGATCCTCATCAAAGCACAGAACGCGAATGTTACTGTTCCTCGTGAAGCAGACCAGAACCTCCCGTTTCGGAGCGACGACGCAAATGAATCAGACCCTGACAACCAAGCTATTCTCGACAAAAGCGAGGCGATCACCGAACATCTCAATCGGGTCGTCTTCTCCGCGTTCTCGCTAGATCGAGGAGACGGCTGTGAGATCCACGAGAACGCCTACTGGGGCTTACAAACCTATCTCGGGCTCCGTGAGAACTTGGCCGCCAACGAGGGTGCTCGTAGTTTCACCTACGAGTCAACGCGAGAACGGACACCACTCGGACACGCTCATCGCGACCACATTCGGGATCTATCGATCCAGCAGATTCGAGAAATGTATCGACAGGCGAGCCGGTACCTCATCGACGAGGTCGCAGAGACGGAGGAGTTCTTCCGCGCAGGGATTGTCGCCATCGACATCACTGAGGCCGACCCCTTCACAGGCGATAGGACGGACCACGAGGACGAGATTATCGGGACGAAAGAGAAGACCGACGAATACGCCTACCAGTGGGCGACGGTTCAGTCGGTCGGCAACGCTGTTCCACTCGTGCTTGATGCGCGGCCAGTTCGGCGAATCGATCAAGCGGTTCATGGCCGCCACAACGTCGAAGCATTTCGGCCTGCGGTTCTTCTACTTCGCGTTTGCGTGTCTCCTGTACTCGATCTGGCGGGCTGTGGACCTGCTTGTACAGGTCGAATTAACCGGTGAGTACGAACACTCGCCCATTGTGACAGCAGATAACACGCTGACGCTGGTGAAGAAGGAAACGGGAATCGGATAGCGAGGATCTCTCTCGGTAATAGCGTGCCGTCTGAGTGGCGACACTATCCAGAGTCTCGGAAATCCGCTGGAATAGTTGCCTGTGGAACAAGAGCGGCCGTTCAGAAAGCGATCTGAAACAGATTCCACTCATCGATTCGGTCGATACCACGCATCACAGGCCGGCTATACCCGCTGTAGTCTCAACTTCCAGTATCTCCGTAGTTCCGAATGCCAAGATTGCTGAACGGGACTCCGTCTTTGGAGTCCAGCTGATCGAATAAGTCCAGAAATGTCTCACCGACGATAGGTTTTTGCTTGCGTCATGCTTCCGATTGGATCGGAATGAGAAGTCCGAAAGAGATTCTCAAGTACGTCTTCGGGTCGGGTACCCGGAATACGAGAAATGTGGTGTGGGCTGGCCGCAATAACAATACGTGGGGAACAGTCGGAGGTGCGATCGTAGGGGCGCTCCTCGGGAACGTGCGTTCCCTATTGGACAAGATCCGGTCTGTTTGTGGGTGGACTACTCGGTTCTGCGGTTAATTATGTCAGTACTCACTGAATCGTGATTGAAGCACCAGGGGTTGGATGTCCAAACGCATCCGCGGCCGAGCCCCCCCGTAAGAAGATCTCAAGGTACTGATCGTCGCCTCCTGTTGACCCCGGTGCTATCGTGATGGTTCCCTCCGGTACCGCGAACACGCCATCTTTCACGGCTACCTCTCTGCTCCGGGAGTTGAGTTCGACTGTGACGTGATCACCGTTCGGATCGAATTCGGATGCTCGAATGGAGGTCTTGATATTTCCATACCCATCGACGTGACAGACCGTGTTTTGGGGCTTGGCAGGCACGTCTTCAACGGAGCGTTTTGTCCCGAGTGAGTCCCTCTCTCCCCGTGCCAGTTCAGCAACCATTGTCGGAAAGTAATCGCGGGAACGGAACTGTGAACCCTTCGTTGGAACGTCGATCTCTCGGAATTCCTGGACGTTCTCCCTGACGAAGGAGAGGTTGTATCCGACGTCAACTGCGACAACGGGAACCCCGTTCTCCAGTTCCAGATAGCACAATGCCCCACCCTCATTATTTCGACGTGGGCCAGCCACGTCCGTCCGCGGAGCAGTGTTCGAATACAGCAGGAGATCCTCGAATGGAGGGTTATGGAGACCGAGCTGTTCGATCCAGAACCCTGTCGCGATAGTCGACAACGGTGGAACCGCCGTCTGTTGTATATCAGCATCCGGCAGTTCGTGTTTTAGTCGGTGGACAACCTCGGAGAAGGCCGGATCTGACTTTCCATAGTCCGCGAGTAGGTGGATGAACATATTGCGTGGAACGTGTGGATCTTCGTTGGGTGGTCAAAACGTCGTCAGTTCGCCGTCGATAACTCGTGGTATGATGTCGGTGACGTTTCCTACTTCTCGAGCAGTAACCGATCAGTAACGCGTTCGACGATTTCTATCGCTTGATCGTCAACCGGCCGCCGATCAATCGCCTCGATATAGACCTCTCGTTCTGTCATCATTCATAATACCAATGGGCAGTATCCTATCTTTTTGGATTTGAATATACCACAATACAGTATTGGACCGCCAAAGGGGAATTTCCCGTCTTCAGGTGTCGCCTGCACTAATGTCGTCGAGGACGCGCGCAGGGGATCACAGTGCTGGCGCGAGTGGTCTGGCGTGCCAAAATCAGGGCGAGTCTCTTCCATCCGGACGTAGACCGCGAGAAAGGCCGTTCCATGTCGTCGCAAAATCACAATTGTGCTGCCCATCAGACTACGTCTGACGACCGCGTTCGCGCCTCTTCCCCCTTCCAACCCACAGGCAGGACTGTCTCGGTAACGCTACTCGGCTTCGGCCTGCATTGTTCCTTGAGAAAGGGAACGCAGCGCCTGTGAACAGTTCGCATAGCCACCATTCTTATGCATCAGGACGAAGACAATGTATTTGTGACTTCTCCTGTGGCTTCCGAATTACTCGCCGACGCTGTCAACACGCTCAACGACCCGTTCTACGTATTCACTCCCGACGGAGAGTACGTAGAGTGGAACGATCAATTCACGAACGTTACCGGCTACGCCGACGACGAGATCACGAACCTTGAGCCCCCCGATCTTGTCCCCGAGGAAGAGCGCGAGGAGATGAGTACGGCTATCGAGACCGTCACCGACGATCGGACGGCAGTCACGCTCGACACAGCCCTCGAAACCAAGACGGGGGACCGAATTCCATACGAATTCCAATGGACCCCTCTTGAAAACGAGGACGGGAGCCTCAAAGCGATCGTCGGTATCGGTCGGGATATCACCGAGCGAAATCGGCAACGAGAGGTTCAACAGTCGATGGCCGAAGAACTCCAGCAGATGTCAGTTCCAATCGTCGAGATCTGGAACGGGATTTTGCTTTCGACGATCATCGGCAAGCTCGACTCGGCACAAGCCCAAGACTTCACTGAAAAGCTCCTGGAACGGATTTCCGAGACGGAGGCCTCCGTCGCGATCATCGACATTACTGGCGCGGAGGCGGTTGACACCCAGACCGCCCAACATCTGATCGACACGATCCACGCCGTCAAACTGATGGGTGGCAAGACGATCATTACGGGCCTCAATCCTGAGATTTCCCAGACGCTCGTCCAACTCGGAATCGGATTCGACGTGGAAACACAGTCGTCACTCCAGGACGGCCTCAAAACCGCGCTCGAAATTGAGGAGGTGTCGTTCGACTGATGTCGGCAAGTAGTGCGAACGTCGTTCGAATCTACGACGTCCTGTTGGGGACGTTTCCTGACAATCCGACTGATCCGGTGGTCGACGAGTTACAAGAGACCATCTTAGAGAAGATGGAAATCTCACAGCCAGAAGGTATCATCCTCGACGTGTCCAATGTGCAACTGATGGATTCGTTTTTCGCCCGGCATATCTCGGAGACGGCCCAGATGATCGAACTCATGGGCGGAACCACAGTAATCGCCGGAATCCGTCCAGAAGTTGCTGTGACTGCTGCCGAACTCGGATATCAATTGGATGCCGTTGAGACCGCCCGATCGACTGATCACGCACTCGAAATGTTAGGTGTGAGTTGGGATCCACAATGAGTGATGGCTCCGGTCGGGTAGAGATCAGATCCGAAACTGATATTCTCCAGACTCGTCAGCAAGCCCGAAACGCCGCGGAACAAATCGGGTTTGACACTACGGATATCACTCGGATCGTCACGGCTGTCTCCGAACTCGCCCGGAACGTCCACCTCTATGCCGGTGAGGGAACGATGAAATGGCGACAGATCACCGACAACGACCAAACCGGACTCACGTTTATCTTTGAGGATAACGGGCCGGGCATCGAGGATCCCGACGCGGCCCTCAACGGAGAGTTTTCGACTTCGGATGGTCTGGGTCGTGGTCTGTCCGGAACACAGACGCTCATGGACGCCATGGAGATCGAGACCGAACAAGGTGAAGGAACAACGGTCATGGTCAAAAAGTGGCGCTCATGACGGGACGGAGGTGACCCCAATGAGTGGACCTGCCGACCTCGTTGTCGCTACCGAAATCGACATCGATGTTTCCGAATCGGCTGATGCCTCACGAGCTAAACATACGGTAAAACGGACTGCCGCCGAGATCGGGTTCGAGAGCGATATCAGCACGGAACTGGGAGTTGTTGCAACGGAACTGGCGACCAACCTGCAGACACATGCTGGAGGAGGAACACTCTCGATCAAAGAAATTGTGGCAGAGTCACAGACGGGTATTCGGCTGGAATCAGTGGATTCTGGCCCCGGGATTCAGGACATTGAGGCGGCGTTCACGACGGGCTCCTCGACTGCCGGATCGCTTGGCCTCGGCCTCTCCATCATCAATCAAACCATGGACGAGATCGAGGTCACGACCCCTGACGGACCCGCTTCTGGAACACGGCTGGTGGCGGATCGGTGGCTGACACCAGAATATGAAACAACGAAACCCAGCCCGGTCTCGATTGGGGCTGCATCACGGGCCATCTCCAGCGAACAATCCAACGGTGATGCGTTCATCGCCAAGACATGGAACGATAAGACCCTAGTGGGCGTTATCGACGGCCTCGGGCATGGATCCCGGGCCCACCAAGCAGCGACCACAGCTCGTACCTATGTCGAGTCACACGCTGAGCGACCGCTTGCGTCGATATTTCGCGGAACCGACCGCGCGTGTAAGGGAACTCGCGGCGTCGTGATGGCACTGGCTCGGTTTGACTGGGCGGAGAACACGCTCACCTTTGCAAACATAGGGAACATCAATGTGAAGGTATCCGGTCCGGAATGGACTGGGCTCGTCGTCCGGCGTGGCGTGGTTGGGGGCAACAACCCGGGAGCATCCGTAGTCACCCGAGACTGGGATCCCGGATATACGATGGTGTTGTATTCTGATGGGATCTCGACGAGGTGGAAATGGAGTGAAATACGAGAACGGGGAGACGAATCGGCTGGCGCGATGGCAAACCGGTTGCTCAAACAGTACGGCAAATCCGATGATGATGCGACTGCGCTCGTAGTCACCGACACCAACGACTGACGAAACATACAGAGGTTCTTGGAAATATGACTATTGAGAAAGACTCGGCGGACGAAAAGCCACCGACCCATCGTGTCTATGAGGTGATGGATAATGCCGAGTTGTCATTGGAAGAGAAACAACGGCGCGTACTTGCAATCGGCAGAGAGTACCTCGGGATCACAAATGGACATATCCAGCGCCACCCCAGCGATAGTACAACGGCTGAGATACTCGTCAGCGTCGGCGACGATTCCGAGTTGCTCCCGGAAGGAACCACGCTCGACCGCAGCAAAACCTACTGTCGCCATACGGTACAGGAGCCGTCGCCCGTTGCGGTTTCAAATGCCTCAGAGCGGGGATGGCAGAACGATCCGGCCTACAACGAACACGACATCGACTGTTATCTCGGAACTACGATGTTCGTGCGTGGAGAGGTCTACGGAACCGTCTGTTTTACCCAACGAACTCCCCGAGAGGACGGTTTTAGTGCCGATGAGAAGATGTTCATCGAACTGATTGCGCGCCTCCTCGGCCGATCAATCGAAACTACCCGATTGGAACAACGTACCGAGGAGAAGGAGGCCCTGCAAAAAGAACTGGAAAAAACCACCAAGGGCACGCTGCAACTTGCGTCGGAACTTGAGGAACGATATCAGCGGCTCTTCGAAACCGCCGTCGAAGGGATCTACACGACGACCGACACACTCGACGAGTATGCCATGGCGAATCCAGCGTTTGCGGACTTGCTCGGGTACGAGAGCGGGGAGGAGCTATGCACGGCAGTAGACAGTATCGAAGACGACGTATTTGTGGATGCAGACACGTATGCGACGTATTCTGAAACGCTCAGGTCGGTCGGAGAGCTCGATCAGTTCGAATATCCAGTCCGGACTACCACCGGAGAGATCCGGTGGGTATCCGATAGTGTGACCGCCCTCACCAACGATGAGGGAGAAATCGACGGCTACAGGGGTGGAGTCATCGACATCACCGAACAGAAGAAACGGGAACAAGACCTCATCCGGCAACAGAAGCTCAACACGGTTCTTCTGAGAATCTTCCGGCACAACCTTCGCAACGAATTCACCATCATCCGTGGCTACACGACCAGGATGGCAGATCAACTCGACGACGATTCGATGGATGGTGACGTTGTCACCTCCGCAATCGACAGGGTCCTGTCTCTCGCTGAGAAGTCGACGGAACTCGATGCCTTCCTCATGGAGGGGGCCGATCGCAAAACGTTCGACATGATGACGTTGATCCGCAAGGCCATCCGGGATATCGAAGCTGACTATCCTGACGCTTCGGTCGAAGTCACCGGACCGGATGATCTGCCCGTACGGATGTATCCGAACTTCAGCGCAGCGCTCCGAGAGTTGATCGAGAACGCATGCAAGCATGCAGAGGACGCCCCCACGGTAACCGTCTCCGTTGAAGAGGTCCAAGAGATGGTCGAAATCGAAGTGTTCGACAACGGTCCGGGGCTCCCCAAACAGGAGTCTACGGTGCTTGAGACCGGGACTGAAGAGCCGCTGACCCACGGAAAAGGGCTCGGTCTCTGGATGGTCTATTGGATCGTCACCGGTCACGACGGAGCCATCGATACGACGGTCTCCGAAGCGGGCACCAGAATTACGATAACGCTCCCGCTGTCTGCGGTGGGCACGGACAGCACCAGTGAGACGGTGTCGATCACACAGCAGTTTGGGGATGTATTCCAGGCCGTCTTCGAGGAAACAGCCGATACGCTGGTGGTTGCCGACGATAACGGGCGGACGCTCCGGGTGAATGAAAGTGCCGCCGACCTCATCGGTCTCCCAAAACAAGAGATACTGGGCCGATCGTTCGACGAATTCACCGTTGATAGCTTTGATTTCGAGACCTTTTGGACATCCCTTCAAGGATCTGGGCAGCAGCAGACGATCACCACACTCGTTCGTCCCGATGGATCCGAACGAATCATCGAGTGCACGGCGACGGGCGATATTGTCCCCGGTCTGCATCTCATTGTTTGTCAGGATATCACGGAACGCAAGGAGCGCGAACGTCGCTACAACGCAATTTTCAACCAGACGTATCAATTTACGGGCTTGTTGGAACCTGACGGAACAGTTATTGAGGCGAACGAGTCGGCCCTCGAATTCGGCGATCTCGACCGAGAGGATGTCGTCGGCAAGCCGTTTTGGGAAGTGTACTGGTGGCAACGAGACGACGCCACCCAACAAGAGGTACGGGATGCCATCAATCGCGCCGCAGCGGGCGAGTTGGTCCGCTATGAGGTTGAGGTGCAAGGCGGGGCGGAAAACGCCATTATCGATTTCTCGATCCGACCGATAACCGATGAACAGGATAATGTTATTCTGTTACTTCCGGAAGGACGAGACATCACCAAGCGCAAGGAGCGCGAACAGGAGTTGGAACTAGCGGAGACTGTGGTCCAGAACACCCAGGATGCACTGTTCCTCATAGACGTTGGCGATGACCATGCATTTCGCATCCAGCGTGTCAACGAGAGATACGAAGACGTCACGGGAGTTCCAAGCGACGAAATCACCGGGAAGACTCCTCGAGAAGTGGTCGGTGACGAGGTCGGGAGCGAAATCGAGTCACGGTACCGCGAGTGTGTGGAGCGTCGAGAAACGATTCGATACGTAGAGGAAGTCCCCGTTGATGGGGAATCGAGATTCTGGGAGACGAAACTGACCCCGCTCATCGAGGACGGGTCTGTCAAACAATTGATCGGAGCGACGCGAGATATCACGGAGCATAGGGAGCGAGAGCGAGAGCTCGCGGAGAAAAACCGACAACTGGAGACGATCGTTCAGAACACCTCGGATGCGATCTATATCAAAGATACTGACGGATCCTATCAATTCATCAATGAAAGCGGTGCGGAACTGTTCGATCTCTCGGTTGAGGAGGTGATCGGGAAACACGACGCGGACCTGTTCGACGCTGAAAGCGTAGCCGATATTCGAGCCGTCGACGAGCAGATTATCGAGTCTGGCGAGGGTATATCCGAGGAGGCGGTCCGGTTCCTGGATGGCGAAAAGCACGTCTTTCTCGATGACAAATACCCGTACCGTAACGAGGATGGTGAGATCATCGGAATCATGGGGATCAGCCTCGAGATTTCCGAACGCAAACACCATGTGAGGGAACTCGAACGCCAAAACGAGCGGTTGGACGACTTTGCCAGCGTCGTGTCACACGACCTTCGGAACCCACTGAACGTTGCACAAGGCCGGCTACAGTTGGCCAACGAGGAGTGTGAAAGCGAGCATCTCGACGATATCAAGCATGCTCACGAGCGGATGGAGACGCTCATCGATAGCTTACTGGCGCTTGCTCGGGCGGGACAGACCATAGATGACCTGGAGCCGATCACTCTTGCGGCGCTCAGCGATAATTGTTGGCGGAACGTGGAGACGGCGGATGGCGAGATCAGCATCGCGACCGAACGGGTCATTCAAGCCGATCGATCCCGACTGAAACAGTTGCTGGAAAACGTCTTCCGAAACGCGATCGAACACGGCGGGGAGGACGTGACCGTCACCA
The DNA here is from genome assembly GCF_041821145.1 of Halopenitus sp. H-Gu1. Lineage (NCBI taxonomy): Archaea > Methanobacteriati > Methanobacteriota > Halobacteria > Halobacteriales > Haloferacaceae > Halopenitus > Halopenitus sp. H-Gu1. Next base: position 18,533 of record NZ_JBGUBC010000029.1, on the reverse strand, counting down.
TCGGCAACCTTGCCCCCGACCAGGGCTTCTACATCGAAGACGACGGATCCGGCTTTCCCGAAGGCGAACGTGATCAGCTCTTCGAACCCGGATACACGACTAATCGAGGCACGGGTCTCGGCTTGAATATCGTGAAACAGATCGCCGGCGCCCACGGCTGGGAGGTGGGTGTCTCTGCAGGGGAGGAGGGCGGGACGCGATTCGAATTCAGGGGTGTCGAGTATACCGACAAATCACACTCCTCGTCGAAGGAGGCCGACGGCAAGCAGGATACGGACTCGGAGCAGTCCACTGGGCGGTGATATCTCTCCTAGCACGGGGATGGTATTGAGTATCGAGGAACCCCAGACCTCGCCGATCGGAGTGAGGCCAGCTCGTCCCGTTGACAGCCAGAGAATGCCCTTGGCACTTTCAGGGATCACCTGCCGAGAGAGACGGCATCGGACCGATTTTAGATGCATTGGGATCCGCGGTCGCAGCTTGTCTCTCCGACACCGGTTCTCGTCGAACGAGCATCCACATGGCTTTGTGCCGTTCGGCGTGTGAACGGCGGTTTCCAGCGGGTTCACGCGATGACGAGTCCGAAAACGCTCGATGGCGGATTTCAGAGGGCGGGTTCGACGTGCTTCGATCCGTGTATGCTCGGTATTGAAGATAAAAATTTATCAATAAGCGATATAGATGAGTAAATAGGCTGTAACCATCATACAATGCCAGAATTACGATCTGTCGGACTTGAAACCGATCTAAGTCTCTTCAAATACGACGATTTAGAACAGTTACCGGAACGATACCGCGAGTTGAGCGAGCAGGAGCGAACGAAACGGATCGCGACCGCACGCGAGGCGCTCGGAGACGACGTGGTCGTCCTCGGACACAACTACCAACGACGCGAGATCGTCGAACACGCCGATTTCGTGGGTGACTCCTACGAGTTGAGCAGGCGGGCCGCCGAGGCCGACGCCGAGTACGTCGTCTTCTGTGGTGTCACGTTCATGGCCGAGTCCGCGGACGTCATCACCGACGACGATCAGACGGTGATCCTCCCGAGTATGGAGGCGTCGTGTCCGATGGCCGGAATGGCCGAGGCGCTGCAAGTCGATACGGCCTGGGAGAAGCTCACTGCGGCGGCACCGGATTCGGACGTGGTTCCGGTCACCTACATGAACAGCTATGCCGACCTGAAGGCGTTCTGTGCCGAACAGGGCGGACTCGTCTGTACCTCCTCGAACGCTCACGAGGCCTTCGAATACGCCCTCGACCGCGGCGACACGGTCCTCTTTCTCCCGGATAAACACCTGGGGGAGAACACGGCTCATCGTCTCGGAATGGCCGACTCGATCGTCGAGTGGGACCCCTGGGATTCCGACTCGAAGGACGCGTCCGCGATCGCCGACGCGGACATCATCCTCTGGGACGGCTACTGTCAGGTCCACGAACGCTTCACCGCCGATCACGTGGCGACCGTTCGCGAGCGCTTCGAGGACGCGAACGTCATCGTCCACCCCGAGTGCCGCCGCGAGGTCGTCGAGGCCGCCGACGTAGTCGGATCGACGTCGACGATCCGCGAGGCGGTCGCGACCGCTGACCCGGGAGAAACCTGGGCGATCGGCACGGAGATCCACCTCAGCAACCACCTGCAGCGGTGGCATCCCGAGGTGAACGTGGTACCGCTTTGTGGTGACGCCTGCATGGACTGTAACGCGATGCGCCAGGTGGATCCCAACTATCTGACGTGGGTCCTGGAGGGACTCGTCGAGAACGATCCACACAACGTGATCGAGGTGCCGGAGCGCGAGGCGGAACTCGCCGAACTGGCGATCGAACGGATGTTGGAGCTGTGAGTCGATGACGGACGAAACAACCGATCTGCTCGTCGTCGGGAGCGGTGTCGCAGGATGTGCGGCCGCGCTCGCCGGCGCGCGAGCGGGCGCCGAAGTGACGCTCGCAACGAAGGCCAGCCGCCCCGAGGAGTCGACGAGCTACTGGGCCCAGGGAGGCATCGCGGTCACCCGCGGCGATCCTGACTCGCTCGAACGGGACGTTCTGGACGCCGGCGATGGCGCAAGCGATCCGACGGCAGTAGACGTGCTCGTGAACGAGGCCGACGAAGCCGTTCAGGACGTCCTGATCGAGACGCTCGACGTCGAGTTCGATTCCGACTACGGTCGAGAAGCCGCTCACGAAGAGGCGCGCATCCGCCACGTCGACGCCTCGACGGGCAAACACGTCCTCGTCCCGTTCCTCGAGTACCTGGAGTCCCACGAGTCAGTCACGCTTCTGGAGGACACCGCGGCGCTGGAGCTTTGTACCCACGAGGGGCGCGTTCACGGCGCGATCCTCGAACGGGAGGGCGAGTGGGCCCCCTGCTTTGCGGGGGCGACCGTTCTCGCTACCGGCGGGATCGGAGGCTGCTACCGGCGTTCGACGAACCCACGCACGGCGACCGGCGATGGGATCGCGATGGCCGCACTCGCGGGTGCGGACGTCGAAGACATGGAGTACGTGCAGTTCCATCCGACCGCCTTCGCCGGGAAGACGGACGCGGAGACCGATCTGGACCGCGATCCCGACCGAGGGACGTTCCTCCTCAGCGAGGCCGTCCGAGGCGAGGGTGCGCTGCTGCGAAACGCCGATGGCGAGCGGTTCATGCCCGGATACCATCCCGACGCCGAACTCGCGCCACGGGACGTCGTCGCGCGCGCGGTGGCCACCGAGCGCGATCGAACGGGGACTGTGGTCCTCGACGTGACGCCGATCGACTTCGCTGGCGAGTTTCCGGACCTCGCGGAGGCCTGTACCGAGCGAGGCGTCGACATCGAATCGGGGATCCCCGTCGCGCCCGCCGAACACTTCCTGTGTGGCGGGATCGACGTCGACGTCGAGGGGCGGGCGTCACTCGATCGTCTCTTCGCGGTCGGCGAGTGTGCCCGAACGGGCGTCCACGGTGCCAACCGCCTCGCCTCGACGAGCCTGCTGGAGGGATTAGTGTGGGGGCTGCGCGCCGGGGAGGCGGCCGCTGGCTTCGAGCCCGAACCGATCGAGACGCCCGATCTGCTCGATCGCGATCCCGAGTTGCCCGATCGGTTCGCCACCGAGAAATTAACCAGGCTCCGCCGAGTGATGGATGAGCAGCTCGGGATCGTCCGCAATCCGGACGGGGTCGATCGGGCCCAGGCGGTCCTGCGACGGCTCAAAGGGGAGATCGACGCCTACACACGAACTCGGACGAGCCGGTCGCTCTATGAACTTCGCGGGGCATGCGTCACGGCGTTGCTGGTCGCCCGGGCCGCGGCAGCGAACGACGAATCCCGTGGCTGCCATCACCTCGTCGAGGAGACCCCCATCGATGCCGATTGAACGCTCGACGATCGAGGCGTGGCTCCGCGAGGATCTCGGCCATCACGACGTGACGAACGACGTTCCCGGCGAGACGACTGGACGGTTGGTTGCAAAGGAGGCGGGCGTCACCGCCGGTCTGGATGCCGCCGCAGCCGTCTTTGAGTACCTGGACATCGAGGTAACCGACCGGCTGGCGGACGGGACGACGATCGAATCCGGCGATCCGCTACTTTCGGTCTCGGGGACTGCCACCGATGTCCTGCGCGGGGAGCGCGTCGCGACCAACGTCGCCGGCCACGCGTCCGGGATCGCGACGCGAACCCGACGCGCCGTCGAGGCGGCCCGGTCCGTCTCGGAGTCAGTTCGGATCGCCGGCACTCGAAAGACCACGCCGGGACTGCGTGGGCTCGAAAAGCGCGCGATCGCCGCAGGCGGCGGCGATACCCACCGACTTGACCTCTCGCACATGGTAATGGTAAAGGACAACCATGTCGCCGAACTGGGGGTCGAGGCGGCGATCGAGCGCTTTCGGGACCGAGCCTCGTTCGCCACGCGGATCGAGGTCGAGGCCGAGGACCCGGCGATGGCCGAGAGGGCCGCCGCAGCCGGCGCGGACGTGGTGCTTTTGGACAACATGGAACCGGAGACGGTCGAACGCGCCATCGAAGCGATCGCGGCGACCGAGGAACCCGAATCGATCGGCGACGGCGTGCTGACGGAGGCGAGCGGCGGGATCGGCCTTGAGGACGTTCCCGAGTACGCGGCAACCGGCGTCGATGTCATTTCGATGGGATCGCTGACCCATAGCGCGCCCGCGCTCGATCTATCCTTTCGAACGGGACGGATTGGGGGCGATTCGGACCGCTAGAACGGAGACGGTTCGAACAGCGAGAATGCAGACGATTTAAACGACTAGAATTTGGACTCGTCGGCGTGTGATCGGACCCACAGCTCGCCGATGCGTGAGAGGCGCGTGCGATAGGACTTCCCGTGTTCCTCGCGTTCGATGTATCCTTTCCCTCCTGGGCCGAGTTGGTCGACGTTGTAGATGACCTTCGAACGGAACGAGTCGGTGTACTCCTCGCCGAGTTCACGGGCAAGCGTCTGTGCCAACTCGGAGACGGACTCGAAGACGCCGTGTTCGCCGAGCGTAAACAGAATGAGTTCCTCGAAGGGCTTGACGTTCGAGAAGGAGGCGACCGGCAGCTCGATGATGTGGTCGTCGCCGAACTGCTTGGCGCCGATCGTCGTCCCGCGTTCGTCGAATTCGGCGAGAAGGTCACGGGCCTCCGCGAGGTGTTCATCGAGGACATCGATCCCCTCGTCGAGTTCTCCGGCACGCAGGTCCTCGAGGAGGTCACACTGTGTTCGTAATGCCTCGGCCAACTCCGTCTCGAGGTACTTCTCGGGGACGGTGTAGTAGGTGTGGATGCGGTCGCGGTCCCCCTCACGTTCGACCATGATCGAGTGGGCCGCGGTCGCGAAGGCGAACGAGACGGTTCGAGGCATCGCCGAGACGTTCACCCACACCTCGCTGCCGGCGTCGAGTTCGTCGTTGATCAATCCGTAGGCCTGCTCGAAGGCGGCGTCGTAGTCGTAGACGTCCTCGACGACGAACCGCTCGGTCTCGGCACCGAGGAGGTTTTGAAAGTCCTTCTCGAGTTTCTCGGCGAGTCGCCGCGAGTACTCGACGTTGGCCTCGCTACCGACCGCCCCCTCCAGCAACACCACCTGATCGACGTCGAGTTGGTCCCGAACTAGCGGGGCGATGAGCCGGTCGTAATCGAACCCGACCGGGACGATGTGGGTCTGCATACGACGGGATAGGATGGCCGGTCATAAATGCCTTGCAAGATACGACATTCGGCGGCAGTGGGTCGTCGCTTCGGCGTTCCGATCCATCCCGACAAGCTTTTAGGCCACCCTAAAAACTATTGAACAACGATGAGCCAGGACGTCTGCGTCGTGGTCCCCACGATCCGCGAGTACGAGTGCATGCGGTCGTACTTCGAGAACGCGCGGGAACATGGCTTCGACCTCTCGCGATTGCACGTGGTGTTGGTCACGGAGGACTTCTGTGAGACCGAGAAGATGAAGGCGATGCTCGCCGACGAGGGTGTCTCCGGAGAGGTCTTCGACGGGACGCGCCGCGAGGAGTGGTATGAGGACCACGGGATCGCCGAGTACGGACACCTCGTTCCGGCGGCCAGCCACGCCGAGACGAGCTTTGGACTCCTGTACATGTGGGCGAACGACCGCTTCGAGTACGGGTTCTTCATCGATGACGACACCCTGCCGGAGCCGGAGGACGATTTCTTCGGCCGCCACCTGGAGAACCTCGCGTTCGAGGGGACGATCGAATCGGTCTCCTCGGACGAGCAGTGGGTGAACGTGCTCTATCAGCGCGCGGACGAACACGGGCTCTACCCGCGCGGGTACCCCTACGCGGCGATGGACGAGACGGTCGAGACGGGACGAACCCACGTCGACGACGTCGTCGCCTCCCAGGGACTGTGGACGAACGTGCCCGACCTCGATGCGGTCCGGATCCTGATGGATGGCGATCTGCAGGGACAGGCGCAAACCCGCACCACCCGGTCGGATTTCACCGGCGACTTCGTCGCCGCTGAGGGGAACTACCTGACGGTCTGTTCGATGAACCTCGCGTTCGAACGGGAGATCATCCCTGCGTTCTATCAGCTTCCGATGGACGACAACGAGTGGGACGTCGGGCGCTTTGATGACATCTGGAGCGGCGTCTTTCTGAAACGCGCCTGTGACGTTCTCGGGAAGAGTATCTACAATGGATTCCCGCTTTGTGAACACAACAAGGCGCCGCGGTCGACTTTCGACGACCTGCAAAACGAGGTCGCCGGCCTGGAACTCAACGAGCACCTCTTCGAGATCGTCGATGACGTCGGCGCGGACGCCGACACCTTCGCCGGCGTCTTCGAAGCCATGGGCCGGGAGTTAGCCGGAGGATCCCACGAGGAGTACAACAACGGTGCGTTCTTCACCTCCGTCGGCGAATGCATGCTGGAGTGGCTCGAGTGCCTGAACGCGCTCGATGCCCGCAGACGAGTCGTGGCGGCGGCCGACGATTGAATCGACGGTTATTTAGGATTTTAGGTGAACCTAAAAACATGACGTCATCGGATCCGTCACGCGATCGAGACGACGCCGAACGTGCAGAACGACGATCCGTCAACGGACGACCCGGTAATCGACGATCCACCGAACCAGGAACCAGCGATCGACGACCCACCGATCGACGGACGTTCCTCGCGGCCGTGAGCGCGATTACGGCCGGCGGCCTTGCGGGATGTACCGGGAACGGCAACGGTGGAATCGGCAACGGAAACGGGAACGGAAACGGCAACGGCGACGATTCCGGCTCCGACATCGGCCAGATCGGATCGGGTCGGGAGGGACGGGAGGCACCCGGCGGAACGTCCATGGACGAGATGCCCGACCTGGAGGGTGAACTCACGATCTACTCGGGCCGGGGCGAGTTCCTCGTCGGCGAACTCGTGAACTACATCGACGACCGCTATGACGACTTCACCGTTGCGGACAACGTTCGATACGGAAACTCGACCGATCTCGTCAACCAGATCATCACCGAAGGCGAGGGTACGTCGGCGGACGTCTTCTACTCCGTCAACGCCGGCGCGCTCGGCGCGCTCGCCGACGAGGGGCAAGCCGCGTCGCTGTCGAGCGACCTGACCGAGATGGTCCGTCCGGAGTTCCACACCGAAAACTGGATCGGGACTTCCGGCCGAGCCCGGTCGGTTCCGTACAACACGGACGCCCTCTCGGAGGGCGATCTCCCGACCGATATCATGGCCTACCCGGAGGAGTTCGACGGCGACCTCGGCTGGGCCCCGCGGTACGGGTCCTGTCAGGCGTTCGTTACGGCCATGCGGATCCTGGAGGGAGAGGAGGCGACCCGCGAGTGGCTCCAGGGCGTCCTCGATGCGGGGATCCAGGAGTATCCCGACGAGTTTGCGGCCTGTGAGGCGATCGCCGACGGCGAGATCGACGCGGGATTCACCAACCACTACTACATCCAGCGCGTGCTCGACGGAAGCCCCGAGGCACCGATCGCAACCGCGTTCACCGAGGGCGACGCTGGAGCCGTTTTCAACGTCGCAGGTGCAGCGGTGGTCGAGGGAACCGACGACCCGACGCTCGCGGAGAACTTCATTCGGCATCTGCTGTCGGCCGAGGCGCAGGACTACTTTGCGACGTCGACCTTCGAGTATCCGCTCATCCCCGAAGTCGAGCCGGTCGGCGACCTGCCGACGATCGACGAACTCGACGTCCCGGACATCGACCTTACCAAGCTTTCCGATCTTGAGGCGACCGTCGATCTGATGCGCGACGTCGGCGCTCTCTGAGACAGGACCCTATCCACCCGTGTCGAACCGCATCCGAATCGTGTTCGAACGAATCCGAGCCATCCTCACCCGCGTGCTCGCGGTCGGCGAGCAACGGCTTCGTCGGGTCGTCCCCGAGACGTGGCTCGCGGTCGTGGTCGCCGTTCTCTCGGCGCTCGTCGTCTTCGACGTCGCCTCGACCGTCTTCGCCTACCATTCGAGCAACCATGACGAGGCGGTCTATCTGCTGCAGGCCGCGATGCTACTGGAGGGGCAACTGGAACTGCACGCCGGCGAACTAACCGACGCGTTCCGCCCGTGGTTCTTCATCGAGGACGGCGGCCGGCTCTACCCGAAGTACTCCCCGGTTCCGGCCGCGATGTACGCGGTCGCGATGGCGCTCGTCGGCGAGCCTCGAGTGACGCTGGCGGCGATCGCGGCCGTCAATGCCTTCCTCGTCTATCGGCTCGCCTCGATGGCGTGGGACCGTCGGGCTGGCGTCCTCGCGGCGGTCGTCTTCGCGGCCGCGCCGCTTTCGATCGTCACCACGTCGGTTTTTCTGCCGTACGCCCCGACCACCGCATTGAATCTCGTGTTCGCGGTAGCGTACCTTCGGAGCGTTCGCGACGGGTCGATCCGGTGGGGCGTCCTCGCCGGGATCGCGATCGGGATCGCCTTTTTCGCGCGACCCTACACGGCCGTGCTGTTCGCGGCCCCGTTCATCGCGCACGCGGGGATCACCGTCATCGCTGTGGCCGAACGCGAGCATGTCGTCGATCGCATTCTCGACCGCAACCCGGGCGCGCTACGGTGGGGATCGCTTCCCGTGTCGATCCGTCGAACCCTCGCTACCGCCCTGTTCGGGACGCTGTTCGTTGGGATCGCGTTCGCGTACAACGCGCGGATGACCGGGTCGGCGACGACGTTCCCGTACGCGGCATTCGCGCCGCTCGACGGACCGGGATTCGGCCGTCGACGAATACTCGATCACTCCGTGGTCTACACGCCCGAACTGGCTCTTCGTGCGAACGGGTACGTTCTGTGGTACTTCCTGACACGATGGTTCACGGCAGGGGCACTCGGAAGCGCCGTCGCCGCCGGGGGACTGGCGGTTGCGGTCCGAAGATGGATCCGATCGTGGCCACCGACGAGCGACGAGGACGGGATCGTGAGTCGGAGCCTGGCTCCCGACCAGCGTTCGATCCGGGGAACTGCAGGTCGACTGCTCGCGGGGCTGTTCGTAACGATCCCGGCGGGCAACTTCGCCTTCTGGGGGAACTACAACGTCCTCGCGACGATGAGCGATCCGACCGACGGGATCGTCTCGCAGTTCGGGCCCATCTATCACTTCGACCTGCTCGTTCCGCTGTCGGTGTTCGCGGCGATCGGCGCCGTCGTGGGCTGGCGTCGACTTCGGAAGGAGGTTCGCGACCGACTCGGGCCAACGGGGGTGGGGCTCGATCCGGATGGGCCAGGCATCCGTGCGAGTCTTGCAGTCCTGGTTCTGGCCGGCGTCCTGCTCGCCGGGGGTGCGAATGCCGTCGTCGTCTCCGACCCGATCGAACGCAACGCTGCCCATACCGACAAGTACGAGACGGCCTATGAACCGATCGAGGCGACGGATCTCGAAAACGCGCTCGTCTTCCTCCCGACGCCCTACGGAGAGTGGCAAACCCACCCCTTCCAGTACCTTCGCAACGAGCCGGGGTTCGACGGACCGGTCGTCTACGCCCTCGATCGCGAACCGGAGGAGGACTTCGCCGTGCTCGACGCCTATCCGGACCGGAATCACTATCGCTACACCTACCGGGGCGAGTGGACGCCGAACCCCGATCGATACGTCACGCCCCTGTTGGAATCGCTCGAACTTCGCCGCGGTGAAGTCATCGAGGGCGAGACGACCGTCGGGATTCCCGACCGAGTCGAGCATGCGCGGATCCGCCTCGAAGGGGCGGACGGAACACACGCGGGCTATACTGTAAGCGATCCGGAGGGATCACTCGTCGTTCCCTGGCGAATGGACCCGGAGAACGTGAGGCTTCGAGAGGCCGACTCCAGGGCGGACGACACGACCGTTCCGATGCCAACGGACGCCGGCACGGTCGCTCTCACGGTCACGGTGATACAGCCGGACGGGGGGACGCTTACCTACCGACAGGAGATCGCCGTTCGAGTGATCGAGGGAGCCGAGGACATCAAAAGCGGCGACACCGGGAACATCGAAAGCGCCGAGGCCGACGGATCCGCCGTTGAGGTCGTCTGGCCACCGGAGCGGACGGTGTGTCGCCTCGCAAGCGACTGCGGGAGGGAGGGGACGTACCTTCCCGATGATCCGGCGGCCCACCTCGAAAACGTGAACTTCGAGACGACGGTTTCGGCCCGGGATCGGTGAGCGATGGAGCACAACAGCTATATCCGAGAAGTCGGTCGGTTGGATCGATCGGATGTCGCCCCCACAGGACGAGACGCCCGTCGACGGTCGAACCGTCTCCCGCCGCCGCTACCTCGCCGGTCTGGCCGCCGGCTCCCTCGCCGGGATCGCCGGCTGTTCGGGGTTGCGATCGGGACCGCGATACGACCGCACCCAGGCGGGCTTCGATCCGGATCCGCTCCCCGGCGACCGGACGTATCCGGACGACGACGGCGTAACGATGTTCAGACGCGGGCTTCGTCGACTCGGATATTATCCCGATGCAACCGTGCCCGATTCGGTGACGGTGAACTGGCAGTTCCCGGCCAACTACATCGGCCACACGGCCGCAAAAGCGAGCCCACGCCCGACGCCGGACGGCGAGACGGTCGTGATTCCCGCCGATACGGGACTCGTCCACGCGGTTTCCCCGAAGGGGCGCCGGCAGTGGACGGCCCGGACGGGCGCGACGTCGCTCGGCATCCACGGCACGCCGACGATCGTCGACGGTGTGGCCTATATCGGCGGCTACGACGGCGACCTCTACGCGTTCGACGTCCGGACCGGCGAGCAGGTCTGGCGAACCTCGCGGATCGCCCTCGACGGCGCGATCGCGATCGGTTCGAGTCCGGCCTACTGGGACGGCGTCCTCTACGTCGTCGCCGAGTATAATAACCCGCCGGCGGGAACGATGTGGGCCATCGACGCCAAGACGGGCCAACCGCTCTGGAGCGACGACCGGCTCTGGGGAATGCCTCACCCCTCGACGTCCATCGATCCCGAATACGAGCGGATGATCACCGCCTCGAACGATGGGATCTGTTACTGCTGGGAGTTCCCCTCCCTCGAGTTGGAGTGGTCCTTCGAGACCGACGGGCACATCAAAGGGACGATTCCCCAGTACGATGGGCTCGCGTTCGTCGGCTCCTGGGACGGATTCTTCTACTGTCTGGATGTGGTCGACGGCACGGAGCAGTGGTCCTTCGAGACCGGCGAGATCGTCATGTCGAATCCAGGGGTCGATCCGGAGACGGGGATCATCTACGTGGGGAGCGACGACCGACACGTCCACGCGCTGGATATGGAGACCGGCGATCGGATCTGGTCGCGAAACGTCAACGGCAGCGTGATCGGGTCGCTCACGGTGACGTCGGATGCGGTGCTCGTTGGCTCCTACGACGGGAACCTCTACGCACTCGAAAAGGACACTGGCGAGGTGCGTTGGACGGTCGCGAACAACGGCCACGTCACGAGCGCCGCCGTTCCCCACGACGGCCGGATCTACTACGCCGAACGCGCCGTCCTCTCCGGGTACTGGGACGACGACGAGTCCACGACCGTCGAGGTCCCCGGCCACGCGTACTGTCTCGTCGAGGACGACTGATCGGAGACGACAACCGGAGTCGCCGAGACGTTTGAGCGAACTCGGGCGAGAACGTCCCGGAGATGCCGATCGGGAACCGAGGTCCCCGAAAACGGTAAACGGACGCACCGAGAACGCCGGGTATGGACGGATACATCGTCGATGAAGGGAATGACGAACTGCTCTCGCCGATCGTGGTGATCGCGACCATCGTGCTCGTGGGCGTGTTCGTGATCGGCTTCCTTTATCAGGCCATCTCGCTAGTACTGTAGATCCGAACGCGGTCGGAGTCCGAGACGGGAGGGATCGATCCCGGGAACGGACCATCCCGGAGGCGGGGGCGATCGAACCGGGACGGTTTTGCCGACATGCGACGAGACGGGAACGATGGACGAACGCGTACACGAACACGCCGCGGTGCTCGTCGACTGGAGTGCTCGGATCGAGGCCGGCGACGACGTGGTCATCGACGTCGACGAGGCTGCCCACGACCTTGGCGTCGCGGTCGCGAGGAAACTCGGCGAGCGAGGCGCAAACGTCGTGACGACCTATGGCTCCGAGGAGATAGAGCGCGCCCGTCTGAAGGGCCACGAGGAGGGTGACACGGGCGGGGACGAGGCGGAACCGCGCGGGTTCGATGAGGACCCGGATCACGAACTCGCGCTGTTCGAGGCGGCGGACGCGTACCTCCGGCTCGGCGGCGGTCGAAACACCACCGCGACCGCGGACGTCCCGGGCGAGATCCGCCAGGCGTACGCCCGGTCGCGACGGGGGATCCGCGAGGCCCGGATGGAGACGGACTGGGTCTCGACGGTCCACCCGACGCGAAGCCTTGCCCAGCAGGCGGGGATGGCCTACGAGGAGTACCGGGAGTTCGTCTACGACGCCGTACTCCGCGACTGGGAGGCGCTCGCCGATGAGATGGCGATCCTGAAGGAACTCCTGGACGACGGCGAGACGGTCCGGATCCGCTCGGAAGGTGACGGACGACACCGAACGGATCTCACGCTTTCGATCGCAGGACGAACTGCGGTCAACTCCGCAGCCTCCGTGGCCTATGACTCACACAACCTCCCGTCCGGGGAGGTGTTCACGGCGCCCGCAAGCGCTGACGGAGGGATATTCTTTGACGTCCCGATGACGATCGAGGGAACGCGGGTGCGAAACGTCCGACTCCATCTGGAGGACGGCGAGGTGAGCGACTTCGAGGCGGAGACGGGCGAGGACGCGCTGGCGTCGATCCTGGAGATCGACGCGGGCGCGAGACGGGTCGGGGAACTCGGGATCGGGATGAACCGCGGTATCGACCGGGTTACGGATTCGATCCTCTTCGACGAGAAAATGGGCGGGACCGTACACCTCGCGCTCGGACGGGCCTACGACGCGTGTCTCCCGGCGGGCGAGTCGGGCAACGATTCCGCGATCCACACCGACCTGATCGCCGACGTGTCCGCCGCCTCGACCATCGCGATCGACGGGGAGATCATCCAACGGGACGGGACGTTCAGGTGGGAGAGCGGCTTCGAGGATGATCGGAGGGAATGACCCGGTTGACCGATCGGTTTCGGGCCTCAAAGGAGTTTCATCGGGGACTCAAGCAGGCTTCAATTAGGCTTCGCTGGAGCTTCGATGAGGCTTTGTCGATCCGGCACCAATCGCGGGCGTGAACGCGGCCGTCATCGTCGGACCGACGATCCTCGAGGGCGTCGCTGCCGGGGTCGTCCCCGTGGTGGGGACGATCGGAGGCGTTTCCACGGAAATCGTTACCGAAGCGGTCCTCGCGACCATCCCGACCGCGAACGCGCTCGTTGCGGCGGCGGCATCGCTCCTTCGAGAGGTGATCCCCCGGATCGTCAGGATAGCGGTCTTCATCACGCTCGGGGTCTATGCCGCCAATCTCGCGGTTGAGTTCGGACTGATCGAACGGATCGCCGGCGTCGCCGGCTACCTCACCCGTCCGGCGAACCTTCCCGACGAGGTCGGAACCGCGATTCTCACCACCGCCGCGTCGACGACGGCGGGCTACGCCACGCTCGCGGAGTACCGCGAATCGGGACTGTTGGACGATCGGGCCACGATCGTGGCCGTGATGATAAACACGTTCTTCGGGTTTCTTCAGCACGTGTTTACCTACTATGTGCCGGTCCTCATCCCGATTCTCGGGCTGTGGACGGGCGTCCTCTACGTCTCCATTCGAGCCGGGATCTCGTTGGCGATCACGATCTCGGGGGTCCTGATCGGCGGAGTGGTCCTCTCCTCGCGCAACGTCGACCGGTCCGCGATCGACGCGGCTGCAAGCGACGGGCACAATACGGGCCACGCGGCTGCAAGCGACGATCGGACCACCCGAGATCGGGCGATCGTGGCCGCGGAGCGTTCCTACGGAACGCTTTCGCGGATCGTTCCTCGACTCGTGATCGTCTATACGCTCGTGATCGCGCTCATCACCCACGTGGACGTGGAGGCGCTGACCGGGGCCGCGAAGCCGCTGACGGCTGTACTGGACCTCCCCGGTGCGTCGGTCGCGATCGTCGCCATCTACTCGCTCGATACGACCGCCGGCGCGGTCGCGATCGCGCCGCTCATCGGCGAGACGTTCACGCCCCGGACCGCGGTCGCGACGATGCTGCTCGGGGGGATCGTCTCCTTTGCGGTCTCGACGTTCAAGCGGTCGATCCCCTTTCAGTTCGGCATCTGGGGTCCCGAGTTCGGCACGAAGGTGATCGCGGTCAACACGGCGATGAAGCTCGTGTTCATCTCGATCGCGATCGCCGGGTTGCTCCTCGTGCCGTGACCCGGCCGACGTGTCGTCCCTTGGGGAGAGTCCGAATCCGATCGATCGACTGAGCAACCGAGCGTGAACGGTTGGATTCAAGTCCGCCCCGGGGCAACCGATGTGTATGCATCCAGGGGATCGCGTCCGCATCGAGCGTGCGGGCGTCACCAACGAGGGCGTGTTGATGCCCTCCACGACGGCCGACCGGCTCGTTCTCAAACTCGAGGGCGGGTACAACGTGGGAATCGACCGCGAGGCGGCGACCGTCGAGGTTCTCGAGACGGACGTCCACACGATCGACGAGGGCGACGACAGCGAACCCGGGTCGATCTCGGAGATCGACTTCGACGAGGAGCTCCCGACGATCTCACTCATCTCGACGGGCGGAACGATCGCCTCGACGGTCGACTATCGGACGGGAGCGGTCACCGCCCGGTTCGACGCCGAGGACGTGCTTCGGGCGGTTCCGGACCTCGCCGGCCGAGCGAACTACCGGGGGCGGGTCGTCGCGAACATCCTCTCGGAGAACATGGATCCATCGATCTGGCGCGAACTCGCCCGAGCGGTCCACGAGGAGATCGAGGCCGGCGCCGACGGCGTCGTCGTCATGCACGGAACGGACACGATGCAGTATTCGGCCGCCGCGCTCTCGTTCATGCTCGAAACGCCCGTGCCGATCGTGTTCACCGGGAGCCAGCGGTCGGCCGACCGCCCCTCCTCGGACAACGTGATGAACGCCGTCTGTGCCGTCGAAGCCGCCAAATCCGACTGCGCGGAAGTTCTCGTCTGTATGCACGCCGACGAGTCCGATCGAGCCTGCGCGCTCCACCGCGGCACCCGCGTGCGGAAGAATCACACCTCACGGCGCGACGCCTTCGAGACGATCGGTGCGAAGCCGCTCGGCGAGATCGACTACGCGACCGTGACTGCGGAAGGGACCGACGACGAACCGTCCCCGGAGGCGATCACGTTCCGCCGCGAGTACGACGAGCGGGATACGACCGATCTCGACATCGCCCCGGATCTCGATCCCGAGGTCGAACTCCTCAAGTTCACGCCCGGGATGGATCCCGCCGCCCTCGACTATCTCGAGGGGAAATCCGGCGTCGTCCTCGAAGGAACCGGACTCGGACACGTTACCACCGACCTCATTCCACGGATCGAGGAACTGATCGGCGACGGGACGATCGTGGTGATGACGAGCCAGTGTCTCGCGGGGCGTGTCTGTGATCGGGTCTACGATACCGGCCGCGACCTGCTTGATGCGGGCGTGATCGAGGGCGAGGACATGCTTCCGGGCACCGCGGCCGTGAAGGCCATGTGGGCGCTCGCGAACGCCAAGGATCCCGTCGAAACCATCCGGACCCCGATCGCCGGCGAGATCACCGCCGAGTCACGACCCTGGCAATGAGCGTGGTCGGCGGGATCCCGACCGCCGCTGTCGACGTCGTCGGCTCCGTCGCACCCTTCGAATCGATCGGTTCAATCACGAACTCCGACATACTGTTCATCGGGCTCCTGACCGTCCGTACCGGGCTGTATTACGCCGCGATCTACGGCGTCGTGATCGCAGTCGCGGCATGGATCTATCGGGACGCCCGCGATCATGGGATCGGATATCCGTCCCTATGGGCGCTCGCGACCCTCGTGTTGACGATCATCCCGGTCCTCATCTATCTCTACGTCCGCCGCCGGTCACGACGGACCGGCGACACTGGCGATCGATAGACGGCACCCACGGGATCCGCCACGGTGGTCCTGCTCTTCGTGTCCTCAGCCGGTTCGGTCACTCGATACCGTCCCGCGGCAACGCGATCACGGGGAGATCGCCTTCGGTGACGAGTTTCGTTCGGACGCTTCCCGACAGGAACTCGAGGAGCGGCCCGCCGCCGCGCGACCGGAAGGCGATGGCGGTCGCGTCGCGTTCATCGGCCGCGGCGTGTATCGTCGCCGCGACGTCGGTCCCGTAGTGGATCCCGGTCTCGATCGAAACGTCGTCGGCGTTTGCAAGTCCGCGGAGTGCCTTGAAAGCCGTCTCGGCGATCTCCGTTCGCTGTTCGACGCCCGCCTTGTCGATCTCGCCGCCGGCATTCTCGATGACGTGGATGACGAGGATCGTCGTCCGGGTGTCGATATAGTCCACGAGCGCGTCGTAGGTGTCGGCGGCATCCGCCTCGTTAGCGATCGGGACGAGAACGCGGGAGAGCAACTCCGTCATACTGTCACTTCAAATCCCAGCGATATAGTCTTGATCGGAGGGACCGACCGGACGATCGCCGATCGGTCGGGGCACCTATTGCCGACGATCTCGGGGGTCGTCTATTGCCGGCGATCGCGTGGGCCGTCCCTGCCGGCGATCGCGTGGGCCGGCTACCTGGCGTTCAAATGGCGGTCACCCATGCCCGGTAGTCGGAATCGAGTTCAAAGACCGTCCGAAACGCGTCCTCGAAGAACCCTGCGATCCGGTTTGGATCCGAGCGGGCGGTGATCACCACGTTCGTTCCCTCGGCGTCCTCGGGGCTAGTGAGCTCGTCGATCCGGAACTCCGGGAACTCCTCGAGAAGTTGCTTGAGACGGTCGAGTTCCGCGTCCGTGACGTCGAGGACGACCTCGGTTCCCGCGAGTTGGATCCACGGCGGAACGTCGCCGTCATCGTCGGTCGTATCGTCCTCCGGATCGACGTCCACGGTCATCACCGGGCTCGAACGCCGCCTGTGTGCGGTCACCGCATCCGCGAACAACTGTCGCCGTTCGGTCTCCGATGCGGCATCGAATCGCGTCATGTCTTCTGGTTGCCGGCCAGCACTAATAAGCCGGCGGTGAAGCCGGCGAGTCGACCGGACGATCGACCCGCAGACCTTTCCCCTCCGCCCGCAAGAAGCGGGTATGAACCAACAGGAGTTTGCCGCCCACATCGACCACACCGTGCTGGGTCCGGAGACGACCTGGAGCAACGTCCAAACGGTGCTCGATGCCGCAGAGGAGTACGGGATGAACGCGTGTATTCCCCCGTGTTACCTCGAGGGCGCGGCGGAGGTGAGTCAGGTGACGATCGCGACCGTGATCGGGTTCCCACACGGACAGTCCTCCGCGGCCTCGAAACACGATGAGGCCGTCAACGCCTGGAACGATGGCGCTGATGAACTCGACGTCGTGATCAACATCGGCCGACTGCAAGCCGGAGAAAGCGACGCGGTGGCGGCCGAGATCGCGGATATCGTCGCCGCGGTTCCGATCCCGGTCAAGGTTATCATCGAGACGGCGCTTCTTTCGGACGCCGAGAAACGGCGTGCCTGCAAGGCCGCAGTAGCCGCCGACGCCGACATGGTAAAGACCTCGACGGGATTCTCGGAGGGAGGTGCGACGGTGGCCGACGTCGAACTCATGAGCGAGTACCTGCCGGTGAAGGCTGCAGGTGGCATCGGGAGCTATGAGGAAGCGATGGCGATGATCGAAGCGGGCGCGGAGCGAATCGGCGCCTCAAGCAGCGTCGACATCGTGCGAGGACATCCCGAACAGTAGTCGAGTTTCCACGGACGATCCCTCCCGGAGAACCGGACCGCGGTTACTCGTGGACGATCGGAGTCGACCCCGCGGCGGTCACCACGACCACCGGGCAGTCGGCGTCCGATCGGACCGTTCCGGTCGTCGAGCCGAGGACGAACCGCTCGACGCGGCCGCTCGTCGGCGCGCCGAGGACGACCGCATCGTAGTACGCGGACTGTTCGACGATCTCACTCGCCGGCGAGTCGCCCTCCAGAAGCCAGGTGTCGATCCGTTCACACTCGCCGACCCGATCCTCGGCGGTCGACAACAGCGCCTCACTGGAGGCAGTCGGATCGGGCGCCCCGGTTGCATCGGATGTCCCGCTCGCATCGGACGTCCCGGTCGGAGCCCCATCGTCTTTCCCTTTCGATCCATCAACGGGGAGGACGTGGAACAGCTCAAGCCACGCGCCGCTTGCACAGGCGAGTTCAGCCGCGAGATCGACGGTGGCTCCCGAATGTGGTCCATCCCCGATCGCAACGAGGATCGAGGAGAGGCGATCCGGAGGAGTCACTCCGGATGGGAGCGTCCAGTCGACCGATTCCACGGTCGATATATCCTCGACGATCGCCGTCGCGTCGTCGACATCGAGGAGCGTCGAGAGATCAACGTCATCCGAGGACACGTCCCTGGGCCGCCCCCCATCATCGACGCCGTTATCGGCGTTCATACTGACCCTTCCGCGCTATCGGATAAAAAAGACGGGGTTCAATTGAG